>JARRQO010000025.1:0-24504 GCA_037381685.1 Deltaproteobacteria bacterium | reverse complement strand
AGCGTATCATATGCGAATCTTCAACATTTTTAGGGGCTATGTAGATCGCTACTCCGCCGCATCCCCAAACAGCAGACTTTGAGGCATATTAACCAGGCTGGCCTGGCCGTGCCTGTAGGTAATGATCCACACCCGGTCAAACACGTTCTTCGGCCAGCGGGGCGGTTCGGGAAAAATGCCCAGGGATGCAGCCAGCTTGGGGATATACTCATGGTCCCAACAGATAAGCACGACTTTTCTTTCATATTTTAGATTGCTCAGAATCTCCTGGGCCAAGCCGGCATAGTTCCATTTAGCATAATGGACATCCGTGAGGACCCGCAAGCGTCGGGAGAGGGGATCGATGGTTTCCAGAGCACATTTGCTAAAGTCGGGAGGGGCAATTTTAGTGGCAAACAATGCTGCAGGCAGGCCATGATAGATTAATTCCGGTGTTTGGGTCAAAAAAGGCACCAGCGCCATGGCCCGTTCCTGTCCTTTGAGGGACAGACTGACGGCGCTCTTCGCCTGCGGCTTTTCAGCATGGCGGATGATGAGAACCTGGCCCGGTTGGGCCAAAGCCACGGATGCGGCCAAAATCAGGATAGGCAGTCCCACCAAAATTCGCAGGGTGCATCGCTTCATAAAGCCTCCTGGAAAATTTGCTTTGCAAGTTTCATGTATAGTCATAAGCGAATGGTGGAGGAATAAGGCATTGGCGAAAAATCCTGGTCGTCTCCCCAAGTACTCTGCTAAGCCAATTTTTTCATGAGCCAGGCCATATTGTCTGCCAGATCGGCGATGGTTTTCAGACCCTCAGTGTCGCTGGCTACTTCTCCAGGGTTAAGGCCATAAGCGATGGGCCAATAACTGCTGCCGGGCGTGACCATGCCTGTAATGCAGAACCAGAACTGCAACTGGGCATAGGTGAAATTAACCCCGGCGCGCCGCGCCACCACAATGGGAGTGCCCACTTTCCGGGCAAAAGGGTTGTCCCCCATGCGGGCCACGAAACCGGCCCGGTCCAATAGGGCCATAAGATTGGGCGTGGCCGAACCGAAATATACCGGAGAGCCCACAATAAGCCCGTCGGCCGCGGCCATGGCCTCATATACTGGCATGAAATCGTCTTCCTGGGAGCAGCGGTTCCTGTCTTTAGCGCATTTCATACAAGCCTGACACGGCCGGATATCTCTGTCGTGCAAAGAGAGGTATTCCGTGGCAATCCCGTGCCCCTCCAGCACCTTGAGGGCCTCGGTGAGCAGCAACCGGGTGTTCCCCTGAGGCCGGGCCGACCCGCCTATTGCCAGTACTTTCATTGCATATTCCTTCTAAAATTCAGATTTGTAAATCAATACATTATATATATATTTAGAAAGTGTCGCATTGAGAGGCAGTTTTTCGAATGAGATATGGAATTGACAATCGCCTCTTTCTTGATTTTTACCCCTTCATAGGCTATTTTTTAACAAAATGGATTTCTTTAGAGGTATGCATGGCGTTAGAAGATATAAAGACCAGAATCGAGGCGGCGGCCCCCAATGGCAAAATTGCCTGTGCTACGGCTTTCCGTCTGGCTGAAGAATTGTGTCTCCCCCGCAAGGATTTGGGGGACCTGCTTAATGAACTAAAGATAAAAATCATTCAATGTCAATTGGGTTGCTTTTAATATGGCCCACCTGTTCGGTCCGGTTCCGTCTCGCCGCCTGGGGCTGTCTTTAGGGGTAGATCTCATACCCCCCAAGACCTGCACTTATGATTGTATTTACTGCGAGGTGGGGAGCACTACCCATCAGACCCGGAAGCGCTTTGTCTACCAGACGGAAACGATCATTGCTGAATTGGAAGATTATCTCCGGGATTTGTCCCAGCCGCCCGATGTTATCACTCTGGCCGGCTCCGGCGAGCCCACCCTTAATTTGGGGATCGGGCGCATTATCCAGGTGCTCAAAGACATAAGCCAGATTCCGGTGGCTGTGCTCACCAACGGGGCTCTCCTCTATCTGCCTGAGGTGCGGGCGGAGTTGGCTGCCGCGGATTTGGTCCTCCCTTCTTTGGACGCGGCCCGGGAAGAGACCTACCGGTTCATCAACCGGCCCCTGCCCGAGCTTTCCCTGGACTCTTTGCTCGAAGGATTAAGCGCTTTGCGTCGGGAGTATCCAGGCAAAATATTGCTGGAAATCATGCTTCTAAAAGGAATTAATGATACCCTAGAGGAACTGGACCTCTTGCGCCGGGCCCTCAGGAAAATCACACCGGATAAAATTCAGCTCAATACTGCGGTGAGGCCGGTGGTGGAGGCCGCGGCCCGGCAGTTGAACCTCACCGAGATGGAAGCAGTTGCGGCTTTTCTGGGAGGGCCGGTGGAGGTCATCGCTTCTTTTAACCGGGAAGATATCGCCGAATTACCCTGTCAGGATGAAGACTTGGTGGAAATGCTCTCCCGGCGTCCCATGACCGCCGGGGATCTGGCAAAGCTCTTGGGCCTGCCTCTGGTGCAGGTGGTGGCCCGGTTAAAACGCCTCTTGGATTCAGGCCGCATTACCCATGAACGTTTTCATGATCAGGAATTTTATCGCCATCAGACTTAAAAGACATTCTTTCAAGCCCTTCAGGCATTGATGAACTTTCTGAAGCGAGTTGTGCGCAATTCGGGGGATACGGATTATGCAAGGCAAATTCGACGTGGGGCTGGATATCGGCTCTGTAAGCGTTAACCTGGTGCTTATGAATCCCGAGGGGGAGGTGCTCAAAGATGAATACCGCCGCCATTTGGGGGCGCCATACCGCACCGCTTTGAACCTGCTGGAAAACCTGGGTCCGGAATTTTCCTTGGAGCATTGCCGCCTGGCGGCCTGTACAGGTCTGGGAGGCAAACGCCTGGCGGATGTCCTGGGATGCCAGTTTATCAATGAAGTTATCGCTCAGGGTCGTGGTACCAACCATTTTGCTCCGCCAGCCCGGACCATCATCGACATGGGAGGCGAAGACGCCAAAATGATCATGGTGGACGAAGTCGACGGCCATCTGGTCATCGAGGATTTCGCCATGAACACCATGTGCGCCGCAGGCACCGGTTCTTTTTTGGACCAGCAGGCGCACCGCTTGGGCTATAGCATCGAAGATTTTAGCGAACTGGCTTTGAAGTCCACCACTCCGCCCCGGGTGGCCGGGCGCTGCAGCGTCTTTGCTAAAACCGACATGATCCACCTCCAGCAGTGCGCCACCCCGGATTACGAGATCATCGCCGGTCTCTGCCAAGCCATGGCTCGCAACCTCAAGAGCAATATTGCTAAAGGCAAGACCGTCACGCCGCCGGTGGCCTTCCAGGGCGGCGTAGCCCATAACCTGGGGGTTCGTCAGGCCTTCCGCCAGGTCTTCAAGCTGGATGACGAAGGCCTGATCATCCCGCCCCACTTTTGCTCGCTGGGAGCAGTGGGCGCGGTGCTAGTGGCCCGAGAGAATTTACCCGCCGATTTCCACCTGGACTTATCCCTGCTCCGGGAACACCTGCTCAGAGACCACGATCAATCCCGGCGCTTACCGCCTCTTGAAGCACCGCAGGTTCTGGGCCCGGACCACTACCAAGTCATTGATCTGCCCGAGGACGGCTCCGTAGTGGAAGCCTATCTGGGCGTCGACGTTGGTTCCATCAGCACTAATGTTGTAGTTATTGATTCCCAGATGCGGGTTCTGGCCCGGGAGTACCTAATGACCGCGGGCCGGCCCTTGGAGGCCATCACCGAGGGCCTGCGCCGGGCAGGGGCCAAAATCGGTAACCGGGTCAAGATCATGGGCGCGGCCACCACCGGTTCGGGCCGTTACCTCACCGGAGATTTCATCGGCGCCGATGTCGTGCGCAATGAAATCACTGCCCAGGCCACGGCTGCTGCGGCCATTGACCCCAGTGTGGACACCATCTTCGAGATCGGCGGCCAGGATTCCAAGTTCATCAGCTTAAGCCAAGGCGCCATCGTGGACTTCATGATGAACAAGGTTTGCGCGGCGGGTACCGGCTCCTACCTGGAGGAGCAGGCCGAAAAGCTGGGAATCTCCATTAAAGGCGAGTTTGGCGACCTGGCCCTGGCCAGCAAAAGCCCGGTGCGCATGGGGGAGCGTTGCACCGTGTTCATGGAATCCGACCTGGTGCACCACCAACAGCGGGGTGCGGCCAAAGAAGACCTGGTGGCCGGTCTGTCCTACTCCATCGTCCAGAATTACCTCAACAAGGTAGTGGAAGACCGATCCATCGGTAATAATATTTTCTACCAGGGGGCCACCGCGGCCAATCAGGGTATTGTCGCAGCGTTCCAGCAGGTTTGTGGCAAAAAGATCACCGTGCCACCTCACCATGACGTCACCGGAGCCATCGGCGCTGCGACTCTCGGCATGCGGGAACGGGACTGGGCCGCATCCAAGTTCAAAGGATTCGACCTGGCCGACCGACAGTATGAGATTACTTCCTTTGAATGCAACGGCTGTCCCAACTGTTGCGAAATTCGCCAGGTGAAGATCGAGGGAGAACAGCCCCTGTTCTATGGCAGCCGCTGTGAAAAATACGAGGTGGACAAGAACCAGAAGCAATATGACCTCCCCGACCTACTCCTGGAGCGTGAAAATTGGCTTTACGGTGAGGAACCTCCCAAAGAGGGGCCCCGGGGACCCATCGGTATCCCTCGGACCATGTTCTTCCAAGAGCTCATGCCCTTCTTCCGGGCCTTCTTCGAAGACCTGGGGTTCACCGTAGTTTTCTCCCCCAAAACCAACAAAAAGATAATCAACCAAGGGGTGGAAGCCCTGGCCGCGGAGCCTTGCTATCCGGTCAAGGTAGCCCACGGCCACATCCTGGATCTGCTCAAGGCCGGGGTCAAGCGCATCTTCCTGCCCAGCGTCATCGATATGCCCCACCCCCATCCCGAAATCGGCAACGGCGTAGTCTGTCCCATGGCTCAATCCCTGTGCTACACCGTTCACACAGCCATCGACTTTGCCGAGTTCGGTGCCGAAATGCTTTCTACAGTGCTCTACTTCGGGAGAGGGGACCGCCGACTGCGGCAAGGCTTGCGAAAACTGGGTAAGGAACTGGGGGTTAGCGCCTTCAAGATAAACCGGGCCATGCTCAAGGCCCAGGCAGCCCAGCAGACCTACTACGAGCGCCTCAGCACCCGGGGCCAGGAAATCCTGGAATCGTTGCCTGCCGATGGCCGTCTCATGATCCTCATCGGCCGCCCTTACAACGCCTTGGACCCCGGCATGAACCTCAACCTGCACCGCAAGCTGCGGAAGTTGGGGGTGCTGGCCATGCCCATGGACTTTTTGCCGGTGGATCAGGTGGATCAGCTGGATGAAATCAAACCCATGTACTGGCGCTTCGGCCAGAAGATCCTGGGTGTGGCCGAACTGGTTCGCCAAGACCCCCGGCTTTATGGGATTTACATCACCAATTTCGGCTGCGGTCCCGACTCTTTCATCCAGCACTTCTTCAAGGACCGCATGCGAGGCAAGCCTTACCTGGAAATCGAGATTGATGAGCACTCCTCTGACGTGGGGGCTATCACCCGGCTGGAAGCTTTTCTGGACAGTCTGAAAAATGTCACGGTGGAGTCGGCCTCGGCCAGGTTGTCGCCTTATCGTTACCGCGTTACCGGCAATCTTAAGCGCAAAATTTATCTGCCCCCTATGACTGACCAAGCCCTGGCCTTGACCGCGGCGTTCGAAGCCTGCGGCGGCGAGGCCGAGTCCTTGCCGGACTCGGATGCCGAGACCCTGGAACTTGGCCGCCGCTTAACCAGCGGCAAGGAATGCTACCCCCTCATCCTCACTACCGGCGATCTGGCAAAACTGTTGCAGCGCCCGGACTTCGACCCGGAAAAGAGTGCCTTTTTCATGCCCGCGGCCGATGGCCCCTGCCGTTTCGGCCAGTATCACCGCTTCCACCGCCTGGTGTTGGATGACCTGGGGTATCCCCAGGTCCCGGTCTATTCGCCGGACCAAAACGAAAACATGTTCAAGGAAGTGGGTCTAGTGGGTGGAGACTTTACCCGGATCGCCTGGAACGGTGTGGTGGCTATTGATCTTTTGGAGAAGAAGCTTCGGGAAACCCGCCCCTATGAGTCCATTCCCGGCGAGGCCGAAAAGGTCTACAAACACTATCTTGACAAAGTTTATCAGGCCTTGCGGAGCCGGGGCGATGTAATCACCACCTTAAAAGAAGCCCGACACGTCTTTGATGACGTCTCTTTGAGTGTCAATGGCGGCAAGCCCGTGGTGGGGGTGGTGGGCGAAATCTACGTCCGCTCCAACAAGTTTTCCAATGAGAATGCGGTGAAGGAAATCGAGGCCCTGGGGGGCGAAGTCTGGATGCCACCCGTGGGCGAGTGGCTACTCTACGTCGTGCATTTTTCCAAATATAATGCCTGGGTCAACCGGAATTTCCGGGAACTGATCACCGTCTGCCTGGAAGAACGGGTGCAGAAGAAGGACGAGCACCGCCTGGAAGAAATCTTCCACGGCAGCATCAATAACCTGAAGGAACCCTCCATTCCCGACACACTGGAACTGGCCAAGGATTACCTGCATCCTTCGTTTGAAGGGGAAGCCATTTTAAGCATGGGGAAATCCCGGGACTTCGTGCGTAAGGGCGCCTGCGGCCTGGTGAATATCATGCCCTTCACCTGCATGCCGGGCACGGTGGTCAATTCGCTGTTTAAACGGTTCCGGGAACACCACGACAATATCCCCTTCCTCAACCTGGCCTACGACGGCCAGGAACAAACCCATACCCGCACCCGCCTGGAGGCCTTCATGTACCAGGTGCGCCAGTACCAGGACCGGCGGGGATAAAGCGGAACTGATTATTTTGAGGCAGGAAGGCTTCGGGTCGCTGCTATGAAGCCTCCCCCCTTCTTCCAACTCCCATCCCCAAATTCATGAAAACCGTAGGGCACGGCGAGCCGTGCCCTTGAAATTTTATCGCGATTGCCAAAAATTCTTTCCTCTTATCCCCTTCCCCCCAGCGGGGAAAGAGGGTTAGGGTGAGGGGGGGTAGGAAAAGACTTTTGGCAATTACTATAACAGGCTAAAATCCGTAAGAAGCATTTCTTGGGTTAGGGATATGTTGGCAGTTAACCAGCCATATTATGGTTTCAGGGTCTATTTGCCATCTCTTGCGGCAATTGATAACATCGCCATCGAGTAGGACAAGCGACATCAGTTTAAAATCGAGCCAGCGCCCCGAGGAGAAATCATGCCCTCATGCCCCAAATGCGGCCAACAAGTGACTGGAGACTCACTCTATTGCCCTTCCTGTGGTCAGCCCCAGCCTCCAAGGCCACCAGCCAAAAACCGCCCTTTCACCCCGATGCTATCGAGGCTGCCTTTGGGAAACTATTTTAAAATCGGCTGGGATATATTCAGACAATATCCATATGGGTTTATCAGCTTCGGCTTGCTGAACCTCTTCTTCCAGGTGGTCCTGAATGCCATTCCCGTCTTGGGCCCGGTAGGATCCTGCGCCATCAGCCCCGCCTTGATGATGGGCAACTTCATCGTGGCCGCTAAACTTTTGTTTGGTCTCTCTTTCTGGTGTCAATAGTGGGTTCGCTTTTGATCGCCATCGGCATGATTTTCTTGATCATCCCGGGAATCTATCTGACCGTGAGCTATCTCTTTGCTTCTTGCCTGGTGGTGGATCGCCGTATGGACTTCTGGCCGGCCCTGGAGCTAAGCCGACGGACCGTAACCCCCTTGTGGTTCGGCTTTTTCGCTTTTTTGCTCCTGTTGATCCTCATTAATCTGGCGGGGGCGCTCCTGCTGGGCATCGGTCTGCTGGCGAGTATCCCCATTTCGTTCTGCGCTGTAACCGTGGCCTACCATGACCTTTTCGGTTTTCAATCGGATTACTCCCAAGAGGCACCCAGGTTAAAAACTTTATAAAACAAGGAATTCTCGCCAAAATGAATCGGTGGGAAACTCAATGTACCATTATGTATATTCGAATGCATTAATGATAGTGGCCATATTCGGCATCTTAGGGAATGAGTTGTTTTTCAATGCCCCAAACTGACCCGTTGACAAAATCTATGGAGGCGAACCTTTGGGAAGTAGCGGTAGCTCTGCCCCTGCCTTACTCCCTGACCTATCGCCTGCCGGCTGCTCTGGCCGGTGCAGCCCGGGTGGGCAACCTGGTGCGGGTGCCGGTAGGCCGACGCCTGGTAACGGGGTATCTCTTGGGTCCCGCTCAGGAGGCGCCTGCCGTTACCCTCCGTGACATCAAGGAGATCCTTGACCCTGTGCCCCGGTTCGGCCCGGAACTGGTGCCTCTGTTCCGTTGGGTTGCAGATTACTATCAGTATCCCCTGGGGGAAGCCTTGAACTTCGTCATTCCGGGGGGAACGGCGTCTGCCAAAACGCAACGGGAGGTCTGGGCCGTACCTGAGGCTCAACTGGAAACCGATCGAATCGCGCCAAAACGTCTTGGTCCCAAATCACTCGCTATTCTCACTTATCTCCGACAGGCCGGCCCCACCGCAGTAAAAGATCTAAAGCGCCAATTTCCCGCCTGTCATGATAGCCTGCGGCGCCTGGCCGGCCGAAACCTGGTTTCCCTGGAAGATCGCACCCGCTTGCGTACCCTCGCCGATGAGAGGCCCCTCAAAGCCGAAGCGCCGCACACCCTGGCCCCCGAACAGGCCCGGGCTTTGGCGGCCATAGTCCAGAGAATTGACGCTGACGGTTTCTTTCCTTTTCTCCTGCATGGCGTCACTGCCAGCGGCAAAACTGAGGTCTACCTGAAAGCGGCCAGCCATGCCTTGTCCCGGGGACGCCAGGTCCTGGTCCTGCTGCCCGAAATCGCCTTAACCCATCCCGTGGCGCAGGCCTTCAAGCGCCGCTTCGGCCGTCGGGTTGCCCTGCTCCACAGCGGCCTCTCGCAGGCGTTCCGAACAGAACAGTGGCGCCGCATTATGTTGGGAGAAGTAGACATTGTGGTAGGAGCCCGTTCCGCAGTCTTTGCCCCCTTGCCCCGCCTGGGACTGGTGGTAGTGGATGAAGAGCACGACCCCTCATACAAGCAAGAAGGTGGCTTTCTCTATCAGGCCCGCGACGTGGCCCTCTATCGGGGCAAACTGGCGGGAGCTGCAGTGGTCCTGGTCTCCGCCACCCCCCAAGTGACCACCTTTCACTTCGCCCGGCAAGGCAAATATCAGTATCTCCATTTGAGCCGCCGGGTCACTCCGCAAGCCCTTCCCGAAATCCAGCTCGTGGACTTGCGGAGCCAGCGGGGCGACAAAAGTCTCAAGATTATCTCCCGCCCTCTGCTCACGGCCCTGGAAGATGTGCTCCGCCGAGGAGAACAGACCCTGCTCTTTCTTAATCGGCGGGGTTATGCCCGGGCCATGTTCTGTCTCTTTTGCGGTCACGTCTTCCAATGCCGCAACTGCAGTGTGGCTCTGACTCATCACCAGGCTCAGAATCGCCTGGTCTGCCATTACTGCGGCTATGCTGAGGCGGTGCCGGAGGTCTGCCCCCATTGCCAATCCACAGCCATCAAGCGCTATGGGGTGGGCACCGAACAGGTGGAAGCGGAGGTTACACGGAAGTTACCCGGAACCCGGGTGGCCCGCCTGGACCGTGATACCGCGTCCCACAGCGGCCGGGCGCTGGCGGTTTTGCAAGACTTTGCTTCAGGCCGACTGGATATGTTGGTGGGCACCCAGATGATCACCAAGGGACATCATTTCCCCCAGGTCACTCTAGTGGGGGTCATTGCCGCGGATCTCAGTCTCTTTTTCCCGGAGTATCACGCCGGTGAGCGCACCTTTCAGCTCCTGTCTCAGGTAGCCGGTCGCGCCGGCCGAGGCATAGCTAAAGGCACGGTATTGATTCAGACTTACCAGCCGGAGCACTATGTTTTTAACGCGGTGCAAGCCCAGGATTATGACAGCTTTTTCCAGCGGGAACTGGAGTCCCGGCGGCAATTGGGCTACCCACCCTTCACCCGTCTGGCTTTGGTGCGCCTAAGCGGACCTCAAGAGGAAAATGTCATCCGGGAGGCCCGGCGTGTGGCCGCGGTTTTGGAAAATTTCCGGAGGAGCGATCAAAATTTGCGGACCCGGGTGCGAATCCTGGGTCCCGCGCCTGCGGGTCTCACCCGTCTCAAGGGCCGGTTCCGCTGGCAAATTCTCATCAAAAGTTACGGCCGCCCTGCCCTGCTGCGCCTGCTCCAACACCTGCCGCAGGTCTGGGCCCCCGCCCCTCGTTCCCACCTTAGCCTCACCTATGATATCGACCCGGCCACCATGTTTTAGGGTCAGGGGTATGGCACCATCATACCGCAAGGATTTACCGGCTTGATAAAGGCTTGCATTTAAGGGAGGATTCTTTAACCTTAGCCCGTTTCCCTCAAGCCAGCCGGATCATCCACCGACACCACACGGTCGCGTCCTTCTTTCTTGGCCCGGTAAAGGGCGGCGTCCGCAGCTTGGATCAAGACGCTGCTCGAAGAACCGTTATCAGGGAAGACCGCCAAACCCATAGAAATAGTGATAGGGTGTAAAAACTGGTTCGGACGGAGTTCGTGGAGTTGTTTGACACATTGGCGCATCCGCTCGGTGCGCTCTAAGGTAACCTCTAGCGAAGCCCCCGGCATGATGATTATGAACTCCTCCCCGCCGTAGCGACAGGCAATATCATCTTCCCTAATCTGGCTACTGATTAAACCTCCCAAAGCCCGGAGCAATTCGTCCCCGGCATGATGACCGAAGGTATCGTTGTATCTTTTAAAATGGTCCAGGTCCATCATCGCCAGTCCCAGAGGTAGGTTCATTCTGGTTACCCGATGCAGCTCCCGCTCCAGAGTCTCTTCCATGTAGCGGCGATTAAACAGCCCGGTGAGATCATCCCGGATAGCCTGGCTACGCAAGGTTTCCCGAAGTTTTAGATTGGCCAAGGCCAAGGCAACGCCTTCCACCACCGTCGCGGCTAATGTGGAGGTAAATTCTGGATGGTTTTCTTTGCTGAAGGGCTCTTGCAAATGCAAGATGCCGATGGCCTCCCCCTGGGCCATCATGGGAACGCAGAGGTATCTCGCGGGCAATGGCTGGGACACATGCCGACAACGCAATCCGGAAGCGGGGTCATGCACCAAGTGCTCTCGACCGAGCCGCAAAGCCCAACATTCATCCGGCGTGAACACTGGCTCCAGAACCGACTCCAGGGAGGCGCCCCAGTCAATCACTTTTTCAAAGAGGTTCAATAACTTAGGCGCAAAATGAGCCGTGGTATTATAGGCTTCCTCCAAGCTATGGCAGGCCTGGAGCACATCGCTCATTTCGTGGAGTAGGGTCATGTGTCGGTTGCGCTTTTCCGATTCGGAAACCAACAGTTGGAGGTGAGAATTGACTTTTTGAAGATCTTCTTCCCATTGTTTGCGTTCGGAAATGTCTCGGAATACCCCCATCGCCCCCACTATATGACCATTTTCCTCCAAAGGGCTGGCCACGTATTCCACCGGTAAGGGTTTGCCTTTCTTGGTCCAGAACACATCATCTCTGACCCGCCGGTGCTCTCCGTCAATGAGAGTGCGGTGGATGGGACATTCCTCCTCGGGATAAGGGCTGCCGTCTGCTTTCTGATAATGCAAAAGCTTATGAATATTTTGTCCAAACAGTTCTCTTTTCTCGTAGCCGCTTAAGGTCAACGCCGCAGGATTGATAAACGTAACGTTCCCCCTGGAATCCACTCCAAACACGCCTTCTCCTGCAGAGTTCAAGATCATTTCATGCTGCAACCGCAACCATTCCAGGTCATTTTCGGCCTGGGTGCGTTCACTCACGTCTCGAAAACTCCAAACCCGGCCTACAATTTTCTCTCCCAGGCGCTGGGGCGTTGAGGACCTCTCATAAAATCGTTCATCCCTGAATTTTAGTACGTCAAAGCTATCTGCCTCCGGGTTATTGTAGAGTTCTTTCACCTTGCTGATGAAGGCTTCAGGGTCTTGTAGCTGGTTGAGGACAAAGTCCAGGACCTGTTGGTCATCCTTGGTAGCGACGATTTCTTCGGGGATGCGCCATAGATCCAAAAACTTGCGGTTATAACTCACGATCCTGCCATTGAGGTCAACCACCAGAATGCCGTCGGCGGTGGATTCCAGCGTGGCATGGAGAAGCGAGAGAGACTTGTTCAACTCCTCTTCCGCCTGCCGGCGAACGGTGATGTCTTCGAAAATGCCCACCCCGCCTACCAAATCGGCTTCTGGAGACAGTATCCCCTGAAAAATAGCCCGCACCGCGGTCAGCTTGTTCCCCAGGACCGAACGGTAGTCTCCTTCATAAAAACCGCACTGGCCGTTTAAGGAGGCCACCGCTGCACCCCTGAACCTGTCATTTTCCAAGTGCTGGGGCATATCGAACCCGATAACCCTTTCTTTGGGGGCCCCAATGATCTCGGTAAACTTCTCATTACAATCGGTGACAACTCCCCGTTTATCAAACTGGACAATACCCACAGGGGCATTTTCGAACACCAATCGGTACTTCTCTTCGCTTTTTTTCAGGGCGATTTTGGTCTCATGTTCACTGGTGATATCGGAAAATACTCCACTGACATAGTTGATCTTGCCATCCGGATAGCAGACGATCTGGCCCCGTTCCCGGATCCAATGTACCTTGCCTAATCTTCCCCAGATGCGGTATTCTCGCAAATAGTATTTGTCAGTCTTCAAGGCATGTTTAAAAATCGCCTCGGCGTCCTCCAAATCCTCGGCCCAAATCAGCTTAGACCATTTAACCTTCCGGGAACTAAAATCGTCGGTGGGATAGCCCGTAAGTTCCTCAACCTTGTCATCAAAGAAATCTACCGACCAGTCCGAGTAACCTTTAAAGACCATGGCCGGCACGGTGGTCACCAATTCCCGGTATTTTTGCTCGCTTTCCCGCAGCGCTATTTCCACCTGTCTCCGGGTCGCAATATCCCTGACAAAGACAGTCATGCCTTCAGGCCTGCCCTTACGGTCACGGATGAGGTAAGTCCGCAATTCAACCGGGATTATGGAACCATCCCGTCGGCAATACTCCTTTTCATAAAGATCAGAATATCCTCTCGGGAAAACTTGAGTTTCGGTGATCTTTGCCGTGATCGGCAGCCACTTGGCCGGAGTGATATCTTTATAGTTCAGGTCAAGCAGCTCTTCCGCGGAATAACCCAGCATTTCCTGAAAAGCAGGATTGAATTCAATAAAGCAGCCATTTAGATCTATGGTAGCGGAGCCGTCCCTCAGGTTGTCATAGAGGATGCGGTACCGCCGTTCCGAACTCTGAATGCGGGCAGTGGAATCAATAGTCATGCCGATGATCGCCAGGAATCCTATCACTCCCAAACATACCAGCAGAGTAATGCCGATGCCCATGAGCCTGCTTTGGATGATGGAGTGCATGGGGGTCAGGACTAATATGGACCAGGTTTCCCATGGGAAAGGCCAACGCAGAGCCACATATCGCTTGCCTTCGAACAGGTATTCTCCACCATCCACCGGTACCCGAGCCAAAATCGGACTAAAAGGACCTGAACCCAACCGGTGAGAGGTCACCAGGCGCTTCCGGATTTCCGGGGACAAGGGCCCCAAGCTTTTCTTGACCATTTCTGGTTGATTGGCCATGACCACAAGTCCGTAAGCGTCCAAAACCATTCCCAGGCTTTGCTCCGGAAAGAATGCTTTCAGCCCTCCGACCGGACGTTTTAAGACCGCAACTCCCTTAACCTGTCCGGCGCGGTTGCGGACCGGATAACTGGCATAATACTCCAATACCTTGGAATTAGCTCCGAGTGCCCAATACCGTCCTGCCGTCCCTTTTACAGCATCCTTGAAATATGGCCGGGACTTGTAGGTTTCGCCCACAAAGCTGGCGGCCTGGTGGCGGTTGGAAGAGGCGATGGTTCGGCCATTGAGACCAATCAAGTAACAGACCGATCCCGTCAGGGCCTTACTATAGCGATCCAAAACCGCGTTGGCTAGCGGGAGGGTTTTTGCGTCTTTGTGCGCGAAGGCAGAGGCGATTGAGGGAGAGGCAGCCATAGTGCTCACCAAATGGTCGGTTTCACCCATTTTATCCAGCATCATGAGGACCAAGACTTTGGCATGGCTTTCTTGATTAGACCGGATTTCCTGCGTAGCTTTCTCGCCAAAATATTGGGTGGTTAACCACCCCAACACGAGCAGGGCTAACACTGCCATCGCGGCTCCGGACATCAAGGTTCTCCCCCATACCCGAATGCGACTATCGGCTTCCTGAGCCAGACATGCCTGGGCAAAGAAACAGAGGCAAGTAGCCAACCCCAGGGTGAGTAAGGCCCTTAGCAACTGGATAGGGAAGCGCGTGCCGCTGAAAAAGGTGGCCGAATTAAGCCAAGAGGCGGGGAAAAATGGTGCGGGGCTGACCACCAAGCCAGAGGCCAGAGCATAAACTCCCATTATTAGGGAGGCAATCGATAACGACAGCCCCCCCAGACCAGGGTCTCGGGAGGCAACATACAAGACCCAGCCAGCCCATAAACCACCCACTAATCCCAGGCTATAGCGGCTTGTGGCACACAAACCGGGAATCCCGGCCACACCCACCAAAATTGCCAATCCCAGCAAGAATGCTCCGATGATCCAGCGCCCCGGAGCACGACCTCGTAGAGCAAGGGTGCCGGCTCGGCCAAATTCCATTAGAAAGATGAAAGACAGGACCATCAGGCCGAGTCCGAGCAGATTAATAGCGGAACTGTTCAAGAGGTCCAGGGTTAACAGGTCCATCCACTCATACAATCCGTGGGCAGCGCCGAATAGACCTAACCATACCCATGGCAAGAAACGTTCGGACCTGCGGTTCAGTAAGTGACAGATAGGTAGGAGAAGAATAAGGCTGAGACCATAAAAAAATAAAATATAATCCATCTGTGCTCTGAAAATTTCAAACATATAGGACTACTCCTTGTCCTGGTAAGGGAGGCAAATTGCTCTCATTTCAGGTTACACTTTTTTTGTTAACATCTCCGCGCTTTGTCAATCCCTGTGGCAGTCCTAAAAATCATGCCTACCGCCTCGTCGGTGACTAAATTAGATTTTGCTGACAGTTATTAATTGAACCTCGGTTGGAAGATTTCCAGCCGTTAGACACACACGAACTCGCTACCATTATCTGAAAGGTATTTAAAATCTTTTACTCAATCTATCGGTAGGTTGAAGAAAATCCTTAAACTCCATTTTAGCTTCCTGGGACATTTTTAAAATTGACTAAAGTCGCTTCCCGCATTCGCCCCATGGAGGTGCCATGGGAGATATACTCCATCACCGCTACAGCGCCTTTTGGATTGACAAGGAGCCTCTTCTGATTATCTTGAAATAAATTTTTTTATTGAACCAAAGATGAGGTCTCAGTGGCCTGCCCCCGTCATGAGGAGCATTTAAAATGTTAGAATTTTTTGTTTAAGTTGGGTCTGGCCGGACCCGGAGTTTGCGTCCCTTGAGCAGGGGACGGCCACCATGATTCCCGAGCTACGCAGCTACGCGTAGTTGAGAGTAACGCCAGGAAACCCGCCACGGAGAAGGTACGCATCGACAATCTCAAGGCGCTCAATCTCTCCCCACATGCTGCGCCAGTTGGCACCGCAGCTCCGGCAGGCTGGGGCACAAAGCCCGGACTACAGCGACTTTCTCCTCTCCTTAACGGAAATTGAACTGGAAGGGCGGAGTGAAAACCGCCGGAAACGGCGCCTGCGAGAGGCCAGGTTCCCGTTGCTGAAGACGCTGGAGACCTTCGACTATCAGGCTGCCCCTGGTCTCCCGGCGTCTGCTGCCTCAACTGGCCTCTATATCGGTCGCCACCGCAAGGTCATCTTCCCGGACAAGAGCGGCAATGGTGGGAAATCGGTTCCAAGAAAGAGGATACGTGTGCCAGCATCCACAAATCCCCGGAACGGAGGGTTGACAGTAAGCCTAATTCTAAATAAAATTATTAATTCCGCAGGCTTCTTACAAATTCCCTCAAGCTTTATGAGGTCATTAAGGTAAGGTACTAAGAATGAAAATGTATCTCATGACTCCGGGACCGACCCCGGTCGCCCCGGAAACGCAGTTGGCCATGGCTCAGCCCATCATCCACCACCGCTCGCCCCATTTTATGGATATTATGGCGGAGGTCAGGGAGGGGTTGAAATACCTGTTCCAAACGGAGCAGGAGGTATTATTGTTCACCGCCACCGGCACCGGTGCCATGGAAGGGGCGGTGGCCAACACCCTGTCCGCCGGAGATACCGCCATGGTGGTGGATGGTGGTAAGTTCGGCGAACGCTGGACTGAATTGTGCAACGTCTATGGCGTAAAAGTGAACCGCCTCCCTGTGGAATGGGGCCGGGCCGTTGATCCCCAAGAAGTAGCCAAGAGCCTGGATGCCAACCCGGAGATCAAGGCGGTCTTCGTCCAGGCCAATGAAACCTCCACCGGGGTACAGCACCCGGTGAAAGAATTGGCGGAGGTGACCAAAAACCGCCCGGGCACCATCCTGGTGGTGGACGCCATTTCAGCCCTGGGCGGCTATCCGTTGCCCATGGATGAGTGGGGTATCGACGTGCTGGTGGCCGGCTCCCAGAAGGCTATGATGCGGCCTCCGGGCCTGGCGTTCGCCGCGCTAAGCGGCAAGGCCTGGGAGTTTGTCAAAAAGTCCACCCTGCCCAAATATTACTTTGATTTTAGCAAACAGCTCAAATCCCAGGGTAAGAACCAAACCCCCTACACTTCGCCGGTATCTTTGGTTTTGGGCTTACAAGAAGTTTTAGCCAAAATTCGCCAAATTGGGCTGGAAAAGATTTATGCCCATAACCGGCGGCTGTCCACAGCCACCAAGGCGGCCATGGCGGCTATAGGGCTCAGTCTCTTTTCCAAGAATAATCCATCGGATGTCTTGACTGCGGTGGAAGCACCGGCCGGAGTGGACGGTCAGAAGGTAGTGAGCAAGCTCAGAGAGCAGGGCATCTGGATCGCTGGCGGCCAGGCCCAGGCCAAAGGTAAGATTTTTCGCATCGCCCACATGGGCTTCATTGACACCGTAGACCTTCTGGGCACCATCGGCGGACTGGAAAAGGTTCTCACCGAGTTGGGATACAAGGTCGAACCCGGCGTCGCCCTGCGGGCCGCCCAAGAAATGCTGGCTAAGGAGGCGGCGGCATGAAAGTCCTGATCAGTGATAACTTGCACCAGGCCGGAATTGATATCCTCAAATCTCATCCCAATATTGACGTGGTGGCTAAGCCCGGGATGCAGCCGGAGGAGTTATTGGCCGAAATCAAGGATGCCGACGCCCTGGTCATTCGCAGCGCCACCAAGGTGACCGCAGAGCTCATTGGCGCGGCAAACCGCTTGAAAGTGGTGGGTAGGGCCGGCACCGGATTGGACAACGTAGACATCCCCGCGGCGTCCAAACGTGGCATTGTGGTAATGAATACCCCGGGGGGCAACACCATTACCACCGCAGAGCACGCCTTGTCCCTCATGATGGCCCTGGCCCGCAATATTCCCCAGGCGGCAAACTCCATGCGGGAAGGCAAGTGGGAGAAAAAGAAATTCCAGGGCACCGAACTGCTCAATAAGACCCTGGGGATCATCGGCATGGGGCGCATCGGCACCGTGGTGGCCGAGCGGGCCCTGGGCCTGCGGATGCGGGTTCTGTGCTATGACCCCTTCATCACCAAGGAACTGGCGGCCACCATCGGGGCGGAACTGGTTTCCCTGGACGAACTCCTGGCCCGGTCCGACTTCATCACCATCCACACCCCCAAGACCAAGGATACCGCCAGGCTCTTGGGCCGGGAAGCCTTTATGAAGATAAAGTTCGGGGTACGCCTCATCAACTGTGCCCGGGGCGGGCTCATTGACGAGGAGGCGCTGCTGACGGCTCTGAAGGAGGGTAAGGTAGCCGGCGCCGCCCTGGATGTTTACGAAAACGAGCCGCCGCCGCCCGGCTGGCCCTTGCGGGACATGCCTAATGTGATCTGCACCCCCCACCTGGGCGCCTCCACAGAAGAGGCCCAGGCTAATGTGGCCATGGCAGTATGTGAGCAGATCTTGGAGCTGCTGCTCTACGGCACCATCAAAAATGCGGTGAATGCCCCCTCGGTAAGCCAGGAAGCCTTGGCCCAACTCAAGCCTTATCTCACCCTGGCCGAGGCCTTGGGTTCCTTTCAGGCCCAAGTCGGCGAAGGCGCCGTCACCGCAGTAGCCATATCGTACGTGGGGGAAGTGGCCAAACTGGATACCAAGCCCCTGACCCATTCCATCCTGAAGGGCTTGCTCTCTCCGGTGGTAGGTGACGAAGTGAATTACGTCAACGCCCCGTCCATGGCGGCTTCCCGGGGTATCCATATAAGTGAAGAAAAAGTGGATGTCACCGAGGACTTCTCCACCCTGATCCGCCTGACGGTCAAGGCCGGCCACGAGGAAAACGTGGTGGCGGGCACCATCTTCGGTAAATACGAGCCCCGGCTGGTACGGATTAATAAATTCCGCATGGAAGTGATTCCCGAGGGGCACATGCTGTTCATCTACAATACCGATCGCCCGGGGGTGATCGGTGCCATCGGCACTACCATCGGCAAACACAACGTTAATATTGCCCGGATGACCGTGGGTCAGGAGAAGGAGCGGGGCCAGAATATCATCCTGCTCACCACCGATACCCCGGTGACACCGGAATGTCTCGCGGATGTCCTGGCCCTGGAACATGTGGCCATGGCTTATCAGTTAGAACTTTAGAGTCTATCAGGTACGCGTTCACCGGAGGTAAGCATGGGTGAGCCCGAAGACAAAGGTTACACCGTCGAAGACCGGCGCTATCTTCATTTGAGCGAGGAAGAAAAGGCTAAGGTCCGGGAAGAGGAGGCCAAAAAAGGCGGTGCCAAGGGCGCGGCGGCTGAGGAGGCCTTTCAGGAGGCTTCCGAGAAGGCCGCCTCTGCGGCCGGCAAACCCGGGGAGGAACATCCTCTCCCGGAAATCACCTTTCCTTCCTTCATTTTTTCTTTGAGTTCCACAGCGTTTTCGAGCCTGGGGGCGGTTCCGGATCCCGAGACCGGCAAAACCGAAAAGAATCTTTCTCTGGCCAAGCAGACTATTGACTTGTTGGGTCTGCTGCGGGAAAAGACCCGAAACAACCTGACCCCTGAAGAAGAAAACCTCTTCGATCATCTGCTCTATGATTTACGTATGGCATATGTCCGGGAGGTACGCTGATTAAAGATGCCGGCGGGAGCGCGGTCCGGTTATTGTGCCCCGCCAAGGTCAATCTTTATCTGCGAGTGGTGGGTCGCCGCTCCGATGGTTACCACGAGTTGGTAACCGTCATGCAGCCCCTGACCCTGGCTGATGCCCTGACCGTCACCCTGGGTGGAGAAGATATCAGGCTGGAGTGTGACGCCGCGGACCTGCCCTGCGGACCAGAGAACCTGGTGTGGCTTGCTGCCCGGCAGTTTCAAGAAGAGACTGGGCAAAAGCGAGGGATGCATCTGCGTCTCCTCAAGCGGATACCCGTGGCCGCCGGCCTGGGAGGGGGGAGCAGCGATGCCGCTTCCACCCTGTTGGCCTTGAATAATCTGGCTGGCAACCCCCTGACGCCAGCTCATCTCCACCGCCTGGCTGGCCTCTTGGGGGCTGACGTTCCGTTTTTTCTCGACCGGCAGCCCGCAGTGGGACGCGGCATCGGTACCCGACTCAACTCCGTGTCTTTGCTCCCTTACTGGTATCTGTTGGTTAATCCGGGGGTACCGTTATCCACCCGTTGGGTCTATGAAAATCTTGATCTTGCGGGTTTGCCGGATGCGCCCGAAACGGAGAACTGGGACCCTGGGCAGCCGGAGGTCTGGGTGCGCAACGATCTGGGAGCGGTGGCTTTAAAGCGCTTCCCTCAACTGGCGACCCTCCTGGATGATCTCAAGGACGCGGGAGCTTGGACCCAGGGCATTTCTGGAAGCGGACCCACCCTCTTCGGCCTGTTCCATACCAGGGAAAAGGCTCAACAGGCGGGGCTGAGATTGCGCCGGGGCTTCAAAGGTTGGTTGGCTGTGGCCCGGGGGCTCACCGGCCCTGAGCCCGAGATGACTTGGGAGAACGACGTATGGACGATCTGAAAATCTTTTCCGGCAATGCCAATCGGCCTCTGGCTGAGAAGATTTGCCAATATCTCCAGATACCGCTGGGGAATGCCGCGGTGGGCACTTTTTCCGACGGAGAAATTTCGGTAGAGTTCCAGGAGAATGTCCGGGGCAAGGATGTCTATGTCGTACAACCCACTTCCATACCCTGCAATGAGCATCTTTTAGAATTGCTTATCATGGTGGATGCCCTGAAAAGGGCCTCGGCCCGCTGTATTACCGCGGTGGTCACCTATTATGCCTATGCCCGCCAGGACCGCAAAACCGCACCCCGGACCCCTATTTCCGCCAAACTGGTGGCTGATCTCATCACTACTGCCGGCGCCAACCGCATGCTCACCATGGATCTGCATACCGGACAGATCCAGGGATTTTTTAATATTCCGGTGGATCACCTCTATGCGAATCCCGTGACCCTGGACTATATCAGGAAGAATTTCTCCGGCGATGTGGTGGTGGTGTCGCCTGATGCCGGAGGGGTGGAGCGAGCCCGGGCCTTTGCCAAGCGACTGCACACCTCTTTAGCCATTATCGATAAGCGGCGGGATGCCACAGCTATTAAAGCCATGACCCTGATCGGCAATGTTTGGGGCAAGGAAGCCATCATCCTGGATGATATGATCACTACCGGCGCGACCGTGACCATGGCTGCGGATTTGTTGATACGGCACGGGGTGCGCACGGTCCATGCCTGCGTCACTCATCCGGTGATGTCCCGCAGCGCCGTGAGCAACTTGCAGGGGTCCATGATCCAGACCCTGGCGGTCACCGACACCATCCCTCTCAGCCCGGAAGCCGCAGCTCTGCAAAAAATCAAGGTTCTTTCCGTGGCGCCCCTCTTGGGGGAGGCCATCAAAAGGATTCACAACCAGGATTCAGTGAGTTCGCTGTTTGTCTAAAGAAGCAGTCAGCAATTAGCGATTGGCAGTTAATCTTTCGCGTCCAGTGTTCTTCTTCTTCTTGATGTTCTCATGCCGTTCCGATGTAATCATTAAAGGCGGAAATATGGCAATTTTTTGCGGTTAGCAGCTAACTGCTAATAGCTGAGGGTTCAATGCGATTGATTGTAGGATTGGGGAATCCCGGCCGGGAATACGCCTGGAACAAGCACAATCTGGGATTCCAAGTCGTGGCGTATCTGGCGAGACTCTGGGATATACCGCTTAACCGCACCGGTCATGCGGCGCTCTGGGGACAGGGCCGGGTGGGCCAGGAAACCATCATCCTGGCGCAACCCACTACCTATATGAATCTCAGCGGTCAGGCCGTGTCCCGTCTGCTGGCCTACTTCAAGCTCACTCCCGAAGATTTAGTGGTCATTCATGACGATCTGGATGTGCCGCTATGGCGCCTCAAGCTGGTGGAGCACGGCGGTCCCGGCGGCCATAAGGGGGTGCTGGATATCATTGCCACCCTCCACACCGATGAGTTTCTGCGGATCAAGCTGGGGATCGGCCGGCCCCACCCCGGACGGTCTTCGGAAAGATACGTCTTGACCCCGTTTCCGGTGGATGACGCCGAAAATGTGGCGGTGCTCATCGAACGTGCCGCGGCCGCGGTGGAGTGTTTGATCAGGGAAGGGTTGAAAGCGGCGCAGAATCGCTTCCATGGCGAGCTTGCGCTTGAGGTAGGAGAAATTAGGTAAGTAACAGCATCCCAGGCGGGAAGCTTATAGCACCAAAAATGTTGGTTTGGGAAAGCTGAGTGTTGAGGGCTTTTCCATAAGGAGGAATCAACATGCCACCCAAAAATGATGATGACCATCGAGAGCGGCCTAGTTGGCGGGAGATCGATCAACGGCGGGACGGCTCTCGCCATCGGAGGCCGGACAAACCCCGAGTGCCCAAAAAACAGGCGGAGATGATCCGCAAACAGGCCCTGGCCCAAGCCGAGGCCTTGTTCAAAGGCAAAAGGGCCCGCCCGGAATATCAGCAAGACTTAAAAAAGCTGGAAGCCAGCCATGGCAGTAAAAAATTTTCCGCGGTGGCGAAGAAATTTCTGGGAGAATATGGTCTGCCGGAAGAATGGGGCGCCTTGAACCGGCTGCTGGATTATCCTGAATCTGGGGTAGTGGTGGACGTGCTGCGGGCCATGGCGGCTCAGATGGAACAACGCAGCCGGGTGGAAAAGCAGGGTTTTAAGGGGAAAATCCAGATCTTGGCCTTAACCAGCCCGCACAAAGACATCAGACGAGAGGCTGAAGCAATATTAGGAGGAATTGAATAAGTATTAATTAAAATTAAAAAATATAATTAGTTAATTCAGGAAATATGGAATCAAAAATTAGGAAATTCCTAATTACAATTAAGATAAATATATGCTGTGATAATTTTATTAAAAATCATTATAAATTTCTTTTCTTTTAAATTATAGAACCTTTGGCGGCGGCACAAGGAGGTGCTTGGATGATCAGGATCGATCACCGTTTGGTTCGAGGGGAAGAGGAGCCCCCGAGTTCTGTTCCGGCCCCAGAATTAGCCAAAATCATTACTGAAAACTCGTACTTAAAAGAAATTCTGTCTAGGTTGCCTACCTACGCCAACGCGGATTTACCCATTCTCATTACGGGGGAGCCCGGCACCGGCAAGGAGCTGGTGGCCCGGGCGATTTGCGCTTTGGGACCCGCCAGACGCAAAGTTTGCCAGCGGCTTAACTGCGCCGCGCTGACGGAGTCTTTGGCTTGCAGCGAACTCTTTGGGCACGTCCGAGGGGCCTTCACGGATGCCCGCCATGCCCGGCCGGGCAAGTTCAGGTTGGCCCATGAAGGCAACCTGTTCCTGGATGAAGTGGGGGATTTGCCTTTATCCATCCAACCCCGGCTGCTCCGGGCGGTGGAGCAGGGTGAGATCGAGCCTGTAGGCGGTGATGGCCCGGTGATGGTGGATGTGCGGCTGATTGCCGCCACCAACCAGGATTTGCCCGGACTCATCGCCCAGGGACGTTTCCGCCAGGACCTCTACGACCGGCTGGCGGTGCTGGCCATCAACTTGCCCCCCTTACGGGAGCGCCCTGACGACATTTTGCCGTTAGCCGATCATTTCGCTCGAAAGACGAGTCAGCGCTTTGGCCGGGGCGAACCCAAGTTGGTTTACGGCGCTCAAAGCCGTCTGCAAAAACACACCTGGCCCGGGAATGTCAGGGAACTCAAGAACGTAGTCACCCGGGCAGTATTATTTTGCAAAGAAGGGGTAATCAGGGCTGAAGATTTGTCTTTTGCTCCGCAGCCGACCCGGCCGCGCAAAGAGAGTCAGCCCTTAACAGAGGAGATTGTGGCGTCCCGGCCGTCTCCGGGACACTTAAAGGAACTTCTGAAAGCTGAGGGGGGGAATATTTCCGCGGTGTCGCGCCGGCTTCAGGTCTGCAGCAAGACCGTTTACCGCTGGCTCCGGAGCCATGAAATTGACCTGGGGCACATCCGGGCTGCGGTATAAGGTAAGCCTAGCTGCGTCCCGACCCAGCAGGAGAGGGGGAGCAAGCTCTCTGTGGTAGTGATCAGAACTTAAAAAAACCGTCTTCCTTAATGGAAGACGGTTTTTTTAGTTATATGGAGAAGCCCTGAGTTACAGGACCATTTTGGCGGCAACCTTGGCCAGTTGCACGATACGGTCCGGGAAGAAGCCGAATCCGATAATTATGGCTGCCAGGGCGTAGTTGAGCAGCCGCATGGGCATTGCCAGCTTAATGGCCGGTAGGCCCGGATCATCAATGAAATAAGCGGCATAGAGAACTTTCAAATAGTAGTATAATGATATAGTGCCGTTGACCGCGCCGATTAACACCAGCCAGAAGTATCCCGCGCTCATGGCCGAAGTGAAGATCAGCAGCTTGCCGGTGAAGCCGATGGAAGGCGGCACGCCCGCCAGGGCAAAGATCCCCAGGATCAGGCTCATGCTCAGCAGCGGGCTGCGGCGGTAGAGCCCGGCCAACTCGACGATCTTCAGGTCCCGGCCATCGGTGGCGACCTCGGAGAGCACCATGAACACTGTGAAGTTCATCACCAGATAGGCCAGGGCGTAATAGATGACCCCAATAAAGCCGGCCTCTTGTAAGGTGAGAATCCCCATCAGGAAATACCCGGCGTGGGCGATGGAGGAATAAGCCAACATGCGCTTGAAATCTTTCTGGATGATGGCCACCAGGTTGCCCAGGGTCATGGAAACCACGGAGAGAATGACCAGGGCGATGGTGAAGTCATATCCAGCCGCGGCTCCCAGGGCTGCCAGTCTTAGCAGTAGAGCCACCGCCGCGGCCTTGGACGCGGTGGCTATGAACGTGACGACCTGGTTGGCCGCGCCCTGATAGACGTCAGGGGCCCAGAAGTGAAAAGGAAACACGGAGAGTTTGAAG
>JARRQO010000024.1:0-13400 GCA_037381685.1 Deltaproteobacteria bacterium | reverse complement strand
AGGTGGATTGCCTTTAACCTGGTCTATATATTGGGAAACTTCCTTGCGCCGGCTCCTGCCGCGCTGCCGGCGGCAAATCGTGAGCCCTAAGAAGGTTGACTCAGCTTGATGAAACGTCTGGCGATTCTTGGTTCCACCGGTTCTATCGGCCGCAGCACCCTGGCGGTGGTGGCCGAACACCTTGAAGAGTTTGCCGTGACCGGGTTGGCGGCGGGTCAGAACGTCCAGGTCCTGGCCGAGCAGATTCGGCAATTTCGTCCGGCCCTGGTCTCGGTGCAGAGCGAGGCGGTCGCGGCCCACTTACGGGAGTTGTTGCCCCGAGATGGGGCCCCTGAGCTGCTTTGGGGACCGGAAGGGGCCCGGGAGGTGGCGGTGGCCAGCGGGGCCGACCTGGTGGTCTCCGCCATGGTGGGCGCCGTGGGCCTGGAGCCCACCCTGGCCGCCATCCAGGCCGGTCTGCCCCTGGCCCTGGCCAACAAAGAAACCCTGGTGGCCGCCGGTTCCCTGGTGATGGCCGCAGCCCGAGCCCAGGGCGTGCCCATCATTCCGGTGGACAGCGAGCACAGCGCCATTTTTCAGGCGCTCCACGGCCAGCGCCCCGAGGATGTGCGCCTGCTCTGGCTCACCGCTTCGGGCGGCCCGTTTCGGACCTGGGAGGCCGAGCGCCTGGGGCAGGTCACCGCGGCGCAGGCCCTGAAACATCCCAACTGGAGCATGGGACCCAAGATCACCATCGACTCGGCCACCATGATGAACAAGGCCCTGGAGGTGATCGAGGCTTCGGTGCTTTTCGATCTGCCGGTGGATAAGGTGCGGGTTTACATCCATCCCCAGAGTATCATTCATTCCCTGGTGGAGTTTGTGGATGGCTCGGTGCTCGCTCAGTTGGGGGTGCCGGACATGCGCCTGCCCATTGCCTATGCCCTGACTCATCCCCAGCGCCTGCCCCTGAACTCGCCGCCCCTGGACCTCTGCCGCATCGGCCAGCTCACCTTTGAGCCCCCTGATACCACCCGCTTTCCGGGATTGGCCCTGGGATATGCCGCGGCCACCACCGGGGGCACCATGCCCGCGGTGCTCAATGCCGCCAACGAGGTGGCGGTGGCCGCCTTCCTGCAGGGCCGCCTGGGCTTTATGGGCATTCCCGCCACGGTGGAGGCTGCCATGGCGGCCCACCAGCCTCAACCTCTGGAGAGCCTGGAACAGATTCTGGCCGTCAACCGCTGGGCCCGGGATTTTGCCCGGGACCAGATCAACTTGGGAGCTAAAGGGCCCGGCGCCCCCCGGCATACTCACTTATGATTATCCCTTCTCCCACAGGAGCGTTTTAACCTTTATGGTAACTGCGTTAGCGACCATTATAGTCTTGGGAGTCCTGATTTTCGTCCACGAACTGGGCCACTTCCTGGTGGCCAAATTCTTCGGGGTGCGGGTGGACGTCTTTTCCCTGGGCTTTCCCCCGAAATTACTCCACAAAACAATCGGGGATACGGATTATCGCCTCTCCGTGATTCCGTTGGGGGGCTACGTCAAGTTATTCGGGGAGAATCCCCATGACGAGGTGCCCCCGGAACTGGAACCGGTGTCCTTTTCCCACCAGCCCCTCTGGCACCGGTTTTTGATCGTGATAGCCGGCCCCAGCTTTAATTTGCTCTTCGCCGCCGTAGCCCTTTTCCTGGTCTTTGCCTTTGCTGGAATCCCCTATCTCACCACGACCATCGGCGGCGTCAAGGAAGGTTCCCCCGCGGCCCACGCCGACCTGCAAAAAGGCGACACCATCGTCTCGGTGACGGGGCAAAAAGTAAGCCGTTGGGAAGAACTTTCCAAGAAAATCCGCCAGATCGGGGAACATCCCCTGACCCTGTCGGTTAAACGGGGACAAAAAGTTTTCCAGGTCACGCTTACCCCGCAACGCATGGAAACCAAGGATATCTTCGGGGCCAAGGTATCCGCGGTGATCATCGGCATAACTTCCGGGGACCAGTTGGGCACGGAGTACGTGGGTCCTCTCCGGGCCCTGGAGCAGGGCCTGATTTACACCGGCCGGATGACCTGGCTGACCGTGGAAAGCCTGTATAAACTCCTGGCCCGGCAAGTGCCGCTGAAAAGCATCGGCGGACCCATCCTCATTGCGCAGGTGGCGGGCCGCCAGGCCGAGATGGGAATGACCTACCTGATCCAGTTTATGGCGGCCTTGAGCGTCAACCTCTTTCTGCTCAACCTTTTGCCCGTACCCGTGCTGGATGGCGGGCACCTGTTTTTCTTTACCCTGGAAGCGATCCGGGGCAAGCCCGTGGCCGTGCAGCACCGGGAGATGGCTCAGGGCCTGGGTCTGATGTTGATCCTGGCGCTGATGATCCTGGTTTTTTACCAGGATATTTTGCGCCTGGTCCAGCCCCAGTATTGAGGCGAGGGTCAAACACAAGTTTCCGCTTTCGGTAAGAAGGATCGCCGCGTGCCCAGTGCTGCTCTTCGATTAAGGTAAATCGAGTTATAAAAAATCCCGTTGCAGGTGCGCCCGGCGCACCACCTTTAAGCTGCATGAAGCCGCCTATTAACCGCCAGCCGCCAGCCGCCAACTGCAAACCGCCGCACCTCATCCTGGCCCTGGACACCGCCACCGCAAAGGGCAGCCTGGCCCTCATGGCGGCAGACCGGGTGCTGATGGAATATTCCCTGGAGTCCCCCGGCACTTACCTCACCCGCCTGATGCCCGGGGTGGCCGAGCTGTTCGCCGCCACCGGCACAGAGCCGGGAGATTTGGCCGCGCTGGCCGTAAGCCTCGGTCCGGGCAACTTTACCGGACTCAGAATCGGGCTGGCCACCGCCAAGACCTTGGCGTGGTCTTGGGGATGCCCGCTGGTGCCGGTGCCTACCATGGAGGTGCTGGCGGCCCAGTTTCCCTCTCACCCGCATCCCATTGGGGTGGTCATGGATGCCAAGCGCGGGGAAGTCTTCTGGGGACTGTTTAAGTGCCCCCAGGACCAGCCCCAGGGGCTGGAAGGCCCGCGGCGTCTGGCCGCGGCCGCTCTCCCGGCCCGCCTGCCCCGTCCCCTGCTGCTCACCGGCCCCGGCCTCGATGCTTACTATGAGGTGCTCACCCCCCAGCTTTCCCCGGAGATCGATCTGGCCCCCCCGGAAATGCGCACCCCCCGGGCCCCCACCCTGGCCCGGCTGGCCCGCCGCCGCCTGGCCCGGGGTCAGACCGCCAACCCCGCTCAACTGGTCCCAACCTACCTGCGGCCGGCTTTGTGAACCTTAGCCAGATGGCCGACGATACGGACTTTCAGGAACATGGGCCTGTTCCGCCCTTGTCAATGGGGGAACGTCGATATCAGGATGAGGTTTTCCGTAAGCTCAATAAAGAAAACCACCCCTTAGGATCGGTAAGCCACCGGGTGGGCCGCAAGCCGGCGGCCTGAAAATCGCGGTAGGCCTGTTCCCGGCTGAATTTCTGGCAGATCTCGGTAAGGATGGTTTCCCCGGCCCTACACCGGACGGCAAGATTCAACTCAGCCATCCGGGCCGAAGTCGGGCGCCTGGCCTTGAGGTGCATTTCCACCCGGGCCCGGTCAGGCCGGAAAAAGGCCAGGTGCTCAAAATCATCCAGCCGGAAATCACCCGCAAACTGACGGTTAAGATTGGCCAAAATATTTTTGTTGAACCGGGCCGTGATTCCCCGGCTGTCGTTGTAGGCCGCGTCGATGATGCCAGCGGGTTTGACCAGGTCCAGTCCTACCACGAACCGGTCTTCAGGTCCCATAATAGCCGCAACTCCCTTCAAGAATGCCAGGCGCTCGCCCCGAGAAAAGTTCCCGATGGTGCTCCCTAAAAACATGAGGAGCTTTCGCCGTGCCGGCAAAAAGTTCAGGCTCCGGCTAAAATCCGCCAGGATTCCTTGGAGGTCAAGGTCAGGAAAACCCTCCAGAAGCTCCAGCGCCGCCTCTTGCAGCGCACTGGCGCTGATATCCACGGGAATGTAGCGCAGGTTCCTTAAGGCCGGAGAATAGGCGGCCTCCAGCAGGGTCTTGATCTTCTGGGGAGAACCGCTGCCTAACTCCACCAGGTCACCGCCCTCTTTTAGGAAGAAAGCCATGAGGGCCGGGGCCCAGCGTTTGAGAATGGCGAGTTCCGTCCGGGTCAGATAGTATTCGGGCAGGCGGCAAATCTGTTCAAACAGCACCGAGCCCTGGGCATCATAAAAGTATTTGCTGGGGATGGACTTCTGGGGCTGACCCAGACCCGCCACAATCTCCCGGCCGGCCTCCCGGCTGTCCACTGCAGCCAGACAGTCCCTGATTTGCACCCGGCTGGCGGCATAGTGGGCCAATTGTTTCGACATGGCATCGCCTCTCTCAAGTCTCAGCGGCACGGCACGAACCGTACAGTGGTCATGGATTCATGTCTCACCTTCTCCAAGGCTTCCAGAGTCCGGGTGATTTGCTCCCGGGTGTTGCCGATTCCCAGGGACAGGCGGATGGCGCAATGGGCCTGCGCCTCCGAAAGCCCCATGGCCATCAGGGCGTGGGAGGGTTGGGGGGAGCCGGAGCGGCAGGCCGAGCCGGAAGAAAAGGAAATGCCCTGCTGATCCAGCGCCAGCACCAGGGATTCCCCCCGAATGCCCGGCAGCGACACGTTCAGGGTGTTGGGCAGCCGCTGGTCCGGATGGCCGTTCAATTTCGCCTCCGGAAACAGGCTTAAAATGCCCTGCCAGAGTTCGTCCCGCAGGCCCCGGAGGCGCTGAGCCATGTCTTTTAAGCCCTTTTCCGCCAAGCCCGCGGCCACCCCCACCCCGACGATCCCGGAGGTATTTTCGGTCCCGGCCCGCTTGCCGCCTTCCTGGCCGCCGCCGTGCACCAGGGGTGCCACTTCGACCCCCCGCCTCACATACAGGGCCCCGATGCCCTTGGGACCGTGAAACTTGTGGCCGGACAGGGTGAAAAAATCCACTCCCCAGGATTCCACCTCTACGGGAATTTTGCCCACCGCCTGGACGCCGTCGGTGTGAAACCGCGCCCCGCCCTCGCGGCTCAACCTCGCCAGTTCCTTGATGGGCTGCAGGGAACCGGTTTCGTTATTGGCGGCCATGATGCTCACCAGGCAGGTGTCCTTTCTTAAGGCCTGTTTCAGATCCCCGGCCCGGACCCGGCCATATTCGTCCACCGGCAAATAGGTAACGGCAAAACCCCGCTCCTCCAGCCAGGCACAGGCCTTTAGGACCGATGGATGTTCGATGGCCGAAGTGATCAGGTGTTTTTTGTCCCCTTGGGCCAGGGCCACCCCCTTGATGACCATGTTGTTGGCCTCGGAGCCGCCCCCGGTAAAGACCATTCTTTTGGCCGTGGTTCCCAAAAGGTTGGCCAGCTTGCGGCGCGCCTCCTCCAGGGCGTTTTTGGCTTCCCGGCCTTCCCGGTAGATGGACGAGGGGTTGCCGAACCGGGATTCCAGGCAGCGGGCCATGGCCGCCCGGACCTCGGGGTGGGGCGCGGTGGTGGCGTTGTGATCCAGGTAAACTCTGTCCCTTACGGCCGTCGCGGCAATTGGCCCGGCCCTTGCGGCCGGGGGGCTGGCCTCCCCCTCGCCGCTGTCCAGCTTGAGGGCGTCAGCGGATTCCGCCGCCCGCGCAACCTCGCAAAGCAGCGCCTTATAGATGGGAAACCCGGAAATGGGATCGTAACGCAGGTCGGTCAACTCATTGATATTGCAGTCCTGCCAGGCCTTGGGGCCCAGCGGCCCGCCTCCTCCCATGTTCGCTTCCACGGCCCCGGCCACGATGTCCTCGGTGACAATGGCCCGCAGCTTCACCCGGCCCCGGGGGCTGGAGAGCCAGACCAGGTCCCCATGTTTGACGCCCCGGGCTCCGGCGTCTTGGGCGTTGATCATTACGGTGGGCTCGGGACGCTGTTTGACCAATCCGGGGATGTGGTGAAACTGGGAGCGGAAGTCCGTGGTGACCCGGGCCCCGGAGTTGAAGACCAGGGGAAACTGCCGGGCCAATTCGGGTTGGGACCGCGGGCTTTCCAGGGGCTCGGTGTACACCGGCAGCGCCTCATAGCCGTGCTCCGCCAAAATGGTGGAGGCGATCTCAAACTTGCCGGTGGGGGTGTCAAAGCCCGGAGCGCCGTCATCCCGCAGCAGGCCCTTTTCCCACTTTTTGTACTGCATGAGGCCGGTTTCCACCTGCACCTGGCCCCCGGCGGCCCGCACCTCTTCCAGGGTGAAGGGCGAGCCCTCCAACACATAGCGCAGCAACTCAGTCTCGTTTTGGGGATAGAGGTGGCCGTAGCCCAGGCGGTTGGCCAGGTCCGCCAGGATGAAAAAGGCATTGCGGGCCTCGCCCACCGGTTCGATGACCCGCTCCCGGAGACGAAACAGGGGGCCGTAGGTCATGTAGGATTCGATTTCGTACCAGGTAGCCGCGGGCAACACGATGTCGGCATAAGCGCAGTCCGCGGTCAAATTCAGATCAATGCACACCAAAAAATCCAGGGCCCCCAGGGTTTGCCGCCAGACCCGGGGCTGAGGCCAGGCGGTGATCAGCGATCCCCCCAGGATGATCAGGGAGCGGATGGGATAAGGGCGGCCCCGGAGCACCGCGTCGGGCAAGGCGTTGGCGTGGGATTCCCCCCGGTAGAGGCTGTAGACCGGGAAGCGGTCCCGGCCCAGGGCGCGCTGGGCCGCCGGATTGGGAATCAGACCGGTTTTGTTGATGGGAAAGAGGTTTTCCCGCAGGCTGAAACCGCGTCCCCCCGGCACGTCCAGTTGCCCGGCCAGGCCCCAGAGCACCATGGTGGCCCGGATGGCCTGCACGCCGCTGTCGCTGTATTCCAGCCCGGAATACATCACCGGCGCGGCGCCGTGGGCCTGGGCGATCCTCAAGGCCAGCTCGCGGATGTCGGCCGCGGGGACGCCGGTGATGGGCTCAACCGTCTCGGGCCGGAAGTGCTGGACGTATTGGGAAAACTCGGCAAACCCGTGGGTCCAGTCCCGCACAAAGGCCTCATCAAAGAGCTCTTCGGCGATAATGACGTTGCACAGTGCCAGGGCCAGGGCGCCGTCGGTGCCGGGCCGGATCGGAATCCATTGGGCCCCGTCGATCTTGGCGGTAACGGTGCGCCGGGGGTCAATGACTACCAGTTGGGCTCCCCGCCGGGTGGCTTCCATGATTCTTTTATAGTCCAGGGGCGGACAGTCGGTGGCCGGGTTGGCCCCCCAGACCACGATGAGTTCCGCCTGTTCCAGGTCTGAAAACATGTTGATGAACATGCCCCCCATGGTCACATGAGGCGCGATCATGGCCATGGAGACATAGCAAAGCGCCCCGACCCCCATGGTGTTGGGCGACCCGAAGGGAAACAGCAGGCTCGAAGCCGAAGACACCGCCACCCCCCGGGGCTGAAAAACGTCACACATGGCCAACTCGAAGCTGCCGCGGCCGGTATAGATGGCCGCGGCCTCGGGCCCGGATTCGGCCTTGACGGCATTGAGCCGGCCGACAATTTCCTCCAGGGCCTCATCCCAACTGATGCGCTCAAACTCGTAGGTGCCTTTGGAACCCCGGCGTTTCAGGGGATAACGGAGCCGGTTTTCGGAGTAGACAATTTCGGCGGAATGCAGGCCCAGTTTGCAGACAATCCCGAAGGGTGTCCCTTCGTCGGCCCGCACCGCGGCAATTTTCCCGGCCTGATCATAAGTGACGATGACCCAACAGCCAGCCGGACAAATGCCGCAGAGGGCCCTGCGTTCGGTACCTGAGGTCATGGGTTTTCCTGAAATTCAGTTTTCCGGGTTTAAAAAGGAGAGTTCATGCCAGGATAAAGCTGACATGAAATAAGCGAGTCTGATTTTATTAAAATTAAGGAGGCCAAATGGCTATGTCAATGGAGGCTCGCGGCGGGGTTTTCCGGGGTGGCGCTCCCGGGCTGAGGTTTAATTCCTCCCGGCAGGGGCATCGGCCTTTCTGGTCCGGCGTTTGAAAAAGAAGTAGAAAAGAACGCCAGAAAGAATGGTAGCCAGGCCGGTGAGGGAAGCCGCAGGCCGGTTGAGGATGGCAAAGAGAATAATCCAGAGATTGCCCAGGATAAAAAAGATGGCGGTAAAGGGATAGCCCCAGGTTTTGTACGGCAAATCCGGGGCCGGGTTTCTCTTTTTGACGACCATCAGGCCCGCCACGGTCAGGAGGGCAAACAGCGACAGGGTAAAGCCGATGAAGATCAGCAGGTTTTCAAAAGACGCGGTAAACACCATGAAAAGCGCCAGGCCGGCTTGCAACCGGATGGCATTGGCCGGGGAGGCGCCCGGCCCCTTCAGTCGGCTTAGGGCCGGGAAAAACAGGCGGTCTTTGGCCATGGCCTGGTAGACCCGGGGGCCGGTCATCATCATGGCGCTGACCAGGGAGAGCAGACACAGGGCGATGGCTACAGAGAAAATCCGGCTGATCCCCGCCCCGAAGAGGGCCTGGGCGGCTTTTTCGCCCACCGCCAGGACCCCGCTCATTTCCGCTGGCGAGAGTCCATAGAGAAACGTCAGGTTGAGCAAGAGGTAGAGGACCGTGACCACCAGGGTGCCACCCAGCAAGGCCAGGGGGATGTTGCGGGTGGGCCGGGAGATCTCGCTGCCCAGGTAGGCCGCGGCATTCCAGCCGCTATAGGCAAAGGCGATGAACACCAGGGAAGTGGCAAACCGGCCGGAAAAAAATACCCCCAGGGGAGGCGCGGCGCCGAAATGGGCCGGGGCGCCGCGGCCCCAGCCCAGACCCAGGATGACAAAGGCCATAATGAGGGTTACTTTGAAAAGGGTGAGGGCGTTTTGGACCCGGCTGCCCAAAAACAGGCTATGGCCGTGGACCAGGGCAAACACCACGATCACCCCAGAAGCCAATAAAGTGACGGGGGACAGGGTCAGAACTGTCACCCCCTGGATTTTTAAGGCCAGAGCCAGCTTATGGCTGCCGGGCCAGCCAGCCAGAAGATAGGCGGCAAAGGCCATGGCCGCGGCGGCGATGGGGGCTGAAAAACCCACCAGCAGGGAGACCCAGCCGGAGAGAAACCCCGGCAGCTTGCCGAAACTTTCCCGCAGGAACACGTATTCCCCGCCGCTTTCGGGGAAGCGGGCTCCCAATTCCCCGTAGCACAGAGCTCCGGTCAGGGCGAACAGCCCTCCCACCGCCCAGCATCCCAGCATGGCCCAGGAGTTGCCCACTTGCTGGATGATAAAACCCGAAGTGGTGAAGATGCCGGTCCCCACCATATTGGCCACCACCAGGATGGTGGCCGAAAACAGGTCCAGCCGGTGGGGACGGCTCTGGACTGCCGGAGTTTGCTCGGAGCCGACGGACACGGCGGTTCCCATGAATCACCTGACCAGATAAGTGAGACTGGAGGAATACAGATTTTCATCACATTCCTCCGGATGCGGATAAGGGGTTTTATGGGAAGCCACCAGGAGCCAGCGCCCCGGTTTGAGCAGTTTCACCAGGATTATGCCCTTGGCGTTGGTCTTACCCAGGGTGGCAAAGGGATGTTGGGGATCGGGCCAACCCTCATAGGTGAACCTGACTGCCGCCCCGCTGAGAGGCTTGCCCTGGAAAACCACCTTTATTGGAAGGGTGTCCCCGACTTTCAAGTTACGGAGATTTTTCTGGGGGATGATCTCCAAAGAGGTTTGGGTCCGGCGGGCAAATCCCGATTTTGCCGCTCCCACGCTGACGAAAGTCTTGGCGGCCATGTCGAAATGAAAGCAGAAGTTGGCGTCGGGCACCCCTTTTTTGGTTCCCAGTTTCATGCCCTGGGGAGTGCGGGTGACGAAACCCGGGACCGTCTGGGCCGAAACCAGGTAAACGCCGGCGGCCGGGGGGACAAATTCATACCGGCTGGGGGAGATTTATTTCAAGGGCACTTGCCGGCCGTGAGGCCCCACGGCCTTGATAGAGGCCAAGCGCCCTGCCTTGATCTCTTCATCCCGGGGAAATTTGTGCCCAAAGCCGATTTCCACCTCCACCGGCTCCCCGGCTTTGACGGTGTCATGGTTGACGTTGAGCCAAAACATGTGAGCCTGGGCCCCGGTAGCGGACCCCAGGAAGGCTAAAACTGCGGCCAGTAATACCAAATATTTTTTCTTCATGCTTTTTCTCCTCAGCTCTCATTAATGGGACAGCACAAACGCGGGTCCCGTAATGGCGCGCCCCACGATGATCATTCCCAGCCAATGCTCTTTTTCCGGGGCGATCTTTGCCAGGATATTGTCCAGGGTGCCTTTGACCACCTTTTGCTTGTGAGGGTAACCGGCGTAGTACACCACGGCCACCGGCAGATCGCCGGGTTTATATTTCTTCAAGGTGCTGACTATCTGGTCGATTTTAGACAATCCCATGTAAAACACCAGGGTGCCGGGGAAAGGGGAGAGAGCCCGGGCCAGGTCGTCTTGGTTGTTCCGGCCGAAAAAGGCGAAGGGCGCGGTTTGCAACACAAAGCGGGCCCCCCCGCCGGTACCGGCCTTTTTCAAGGCGGCCATGGCCGCGGTGTAGGCCCCCACCCCGGGAATGATTTCCACCTGATCCTCGGGCAGACCCTTGAGGAGCCAATAGGCCCGGCTGAAAATGGTCGGGTCGCCGCCATCAAGCAGGACCACGTTTTTTCCCTGGGCCAGGAGGCCTTTCAGCCGCTTGACGAATTCATCCCGCTCCCGGGACTTTAGCGCCACCACCTTTTGGCGCTCCTCAGGTTTGAAGGTGGACAGCTCTTTCATCCAGATCTTGCCGTGGTAAACCCAGAGTTTCCGCCAGGGGTCCTCCATCTTTTTTCCCTGGAGATAGGCCTGGAAGCTTTTTGCCGTTCTGGCCGTGCATAACACCAGATCGGCGCGTTTCATGGTGTCAATGGCCTTCAGGGTCGCAAGTTCGGGACCCGCGGGGCCGGTGCTGACTACGTAAAATTTCCCCGGGTGCGGCCGGGTCGCGGCGCCTCCCGGCAGCGCGGTCATCATGATTAAGAAAGCCGCCAGCATCAGTGCTACAGCTCTTGAGTCAGTCATCTGCTTCCTCCTGTGAGATCGGATTCATTTTTTGGCCGGTGGGCCCGCCGGTCTTAATAGCGGAGTTGCACCCCGCCGTAAAAAGTTTGGGTGGGCATGGGATAACCGGCGACCTCTTCGTAGTATTCGCCGAACAGGTTGTTGACCCCGCCCCAGAGGTAACCGGTAAAGCCCTTCCAGTTGGCCACGGGGTAGCGGCCTTCGAAGTTCACGGTAAAAAATCCTTTCATGGGACGCAGGATGACGCCCGTGACCGTGTTATTGGTGACCTGAACGTTGGTCTCGTAGCGCTTGGAGACCATGCGGACGTAGGCCTTGGCTTCGGCGCCCCCGGGGGATTTATATTTCAAACCGACATTGAACATGTGATCAGGGATCTCGGTGAGTTCCCGGATGTTGCCTCCGAAAGGGTCGGCACTGGTGCTACTCTGCTGCCAGGTATAATTGGCATAAGCGATGAGATGGCGATACAGTCCCACCTGGGCCTCCACTTCCACCCCCCGAAGTTCCACCAGAGGAATGTTGTAAACCACCCGGCTGGGACGGAAACCGAAGACAGTGCGGATATATTGGTTAATATCATAGTAGTAGCCCCGCACCCGCACCAGGGAATTCCGGGGGAGTTTTTGGACCACCCCGGCCTCATACTCCATGCCGAATTCCGGGGAGATATTGCCCACCCGGTTGGGCGGCTGGTAGCCGGCCCCGTACCAGTAGTATTCCGGAGAGGTTGGGAAGCGGTCGGCAAAGTTGGTGGAAAGATAGGCCTCGGTGGTGTTGGTGGGCCGGATGGTCAGGGTACACTTGGGGGTGACGTAATCCTTGCGCAGGCCGAAAATAAAAACGTTATTGGCGGTATCGATATTGGGCGCGGCCACGTAATTGTCATAACGCAGGCCGGTGTAGAGCTCCAGAAAAGAGGCTAGCGGCACTTTCAGGTCCACAAAGCCGCCATGGATCTTTTGGGCGTTTTCCTTGGCGGGGCTGAGGCTGGGTATGACCCGTAAATAGGCGGGGTCCAGAAATTCATAATTCATGCCCCCGTAGCCTAAATAATTGCCCTCCAGCCCGAAACCGACGCGGCAGGGGCCCAGCATCTGATGGGTCTTGAAGTTCCAGCCCCAGGTATCTTCACCCAAGCCGTTCCGCTGGACGATGAGCCGGTTGCGGTCGTTCAAGGCGTAAAACCGGTCTTGCCGGTAGGTTTGGAAGTAGAACAGGCGCAAGGTCGACTCGCCCTTCCACCACTTTTGGGTGGCGGCCAGGTCAAAAGAACTCCGCTGGCTCAAGACATAGCTGTTATCGCCGTAATTGTAGCCTCCGCCTTTGAATTGAATCCCCGGCCCGAACAGGGTGCTGCCGTCACTCCGGGGCTCGTGGGGCCGGAAAAACGGCAGGTAGCCCCGGTTGGGCACAATCATGCCGTCATTTAAGGCAGTGTAGCGGGCTCCCAGGGTAACGGCCATCTTCCAGGGTAAATTGCAGGTCAGGCTGCCGCTGACCGAGCCGCCGTTGGTGAAGTTGTTACGCAGATAGCCTTTGCTGCTGCCATAATTGCCCGCGAGGGCCCAGAGAAACGGCCCGTAGCCCCCGGTGTGGCTCAGGCGGTAGTTTTGGGTATCCCAATTGCCGTAGCTGGCGTCGATATACAGCCGGGGCGTTTTGGTGCCCTTCAGCGTGGTGATATTGACGATGCCCCCTAAAGAATTACCGTATTCCGCCGACTGGGCCCCCCGGATGATCTCCACCCGATCGATGTTGGCCTGGTCCAGCAAGGTCCAGTCCACGTAGTAGCCTCCGCGGACCCCGGCGGCCTTCAGAGAGCGCCCGTCCATATAAACCTGGTAGCGGGATTCATCAAAGGACCGGATCTTGACCATGCTATTTCTCTGGCCCTGGAGAGAATTCCGGGTCAGACTCACCCCGGAGGTCTCATCGAAAAAACCCGGCAGGCTCTGGGAAGGGCCGGTGGACATTTGGTCCCCGGTGATCACCGTGCCGGTGGGCGCCGGCTCCACCGGGGCAGACACCTCGATGGGAGGCAATTCCTCTACCTCCGCCTTATCGGCTGCGGCAACGACTTCCTCCTGGTCATGGTTCATTAACGGCGGCGGGTCCCCGGCCAGGGCCGGCAGCGGCAGCAGCGCCAATCCCAGCCCCAGACAACCCCAAGTTTTTACTCGATTTAATGCAGGCCTCATCCCCCATTTCCTTTCCCTTTTCAGTGTTGGAGCTTACCTTTTGACAACGGCCCTCACCTCTGATAGAAAAGGAAACAGGGCCGCAGTTACCAGGTGCGGTTCCCCAGAAGGCGGCTTATCCTGGCAGGGGAGCTGCCTTCTGTTCGTGTGGGAGGTAGCCCTTGGCTC
>JARRQO010000023.1:0-33059 GCA_037381685.1 Deltaproteobacteria bacterium | reverse complement strand
GGCCGAGCAATTTTTCTCCCAATGATAACCCTTCTGTCCCTGGCGCCGCAAGCTCTGGAGCCATGAGGGGGCGGGCACTTAACCCCGAGTCTGATAAATTCCCTTCGGCATCGGCGTTTTGGCGCCTTTGGGGGGAAATATCTTTGCCCTTTCGTTTAAGCGTCAGGGTCAAAGGGGGCCAGATATTTGCCGGAATCATAAAGTGCTGTACTTAGGAAAGATTGACGCCTCTTGTAATTAAAATAAACCAAAATCTAAAATTAGCGGTTCCCCGGGTTTTGTGATAAGGTCTAGGACCAAAATGGAAGTCATCGCCGACCTGCATATCCATTCGCATTTCTCCATCGCCACCAGCCGGGAGGCCGACCTGGAACACCTGGATCTCTGGGGCCGCTACAAGGGACTGCAGGTGGTGGGCACCGGTGATTGCACCCATCCCACCTGGCTGGCGGACCTGGCCGAGAAACTGACGCCGGCCGCGCCGGGCCTGTACCGCCTGAAACCGGAGCTGGCGCTCCCCTTAAACCTCACCGGAGAAGGCTGGCAAACCGCGGCGCCGGTGCGTTTCATGATTACCGGCGAGGTGAGCACCATCTATAAACAGGGCGGCAAGGTCCGCAAGGTGCATCTGCTGTTGCTGCTTCCGGGTCTGGAGGCCGCCCAAAAACTCTCCCAGCGCCTGGGTCGTTTAGGCAACGTGGCCTCCGACGGGCGCCCCATCCTGGGTCTGGAGGCCCGGTTCGTGCTGGAGCTGGTCCTGGAAATCGATCCCCAGGCCCTGGTGATTCCGGCCCATATCTGGACGCCCTGGTTTTCGGTGCTGGGCAGCAAAAGCGGCTTTGATTCCCTGCAGGAGTGCTTCGGTGAGAGCACCGAGCAGATTTATGCGGTGGAGACCGGGTTGTCCTCGGACCCGCCCATGAACTGGCGGGTCTCGGGCCTGGACCGGTTCGCGCTGGTGTCCAACTCGGACGCGCACTCCCCCCAAAAGCTGGCCCGGGAGGCCAATATATTTCAGGTGGAGGCGACTTATCCCGATTTGGCCCAGGCCCTGCGCACCCGGAAGGGGTTGGCGGGGACCATTGAATTTTTTCCCCAGGAGGGCAAGTACCACCTGGACGGCCACCGCCAGTGCGGCCTGAGGCTGGAGCCGGAAGAGGCCAGGGGCTTGGGGGAGCGCTGTCCAAAGTGCGGCAAGCCCCTGACCCTGGGGGTGATGCACCGCGTCCTGGATCTGGCTGACCGGGCCAACGGGCAGCGGCCGCCTGCGGCGCCACCCTTTGAATCCCTCATCGGCCTGCCGGAGGTTCTCAGCGAAACGCTGGGGGTCGGGGTCGGCAGCAAAAAAGTCCGCCAGGCCTATTTCCGGCTGCTGGAAAAGCTGGGGCCGGAGTTGGAAATCCTGCGCCGGGCGCCGCTGGACGTCCTGGCCCGGGAAGGGGGGGTTCTGCTGGCCCACGGGATTGACCGGATGCGCCGGGGAGAGGTGCAGATCGCGGGGGGATATGACGGGGCTTATGGGGAGATTCGCCTCTTTACCCCGGCGGAGCGCAGCAAATTGCAGGGCCAGACGGCCTTTTTCAGTCCGATCCCGAGGGGGGCGGAAAATCACGGAGGCCTTTTTCAGAGTGAAGCCGCGGCCATGCCGCTTACACCGGTCGCGGAGGAGCCTGCGGCAAGTCTGACGCCGGAGCCGGCCGCCAAGATTGACGATGACCCCCTGTTGGCGGGCTTGAATGCCGCGCAGCGGCAGGCAGTGGTGCACCAGGGCCCGCCCCTCATCGTCCAGGCCGGGCCGGGCACCGGCAAAACCCGGGCCTTGACGCACCGGGTGGCCTATCTGGTCTGGCGCCGGGGGGTGGACCCGGAGAAAATTTTGGCCCTCACCTTTACCCGGCAGGCCACCGAGGAAATGGCGGCGCGTCTCGAGAGCCTGCTGGCCGGGGTTGCCGGCCGGTCGCACCTGACCCTCAAGACCTTCCACGCCCTGGGGCGGCAGATTCTTGCGGCCCATAAGGAGCCCGGCCGCGGGGTGGCGGATGAAGAGCAGCGCCGCCGTCTGATCCGGGATATTGCCCGGGCCCATGACCTGCCCTTGGATGATCTGGAAAAACAGATCACCCGGTTCAAGCAGGCCCTGACCTACCCGGAAGAGCTGGCCGCGCCAAAGCCGGCGCGGCAACTGAAGCTGTTGACGCCTGATGAGCGGACCGCACCCGGCGCCACCCCGCAATATCTCGCGGCCTTTGCCGCCTACGAGGCCGCGCTCCGCCGGGAAAACCTTTGGGACTATGAAGATCTGATCGCCCGGCCCGCCCTGCTGTTGGCCAGGGACCCGGAGCTCAGGAGGGCCTATCGGAGCCGCTTCCGGCATGTGCTGGTGGACGAGTACCAGGATTTGAATGAGGCCCAGTACAACCTGTTTTGCCAACTGGCGGGGAGGGGGGCGGAAATCATGGTCATCGGCGACCCGGATCAGGCCATTTACGGATTTCGGGGCGCCCGGCCGGAATATTTCCGCCGCTTCCGGGAGGATTGGCCCGCAGCCCGGATGCTGCATTTTGATGAAACTTATCGCTTGCCGGGGCCGATTCTGGCAGCGGCGTCGCCTCTCAGGGGCTGCGCCGGCGAGGGGGGCCAGGGGCCTTGGCGCACCCGGCAGCCCGGGGATCTTCCGGTCATCTTGATGGAAGCGGCGAACCCCACGGGCGAAGCCCTGGCCATAGCCCGGCAGATAGAGACCCTGGTGGGGGGCTTGTCCCATTATGGGCTGGAGGACGCGGCGGTGCGGCACCAGGTCGCGGGAGAAAAAGCCAGTTTTCACGACGTGGCGGTGCTTTACCGCGTCCATGCCCTGGGCGCGGAGTTGGAGCGCATCCTGCAGGAGGCCGGCATCCCGTGCCAGCAAGCCAGAGAAGGGGTGGGACCGGATTGGGACGAAATTGATCTGGCCGCGGAACGGGTGAAGCTCCTCACCCTGCACGCGGCCAAGGGTTTGGAGTTTCCCTACGTGTTTATGGCGGGCTGCGAAACCGGGCTGATGCCCTGGGAACCGGAAGGCGGGCCGGCTTTAGACCTGGAAGAGGAAAAACGCCTCTTTTATGTGGGACTCACCCGGGCTTCCCGGCAGGTCTTTTTAAGCCGCGCCCGGGTGCGCACCCTGTGGGGACGGCGGCGGCGTCCGGAATTTTCGCCCTGGGTCCGGGCCCTGCCCCCGGAGGTGGTCAGGCGCGTCAGCCCCAGGAAGCCCCAAACCCGAAAAAAGCGGCAGCCGCAATTGTTTCCAGAGATTGCCGCTTCCCGGGGCAAGCGGTCAAGATAATCCGTTACCGGTAACGGGTTGCTTGGGGGATTTAAGATCTCCTGGCCTCTTGTCATATGGGAGAGAGGGTTTATTTTCTTTACAGGACTCAGGAGCCTGGGGTAAGGTTCCCGAGGTTCCTGGCAAAATTAGGGGGCCTTTGGGGCCTTGAGGGCGCCCACCCAGGTGCGCCCTGCAGAAACGGGAAATAATTTTCAGAGCATTCGTTTACGAGCCATCGAAGTGAGGGGGACGAAGAAGAGGATGCGGGTGGCCGGGACTTGGCGACACTGGGTTTTGCCGCTCCTCCTGGTGATTTCTTTGGTGACGGTTTCCCAGGTGAGGGGAGCCGAGCAGCCCCTAGAAGGTGAAACCTGCGAAGGCGCCGGGCCACCGGTACCGGCTGAACCTGTGACGCCCCGGCCACAGTTGACCTGCCCGCCGGCCGGCCCTGGCGCCCCCGAAGGCCAAAAACCCTGGCTGAGGTCTTTCACCTTTGTGGGAAACAAGACGGTGAGCACCAAGGACCTGGAAGGCCAGTTGGCCGAGAAACTGCCGACATTCTGGCCGCCCTGGCGCAAGCCCCCGGCCTTCCGGCCCCAGGATTTGGAGTACGACCTCGAGCGCCTCAGGAATTATTACCGCGATCAGGGCTTTTACCATGTCCAGATCAAACCGCAGGTCAAGTGCAGCCCGGAAGGTGGAGTGGATGTCACCCTGCGCATCCACGAAGGTCCTCCGGTCAAGGTCACCGGCATCGACGTCGACATTACCGGGGATGTAGAGCTATCCGATCTCAGGCAGCAATGGCCTCTGAAGCCGGGGGACCGGTTCACCGATAAAGCTTATGGAGATCTAAAAAACCTTTATCTCAATTACTTACCCAATCATGGCTATCCCAAGGTCAAGGTGGTGGGGCGGGTCTACTTGGACAAAAGCAAAAACACCGCCAAGATTCACCTTGCGGTCAAACCAGGGCCGCGGTCGTATTTCGGGAAGGTTACCATCAAGCACCCCGAGAAACTGGAGACCCCGGAGCAGGCTATTCTGGAAAAGCTGACCTTTAAGCGCGGCCAGGTCTTTAACCTCGGGGAGTTGTTCAAAAGCCAGCGCCAACTGTACGCCACTGATCTCTTCCGCAGCGTGGTCCTGGCGCCAGAAAAGGTTCCCCCGCAACAAACCTCGATCCCCATCGTCATCGAGCTGAAGGAGAGGAAGAAACGGTCGCTGAAGTTGGGCTTAGGCTATGCGAATGAAGAAAAAGTGCGGGCCCGCCTGGGCTTGAAGTACCGGAATTTGTGGGGCGGCGGCCGGGTTTTAGATTTGGACGCTCGCTATTCGACCCTGGGTTATACGTTTAATGAATTATTTACCAACCCGGCAGTAGGGGGCAGCCATTTTGACTTTCTCAACCAGAGTGGCGCCCGCGAGCGTGATTTTCCATCATTTAAAGACCGGAGCGTTTATACCCAATCCCGCTTTGAACATAATCTCCCCTGGGACTTCAAAGTATTTTTTGGCCATGGCGTCGAATGGAACCGCGCTTTTGGCCTGCCGTATACCACGTTAATTCTTTTGGATGAGACCCGGCCGGAAAATATCTACCGGTCCTCTTATGCCTTACTGGGCCTGCGTCAGGATACCGTAGATAATCCGTCCAACCCGCGCTCAGGAGGCTACTTCCAATGGGCCAACCAGATAGCCCCGGTGTTTCTCGGATCAGATATGCAGTTTGCTCAGACGGTCCTGGATGTCAAGCGCTATCATGCCATTGCCGATTCCAATTTCGTGATCGCGGGGCGGGCCAGGGTCGGCCTCATCCAACCCATGCAGCAAACTCATCAGATTGCCATTTCCCGACTCTTCTTTGCCGGAGGCGAAAATAGTAACAGGGGTTATCCCATTTATATGTTGAGCCCCCGCGATTCGCAAAATAACCCTTACGGCGGCGCGGCTCTCCTGGAAATGGGTGTGGAATTGCGCTTTCCGATCCCTGTTTACAAGAATATCGCCGGCGTAGCCTTTATTGATGCGGGTAACGTATATCGCAGAGCCATCGACTTTAATCCTCTCAGCTTAAAGTACTCACCGGGATTTGGACTCCGCTATGTTACCCCTGTGGGCGCCATCGGGGTAGACATCGCTTTCCCCACAAACCGCATCGATTATGTGGCGGATAAATGGTATCAAATCAATTTTAGTGTGGGGTACGGGTTCTAGAGGAGGAGTTATGCGGGCTGTGAAGCTAATCTGCCTTTCCCTGGTCCTTGTGCTGGCCCTGCGGGGGGTTGGCGAGTGCTCCTTCTTCTCAGATATTACCAGTTTTGGCGGCTCTTACGTGCTTTCCCTGCTGCAGGACAATGTAAACGGCAAGGTGAGCGCCAAAAAAATTTCCGGCAACCCCGCCACTGGCCTGGTCTTTCAGGATTTCACCATAACCGGCCCCGACGGCAAGACCCTTTTGGCCGCAGACCGGCTCGTGCTGCGTCTTGCGCTGGCCTCCGTCCCCACTTTCCATCTGGACGTGGCCACGGTGGCCTTTGATAAACCCCGCATTTATGTATTTCAGGAGAAATCCGGCCAGTGGAATTTCGATCAAATCATCAAGCCTGAGGCCGAACCTGCCAAACCGCCGGGACTGATGGACAAAATTACCAAATTTTTCCTGCGGGAGATTCAGATCTCAAATTTTCAAATCAAAGACGGCGAGATCAGCATTACCAAAGGCGGCAAGACCACGCATTATCCTCACCTGGATCTGAAGGCGGCGCTGACCCTGTTTCACCCGGGGCAGCCGCATCAAAAGATCAAACTCAAGGTAGCCCGCCTGGGAATCGAAACTCCCGAAGGCCGGGCGGAGCTGGAGACCCGCCTGGCGTATAGCGCGGGATTAGCCCAAATTGGGGTCCTGAATTTGAAATTGGGGGGGCAAACGGTGGCCTCCGTAAAGGGCGAGATCTGCCGGCCGCTGACTGATCTTACCTGCACCCTGACCGGCAAAATCGGCCCCCTGAGCGGGAGCAAGATCCACGGGTTCTGGCCGCAATGGCCCGTACCCTGGGACCTGTCCGGCGCCTTGAGCCTGTCCAGCACGCCCACGGGGGGGAAAGTGCGGGTCCAGGGCAAGATCGGCCAGGCCGATTATGCCATCAAGGGAGACCTCAACGCCAGGGTCAAGCCTGCGGTGTTTAACCTGGACCTGGACCTCAAGGGCCTGACCACGGCCCAAATCCAGGAGCTCAAGGGGGTCAACCTCCAGCAGATTCAGGGCCTAAGCCCGCTCAATGCTCACCTGCACGTGGAGGGCGCCGGCCTGCCCTGGAACCCGGAATCCCTGCAAACCCACCTGGTGTTGTCGCGTTTCCGCTATAAAGACCTGAAAGTGGAGAAGGCGCGGCTCGATCTTGCCGGCGACGCCCGGAGGCAAAAACTTCAGGCCGCGGCGGCGGGAAACTTCGGCACGGTGAAGATCGACGCCGCGGGCCACCTGTTGCCCCTGGGCCAAGATGCCGGCGTGCACGGGGACTTGACCGTGCAAACGGCAGAGTTGCAACCTGCGATGCTGGGGGTGGCCAGTCTCGCCGGCACCACCGTGACCTCCCGCTTTACCGGGCAATTCCGCCTGCCCCCGGGGTTGTCCACTTCCAAGATGTATCTGGCCGGCGACCTGAAGGCCTCTGGCCGGGTAAAACACGAGCCGGTGCAAGCTGTGCGAGCCAGGTTTGTGCTGGAGGGCCGTAGGTTAACCCTGAAGTATGCTGATGTCCGGGCCGCGGGTATTGCGGCTTCCCTGAAGGGAACCGTGAGCCAGGCGGGTTTGGATATCACCTTTGCGGCTTCCACTGCCCGCTCCCGGGCCCTGCCGCTGCCTGCGGGCGCATCCTTCAGCAGGCTTCAGGTCCGGGGTTCGGTGCGGGGCTCCTTGAAGGCTCCCCGGATAAACCTCACGGGTCAGGCCACCAAGGTGTCTTTTGAGGGAAACCGCTTGCAGTCGGCCACTGTTAATGCCGACCTGTCGGGACTGCCGCCGCAGTCGGGCACCATCCGGTTTAACGGAGTGAAACTACAGACCAAAGCCGGAGATTTTTCCCGGGTCACTCTCACGGCGCAAGGGGCAGGAGGCCAATGGCAGTTTCAGATGGAAGGCGCCTCCCCCAAGCAGCCCAATTTCGCCTTAGCCGGCACCGCAAACCTGGCGGCGAAGCCCCTGGATATCCGCATCGAAAAAGTCTCCTGGCAGAGCCGGACCCTGACCCTCAAAAACCAGGCGCCCTTTCAAGTCCGCCTGTTTCCGGGCTATGAGATTTCCCCGGCGACTTTTTTGGTGGACGGCGGCAAGGTAGGGCTGCAATTATTGGTCCGGGGCAGGGAACTTGCCGGCAGCGTGCAGCTTACGCATCTTAACGCCGGACTGCTGGGCCCCCTGGGCCTGCCGGCCACGGGCAAGATCAACGGCAAGGCAACCCTGGCCGGCACTTCCGCCGCGCCCCTTATAACCGCCCAATTATCTCTGAGTTGCGGGCAGATAAAAAGCATTCCCATTCAGACCCTGACCACCAGGCTCGATTATCAATCCGGCCAGATGCAGGTAGCCGGGTATCTGCAGGCGGGACCGCAAAATTCGCGTCTGGTCTGGAAGGGGGTGGTGCCGGTTTCCCTGTCCGTTACTCCCTTTAAATTTGCCCTGGCCAAACGCGGCCTTGATCTCAAGGTACACAGCGAAAATATCAATCTGTCCCTGCTGACCCTCATCACCAAGCAGGTGGAAGAAGCGGACAGCAAGGTGGATGCCGCGGTGCAAGCCCGGGGGAATCCTCACAGTCCGAAAATCACCGGGCAGATTCGCTGGAGTGCGGGCCGGCTGCTGCTCCGGCAGGCCGGCACCATGTATGCCTTGGAAGCCGGGCAAATCAATCTTAAAGGGAATAAAATAACCCTCCCGGCCCTGGTGCTGGTCAGCCAAGGGACCGCACGTTTTTCCGGGGAAGTCGATCTGGGCGAGGGTGGCCGCGGCCGGGCTGCGGCCCGGTTGGACAAATTTAGGGCCTTGCACCGGGCCGGCAACGACGTGATTACCAGCGGCGCGGTTGACCTGCGGGGCCCGCTCAACGCCCTGGTGGCGAACGGCCACATTCTGGTGGACAAGGCGGTTTTTCGGCCCAGTTTCTTTCAATCCGGGCAAAACCCGGACATTGTTCTGGTCAGCCAGCAAAAAGCCAAGAAAGGCAAGAAATCTGCGGCCCCGGGTTTTTATAAAGATATGTCGATCAATGTCAGGGTTGAGGCGCCGCGCAATTTGTGGGTGAAGGACCCCATGGGCAAGGTGGAACTTACGGCCCATATCGAGGTCACCAAAAAGCCGGGCCGGGATCTGGCCCTGGGCGGCAGAATCCGTTCCCTGCACGGTTCTCTGGACGTGGAAGGCAAGGAATTCAAAGTGGAGCGGGCCATCGTCACGTTGCCGGGGGTCCCCAACAAGCCCATAGTTATAGACGCCAAGGCCACCCATGAGGTGGGCGATGCCGACGTCAAGATAATCGTGATAGTCAACGGCACCATCACCAATCCCCAGATCCACCTGGACAGCCAACCTTCCCTGCCGCCCACGGATGTCGTTTCCTACCTGGCGTTCGGCGCACCTGCGGCCACCCTGACCAAGGAACAGTACCTGGCCTTTGCGGCTCAATATGGAATTTTGGGAGGCGCGGGAGGCAACACGATAGGGGAAATTCTGGGATCAACCATTCCCATCTTAAGGGGGATCAAGGTGAAGACCGGGCTGGCGGGCGGCCGCCCCTCAGTGGGCCTGCAAAAAGAGGTGGTCAAGAATGTCAGCCTCTTTGTAACTCGCCATCTGAATGAGGAACTTGGGGTCTATGAAAATCAGGTAGGCATCCAGTACAAATTCAACCGCCACGTGAGCGTGGAGTCCCAGGTGGGGGCCCGGGACTCCGGCGCGGATGTTTATTTTAACTATGATTTTTAGCTGTGCGGCGCGCAGTGGCTACGCGGCTCAGGCGGGCGGCGCCGCCTTACCGGGGCAAGCCGTCCATTAACCGCTCCAGCCGGGGGAAGGCCCCGGGGCGCTCGGCCAGCCGCCGCCGCAGGCCCGCCAGCGCCAGGGGGATATAACGGGCGAAATAAGCCTTGCCCTTGACTTTGGTGAGAAAGCCGTAAGCCCCCAGGATCTGGAGGTTGCGGCAAAGGGCCAGGTGGAAATACTGGTCCCGAAAAGCCGCAGGGCTTACTGCGACGCGGGCCTGGAGCAGGTCCAGGTAATAGTCCAAAAACTCCTGCTGCCAGGCGGAACTCAGGTTGACATAGGGGTCGATGAGCAAAGCGGCCAGGTCATAGCCCAGCGGCCCCAGCCGCCCGCCCTGAAAATCGAGGACCCGGAGGCGCCCGCCGGTGACGAAGAGGTTCCGGGACTGATAGTCTCGGTGGAGGAAGTAGTTGGGGCCGGGGGGCAGCGCCCCGGTGAGGAGGCGTTCGAAGTCCGGGGCCAGCTCCGCCATGGTGGTCGCAAGACCCAGGTAGTTGCGCAGGAAGGCCTGGACAAAGTAACCGCACTCCCGCTCCCACAAAAAGGGGCGGTGCAGTGCCGGGGTGTCGAAACACCAGGAAGGGTCGAACCCCTCTTGGCCCCTGATCTGCATATTCACCAGGATTTCCAGGGCCTGCCGGTACCAGTGGCGGATTTGGCTTTCGGCGGGTCGCCCCTGGATCACGGCCTCCAGGCTGATGTCCCCCAGGTCTTCCAGAAGCATCCAGGATTCTTCCCGGCAATAGGTATGGATTTCCGGCACCGGCACGCCTTTGGCCGTTAGGTGGCGGCCTATCCGGTAATAAGAGTCATTTTCATTGACTTCGCCGCCCGGCGGGTTGGGGTGGAAGAGCAGGACCGCGGTGGGGGACCCCAAGAGACGGTAAAAACGGCGGTCGGAGCCGTCTCCGGCCAGGGTTTGGGGGGAGTCCAGGCTGAGGCCTCGGGCTTGGGCTGCGGCCGCCAGGCGTGCGGTCCAGAGTTTATCGGGCATAAAAATTCTCCAGAGTGAGAGTTCCGGGTTCAAGGTTCAAAGTTGAGACCTCTGCAAAAAGCCATTTTGTCAACCTGAGCGCCGCGAAGGATCTCTTATTGCGTTGTACTTAATAGATTCTTCGATCTTCGCTCAGAATGACAAATGCAGGGGTCTTCGCAGAGGCCTCAAGTTCCGGAATCCAACTTTGAGCCTTGAGCCTTGAACTTTGCACCAATTAAACCAATACCTGACCCCGGGCGGATTCTTTTACCTGGACGCCGGAAGCCACGATACATCCCTCCAACACGACCCCCGGAGCAATGACGGCCCGGTCCCAGACCACGGTGTTTTTCAGGCTGGCCTTCTCCCCGACCTTGACGTTTGCGCCCAAACAGACCGAACCGGCAAAGTTCACCCCGGCGCCGATTTCGGTTCCGGGACCGCGCAGGGGGTCGGTCAAGTCCTGAAAGAATCGGGCCAGAGGCGGGGATTCACCGGCCAGCAGCCGCCGGTGGGCCGTGAGATAATTTTCCGGGCTGCCAATATCCTGCCAGAAGTGGCCGCTGACTTTATAAAAAGCCAAGCGCGCCCCCGCGGCCAGGGCCTGGCGCCAGGCCTGGACCAGATCGTAGGGCTGTCCGGCGGCAGGGAGATACGGCATCAGCTTGGGGTCCACCACCTGGATGCCGGTGTAGGCCAGAGGCGAGGCTGCTTGGGGAGGCGGCGCGCCCAGGCTCACCACTTCGTCACCTGCCACATAGACGTTATTATACGGCGGACAGTCATGGAGCACCAGGGTGCCGATGGCCCCGGGCTGATGGCGCCGGTAGATTTCGCTTAAATCCAGGTCCGTGAGGACGTCGCCGTTTATAGCCAGAAACGGTCCGTCCCGCAAAATTTCCCCCAGTTGCTTGAGGCCGCCGCCGGTACCCAAAATCTCCGGTTCAGGGCTGACGCTGAGCAGGAAACTAAAGGGCACGGAGCGCAGAAAATCGTGCACCTGATCAGCCAGATGATGGGTGTTCACCGCCACCCGGAAACAGCCCGCAGCCTCCAGTTGCGCCAGCACCAGCCCCAGCAGGGGCCGGTTCAATATGGGCCACAGCGGCTTGGGACAGAGGTCGCTGAGCGGCCGCAACCGCGTCCCGGCCGCCAATACTGCGGCTTTCATAAAAGCACCGGGTTTTCAGTTTTCGGTTTGCGGTTTTCGGTTAACAGGATGTGCATATGTCCTTCCAGGAAAAGTCTGGGCGCAATGAACAATCGTTTGGATTATCCAGCGCTTATCTCGCCCACCCACCGGAAACCGGAAACTCAAAACACTATCCGGCAATCCACGCACCAGCAGCCCTGGGGGCCGGCGAGAACGGGGTTGAGGTCCAGTTCCTGGATTTCCGGGTAATCTACGGCCAGGCGGGAGAGTTTTACCACGGTTTCAGCCAGCGCCGGGAGATTGACCCCGGCCTGGCCCCGGACTCCCTGCAGGATGGGAAAAATTTTCAAGGTTTCTAGAAGCTTACTGGCGCCTTCGTGGTCCACCGGCACCAGGGCCCGGGCCACGTCCTGTAAGACCTCGGTGTAAATGCCGCCGGCTCCGACCACCAGCACCGGCCCGAATTGGGGGTCGCACTTGAGCCCCAGGAGCAACTCAGTCCCTTGAACCTGCTGCTGCACCAGCAAGCCCGAAAGGGTACCCGCAGGGGTGCGCTCCTGGAACCGCTCCTGCAGGGTTTTATAGGCCTGGCGCAGTTGGTCGGCGGTGGCCAGGTTGAGCGCCACTCCCCCCATATCCGATTTGTGGAGCCATTGCGGAGAGATGATCTTCAGCACCACCGGGTAGCCCATCTCTTTTGCCGCGGCCTCGGCGGCAGCCGCGTCATGGGTCAGGACTCCGGGAACCAGGGGAAAATCATAGGCCCGCAAAACCTCCATAGCGGCCTCACCCACCAGCATCCCCTCGGAGGGCGCGGCGAACGGGCGGGCCGCCGGGGGCTCGGGCAGGCGGAAATCCCGGGCCGGGAGTTGGGCAAATTGGCGGTAGCGCCAGGTGGCTGCCAGCCCCATGATGGCCTCATCCATGGAGGCGAAGCAGGCCACGTCGGGCACCGCGGCCAATTCCCGGACCTGGGCCCGCACCGCCGGTTCATCGCCGTATAACAGAATCGCTATGGGCTTGTGCCGGGGATTGGATTTTTGGTGAATCTGCCGCACCGCGCCGGGAATGTCCAGGTCGGCGTGGCGGGGCGAAGCCAGGGCTGGCCCCAATCCCAGGACGCCGTCAACGTGATCGTCCCGAAGCAGGCCTTTGAGGGCCCGCTGAAACACGCCGGTAAAGGACCCTGTGACCATGCCCAGGGGCCAGAGGTCCACTGGATTGTCCAGCCTGTGCCAGGGCACCCGCTCTTCTTCGAGTTTGCGGAGGGGCTCCGGGAAGGGAGCCAGTTGAAGGCCGTAATCTTCACAGCAATCCGCGGCGATGATCCCGAAGGCGCCGGTGGCGGTCACTACCCCCAGGCGGGGGCCCGCCAGGGGCTGAAAATGCAGAAAAGCCCGGCACGCAGCCAGCATTTCCACGGTGGTGCGCACCCGGATGACCCCCGCGGCGGCCAGGGCCAGGTCGACTAGGACATCTTCCCCCACCAGGGAGCCGGTGTGAGACATGGCGGCCTGGGCCCCGGCAGCGCTGCGCCCGGTTTTCAGGACAATGATGGGTTTGGACCGGGCGACCCGGCTGGCCACGGTGAGAAACTGCCGGCCCCGTTTCAGGCCCTCCAGGTGCATGACGATAATTTTGGTCTGGGGGTCGTGCTCCAGATATTCCAGGACGTCCACCGCGTCCACGTCGGCGGCGTTGCCGATGTCGATGGCCTTGCCCAAGCGGCCCACAAACGAGGCGGCGCTAACCTGGAAGGCGCCGGATTGGGCCACCAGGGTAAGGGGCGGCGGCTGGTGGTCCCGGGGCACGTCGATAAAGGCGGTGGTGAAGCCGGAGAAGGGGTTGAGGATGCCCATGGTGTTGGGACCCACCACCCGGGCGCCGTGTTCCCGGGCAATCCGCACGATGTCATCCTGCAATTGTTGGCCGCGGGCATCGGCGTCGGCAAGTCCCTGGCTGATGACCACCACCCGCTTAATGCCGTGCTGCACACAATCCCGGAGGGCGGACACCAGGCGTTCCCGGCCCAGAGAAATGACGGCCAGGTCGGGAACATCAGGCAGCGCGGCAACCCGGGGGTAGGTCTTATAACCCAGGATTTCCGGGACCTTGGGGTGCACCAGGTAGATGCGCCGCGCATAACCGTAGCTCAGCAGCATCTCCAGGTTGTTGTAAGCCCCGGGACCGGTCTGGCGCGAGGTGCCGATGAGGACCACGGAGCGGGGCTCGAAGAAGCGTTGCATAGATATTCCTTTGAACAGCAAGGCCTCAGCAGGGAGCTGTAATATTTCTGGCGGGCAGTGCCCGCCCTACAGCTGCTTACTTTTTATAGCCGAATTTCCGCAGGATATCCTGGCGCCAGGCGCGGCCGGCGTCGTCTTCCACGCCCTTGGGGGAGAAGCCGTCCACCACGCCCAGGATGCCCCGGCCCAAGTCGCTCTGGACCAGGACGGCTTCCACGGGATTGGCGGTAGCGCAGAAGATGCGGCAGACCTCGGGGCAGAGTTTGACGGCGTTGAGCACGTTGATGGGAAAGGCGTCTTTCAGGAGAATATTGAAGGTGTGGCCCGCGGCCAGGCGCCGGGCGTTTTCGATGGCCGCCTCCACCAGCTCCGGGGTGTTGCCCTCGGTGCGGATGAGGCAATCGCCGGAGGCCTCGGAAAAGGCCAACCCGAATTTGATGCCGGGCGCGGCCCCCACCAGAATTTCGTACAGATCTTCCACGGTCTTGATAAAATGGCTCTGGCCCAAAATGAGGTTGGCCCCTTCGGGAATGATGAGCTTTTCCAGTTGCAATTCCATGACAACCTCGCCACCCTGGCCGGAATTCCTTCCCGGCGCCGGTTTTTTCTGCTATTATAGTAACGATAACGGGGGGGAACAAGCCTGGAAAAGACTTTTGGGGGAAAAGGAAAGGCCGCCCACAGAAATCCTGCTTATTTGCCGGACGCCTTATCCCCTGTGCGCCTTTTTTGCCCGATACTCGATAGGTTTCCCGAGGAATGCGACTAATTAAACAGTTCTTTCTGGTTGCCGGCCTGTTGCTGATCCTGGCGGCTCCGGCCGCGGCTGTTGTCAAAATCGGGCTCTATCTCCCCATGACCGGGCCGGCCGCGGCCATGGGGCAGATGGTGTGGGAAGGCGTTCAGGTGGCCCACAAGCTGGAACCCCGGGTGTTGGGGCAGCCCATCAAGCTGGTGATGCTGGACACCCGCAGCGACCGCATAGAGGCGGCCAATGCGGTGAGCCGTCTCATTGAGCAGGATCACGTGGCGGCCATCATCGGCGAGGTGATCAGCAGCGATACCCTGGCCGGGGTGCCCATCGCCGAGCGGGCCAAGATTCCCAATATCACTCCCACCGCCACCAATCCCCTGGTGACCCAGAACCGGAAATACGCCTTTCGGGCCGCGTATGTGGATGACCTGCAGGGCAAAGTGGCGGCCCGGTTCGCCTATAAAAACCTGAAAGCCCGGCGGGTGGCGGTGCTCATCGACCAGGCCCAGGATTACTGCGTCGGCCTGGCCAAGTATTTTATGGAGGAATTCAAGCGCCTGGGCGGCCAGATTGTTTCCGTCAGCTATATCCAGACCGGCGACCAGGATTTCAGCGCCCAGATTTCGGCCCTGAAGGCGGCCAAGCCCGATCTCATCTACGCGCCGAATTACTACACTGAAGATGCGCTGTTGGCCAAGCAGCTTAAGGAGTTGGGGGTCAAAACCCCGATTTTAACCGGAGACGGGGCCCAGGTGCCGGAACTGCTCAGCATCGGCGGGCCCGCGGTGAACGGCATGTACTTCACCGCGCTCTTTCACCGTCAGGGCGCCAACACGAAGCTGGGGAAAAAATTCATGCAGGCCTATGAGGCCAAGTACCACAAACCCCTGTCCGGCTTTGCGGCCCTGGGCGGCGACAGCTATTTCCTTTTGACCGCAGCCATGGCCCAGGCCGGCAGCACCGCTGGGGTCAAGGTGGCGGGGGCCCTGGCCGCGACTAAAGATTTTCCCGGGGTGACGGGCACCATTACCATGGGGCCGAACCACAATCCCATCAAGGACGTGACCATCATCAAAGTGGAGAAAGGGAAGTTTGTATATCTGACGACGATGAAGCCGTAAAAAAATAATTTAACCGCAGATGAACGCAGATGGACGCAGATGAATGCAGATGAATAAGGATGAATATAGATTAGATTTGAATAGTATTACGGAAAGGATTATTGGTTGTGTTTATAAGGTAAGTAATACGTTGGGAAGTGGATTTTTGGAGAAGGTTTATGAAAATGCGTTAGCGCTGGAACTCAGAAAAAACGGGTTGGAGGCCAAGCAGCAATATGGCATTCAGGTTAGATACGATACGATGGTCGTGGGGGAGTTTGCTGCAGATTTGTTAGTCGAGGACAAGGTTCTTATAGAGTTAAAGGTAGCCAGGGCCTTGGATGAGGTGCATATGGCCCAGTGCTTGAATTATCTTAGGGCTACTGATCTTTCAGTGTGTTTGCTGGTTAATTTTGGCAGGCCCAAGGCGGAAATCAGGCGTATTGTGAATAATTATTAATCCGTGTTTATCAGCTCTTATCTGCGTTAATCTGCGGTTAAATGAAAGCGCAGATGGGCGCAGATGAATACAGATTAAGCTAAAAATGCCTCAAGCCAAAATTAATATTCCCTTAAAGCAGATCGAAGACTTCTGCCGTCGCTGGAAGATCAAAGAATTGGCGCTGTTCGGGTCGGTGCTGCGGGATGATTTTCGGACTGATAGTGATGTGGATGTGCTGGTGACTTTTGAACCGGATGGAGGAATCATGTTCGATAACCGGGTGGAGATGTCGGATGAGCTGGCGGCAATTTTGGGCCATGAAGTCGACTTGGTAGAAAAAGATGCTATTCGCAATCCGTTTCGGCGTCATAATATCTTGACGACCAAAGAGGTTGTGTATGCCGCTTAGATTTTCCAGAGGATAATTTAGAATGCGATTAACGCATATCTCAGTAAAAGACGTTCCACCTATCAAAAGTTTTGAAGCAGGTGAGCTATCAAATATTATTGTGCTTGCTGGTCCGAACGGGGTAGGCAAGACACGATTGGCACAAGCCCTACTTTATTATTTTCAGAATCCAACTTCGAGGAAAAATATACAGCTTGTCATTCATGCGACCACTGCTGAAGAAATCAAGGATTGGGGCAAGAAGGAAATTGATACTAGCGATCCAAAGGATGCATTGAGGCTCCAGGGCATTCTGCACAAAGGTCGCCTTCGGACAAAATGGAGGAGCAGTATAATTAACTTCGAAAGCGACCGTTCAATACAGAAGATCACTCCCTTCAAATTCTCATGGGATATTAAAGATCCATATGAAGAGAATATTGGTTGGAATACAACATTTGAAGGACTTAAATCTCGCTTCCAAGACACCTTGCATTCAATTTTTCGCAAAGTCCAGAGCCAAAGAGACCGTATTGCTAAAAAAGCCGAGGAGCTTATGCTCCAAGGCGAGACTTCCATGGAATTAAATTTCAAGGACCCTTTAGAACCATTTAAGCGGGCTTTCAGTCAGCTCCTCTCACCAAAGGAATTGTTAAGCCCTGATTTAAAAAAGACTCACCTCGATTATGCATGCGAGGGAAAACAATTTCCTGTTACAACTCTTAGCTCCGGTGAGCAGGAAGTAGTAAACATCGTTTTTGACTTCCTTCTCAGGAGACCCTCTCACAGCATTGTGATTTTTGATGAACCAGAATTGCACTTGCACCCTGAATTAAGTTTTAAGCTAATGAGAACTCTGGAAACTATAGGGGAAAAAAACCAATTTATCTTTTGCACACATTCTCCAGACATCATTACAGCTTCACTTGAACATTCCGTGATTTTTATCGCTCCTCCCAATGATTCCGGGACCAATCAAGCCATTCTTGTTACTTCGGATGATGAAACAAACCAAGCATTGCGTTTACTTGGTCAATCTATAGGGATAGTAGCATTAGGAAGGCGTATAGTGCTCATTGAAGGGACGAACGCCAGTCTTGACAAGTTAGTTTATGGCTCAATCATAAAAAACAAATTTCCAAACTTGGTTTTAGTTCCCAGTGGAGGAAAGGCAACCATCATCTCTTTTTCTACAATATCTTCCCAGGTACTTGAGAAAACAATTTGGGGTGTTGATTTTTTTATGCTTTGTGATGGTGATACCTCGCCTTCCTCACCTTCAGAGCCGCTAGAAGGAAGCAGAGCTCTTGATCGTTTCCGTGTACTTCCAAGATATCATTTGGAAAATTACTTCCTTGATGAGCAAATCCTAGCTCAAATTTTCTCTCAGATGGAATCTGAGGAATCTTGGCTAATTTCGCCGGAAGAAATTCTAAAAAGACTTCGCGAGATCGCGCGTAGTACTATTTCTTATGCAGTTTCCCTACAAGTTTCCACAATCTTCCGGCAGCAGGCCGGTAATATTGATTTAATGGCCAAGGATTGCCATAAACGATCGAAAGAAGAGTTATTAGATTTGATTTCAGGACGAGCTTCCGAAGAGCAGGGGCGCATTACCAGTGAACTTGACGCAAGCATAATAAATCAAGTTGTTGCTGAAAAATTCCAAGTATTGGAAAATAGCCTTGCGGACGGAAATAATCTTTGGAAATACCTAATTCCTGGTCGCCAAATAATAAAAATCTTCGCTTCCCAAGCAAGACTCGATATAGGCCGATTAAAGATGCTTTATCTCCGTGAAGCAGAGAAGCAAGATTTTGGTGTCTTCGCAGAAGTTATTGAAATATTTGAACACTTCTCTTCTTTCACCAATTAATTAATTGCTGATATAAATATTAGGTGATCAACCCTGGACATTTCAAACAAACAACAGAGTCTATTCAACATGATGGAAGCACACACGGTACCTATCAACATTGAAGAGTCTAAAAAGTGAAATATTCCTCCAGGTAAAGATTGGAAAGAGACTATGTTAAGACTACTCGCATGGCCTTGTGGGTTATCCGAGGGCAAAGAAACCAGCAAATTAGATCGGAGAAACCATGAAGCGCCAACTTACCGCCATCATTGAACGGGAAGGCAATGGCTATGTATCTCTGTGTCCGGAACTTGATATAGCCAGCCAGGGAGATACCATCGAGGCAGCGCGGAAAAATCTCCAGGAAGCCTTGGAACTGTTTTTTGAGACAGCATCTAAAGAGGAGATTAAAGACCGTCTCCGGGAAGAGGTCTATATTACCCAGGTTGAGGTAGCGGTTGGGTAAACTTCGCGTTCTTTCCGGCAAAGAGGTCTGCCGAATCTTATCGAATCACGGATTCAAAGAAGTTCGCCAGCGAGGCAGCCATCTTCTTATGCAGAAGATGGTTCCGGGCAGTACGATTACTATTCCAGTTGTTGATCATGCCGAACTTAGAATAGGAACGCTGCAATCAATTATTCGACAGTCTGGGATTCCACGGAGTGAATTTGAATTGTAGTTACTGATTTCCCCCTGGTTCCCAAGTTGGGCTTGGGAACGAGCAGCAGTTAATAAGCTAATCCCGGTCCATCGGCGGTTGAGATTTAAAGCCGCAGATGGACGCAGATAAATACAGAAAATGGACAACAAACAACAGAGTCTATTCAATATGATGGAAGCACACGCGGTACCTATCAACATTGAGGATGACACCGCGGTCTATGACGCCATCGTGCGCATGGCCCAGGACTTTTCCCTGCGCTATCCGCTGGTGGACGGCCAGGGCAACTTCGGGTCCATTGACGGGGATGCGCCCGCGGCCATGCGTTACACCGAGGTTAGGCTAACCCGGCTGGCCCACGAGCTGCTCCAGGACCTGGACAAAGACACGGTGGATTTCGTGGGCAACTACGACGGCTCCCTCAAAGAGCCGCTGGTGCTGCCCACCCGCCTGCCGAACCTGCTGGTCAACGGGGGCTCGGGCATTGCCGTGGGCATGGCCACCAACATCCCGCCCCATAACCTGGGCGAGGTTTGCGACGCGCTCCTGGCCAGCCTCAAAAATCCGGAGATTAGCCTGGAAAAACTGATGGCCATCCTGCCGGGGCCGGATTTCCCCACCGGAGCCTTTATTTACGGGGCCGAAGGCATTGCCGAGGCCTATCGCACCGGCCGGGGGCTCATCCGCCTCCGGGCCAAGGTGACGGTGGAGCGCAAAGGTGGCCGGGAAAGCCTGATTATCCGGGAGCTGCCCTATCAGGTGAACAAGGCCCGGCTGATTGAGCGCATCGCCGAGTTGGTGAAAGACAAGAAGGTGGAAGGCATCTCCGATATCCGGGATGAATCGGACCGGGAAGGCCTGCGGGTGGCGATCCTCCTCAAAAAGGATGAACTGCCGCAACCCATCCTGAACCAGCTATATCTCCACACGCAGATGCAGGTCACCTTTGGCATCAATCTGGTGGCCATCGTCCACAACCGGCCGGAATTGTTAAGCCTCAAGGACCTGCTGCAGCATTTTCTGGAGCACCGCCGGGAAGTGATCCTCCGGCGCACCCGTTATGAGTTGAAGCAGGCGGAGGCCCGGGCCCATATTCTGGACGGCCTGCTCATTGCCCTGGATTTTCTGGACCAGGTCATCGATCTTATCCGGGCCGCAGCCAATCCCCCGGAAGCCAAGCAGCAGTTGATGGCCGGTATGTTCATCCAGGAGGCCCCGGATATCCTCAGTTTGGAGGAAACCCGGAGCCGCTATGCTCTGTCCGAGACTCAGGCCCAGGCCATTTTGGATATGCGGTTGCAGCGACTCACGGGGATGGAACGCCAAAAGATCGTGCAGGAGGCCCAGGCGGTGGCCGAGAACATGGCCCGGTTGCGCCGGATTCTGGCGGAAGAGACCGAAGTCAAGGCCCTCATCGCCCAGGAATTGACTGAATTGAAGGAACGCTACGGTGACGAGCGGCGCACCGATATCGTGCCTCAGGCCCAGGATATCACCGCGGAAGACCTGATCGCCGATGAAGAGATGGTGGTGACCATCAGCCATCGGGGTTACATCAAGCGCACCCCCCTGACCATTTACCGCAGTCAGCGCCGGGGCGGTAAAGGCCGCATGGGCATGGTTACCCGGGAAAACGATTTCGTTTCCCAACTGTACATCGCCTCCACCCACAACTATTTTCTGGTGTTCACCAGCAAAGGCCGGGTGTTTTGGCTGAAGGTCCACGAAATTCCCGTCGGCTCGCCTTCGGCTCAAGGCAAGGCCATCGTCAACCTGCTGCAGTTGGGAGAAGGCGAAAAATTGGCCACCATCCTGTCGGTGCGGGAATTTAACCCGGGAGTATCCGTGGTAATGGCCACCCGGCGGGGGACCATCAAGAAAACCGAGCTGACCAACTTCCAACGGCCTCGCAGCGGCGGCATTATTGCCATTAGCCTGGACGCCGAGGACGAACTGGTGAGCGTTAGAATGAGTGAACCTGAGCAGAGTATCCTGATGGGCACCAAGTTGGGCAAGATTATTCGCTTCGCGTCGTCGGAGGTCCGGGACATGGGCCGCATCGCCCGAGGAGTCAAGGGCATGGAAGTGCTCCCCGAGGACCGGGTGGTGGGCATGGAAGTGTTACGTACCGGGGGCACCATCCTCACGGTGACGGAACGGGGCTTTGGCAAGCGCACTGACCCGAAGAAGTATCCGGAGCACCACCGGGGCGGCCAGGGGGTCAAGGGGCTGGATATTACCAAACGCAACGGCCCCATTATGAGCATCCTCCAAGTGTTCGGCGATGATGAAATCATGCTGGTCACCGATGGTGGTAAAATTTTGCGCATGCTGGCCCAAGGCATATCTTTGATCGGCCGGGTCACCCAGGGAGTTAAGCTCATGGACCTGGAGGCGGAAGAGAAGGTGGTAAGTGTAGCCAAGGTGGCGGAAAAAAATGGTAACGGCGAGGTTGAATCCAAACTTGGAATCTCCTGAGGCCAAAACCATTGCCGTAATCGGCGCCGGCAGTTGGGGCACCGCGCTGGCGCAGCTTTTGGCGGAAAAGGGACTAACCGTCCGCCTTTGGGTCAGGGAGCCCGAGGTCTATGAAGTCCTGAGCCGGGAACGGATCAACCAAACCTTTTTGCCCGGGGTGCGTCTGTCCTCCCGGATTCGCTTCACCCGGGAATTTCCCGAGGCCCTAAACGGGGCCGGGATGATCCTTATGGTGGTGCCCTCTCACGGCTTCCGGCAGGTGGGGCGCGATCTGGTGCGGTACTGGCCGGCCGGCGCAGTGCTGATCAGCGCCACCAAGGGCATGGAGATCGATTCGCTTCTCACCATGGAAGGGGTGGTGCGGGAGGAAATGGGGGCGGAGACGCCTTACGCGGTGCTGTCCGGTCCCAGTTTTGCCCGGGAAGTGGTCCAGAAACAGCCCACCGCGGTGACCATTGCCTGCCGGCAGCGGGACATCGCCCACTTTCTGCAACGCACCTTTTCCGCCCCCTACTTTCGGGTCTACACCTCCCACGACGTTACCGGTGTGGAGCTGGGAGGGGCGCTGAAAAACATCTTTGCCATTGGCACCGGGATAATTTCAGGCATGGGCCTGGGGGATAATCCCCGGGCGGCGCTCATCACCCGGGGGCTGGCCGAAATGGTTCGGCTGGGGGCGCGGCTCGGCGCCAACCCCATGACCCTCACGGGCCTGGCCGGCTTGGGAGACCTGATCCTCACCTGCACCAGCACCCAGAGCCGCAATTTTCAGGTCGGCATGAAGCTGGGGCAGGGCGTTTCTCTGGACCAGATTCTCACCGGCATGGCCATGGTGGCGGAAGGGGTGAAGACTTCCCGGGCCGTATATGCCCTGGCGCAGCGCCTGGGGGTGGAAATGCCCCTGGTGACCGCATCTTACAAGATCCTCTATGAAGGCCTGGCACCCAAGGAAGCCGTAAAAAAGTTAATGGCCCGGGAACTGAAAGATGAGATGGAGGCGATGACCCAAACCTGGTAGATTTGGCCCTTGTATTCCCGCACGGGAAAAGTTTAAGATAGATTCCCAAAAATGCCGGCCCGTGAACCGGCGCCGAACGTTTATCACAAAGAGGCTTGAAAAAGGGGGGCCATGATGGCAAAAAAGCCCAAAGGAGAAGGCTCGCCATTGCAATTTGAGGATTTTGAGACCGAGATTCCCTCTTTGGGAGAGCCCAAGGTAAAATCCCCTATCCGGGAATATTCCATGGTGGACCGGCATGGCCAGGTAATTAAGAGGTCTTATGTCGAGGATACGGATCGGGTCCTGGTCCATGATTCGCTGGAGTATTGGCAAAGCCTGCAGGGCAAGGCCCCTCTCACCCTGGAGATGGCCGGGCCCCGGTCGACCATCTACTTTGATCCTTCCAAGGTTCATTGCGCCATCGTCACTTGCGGCGGCTTGTGCCCCGGCACCAACGACGTCATCCGGGCCATTGTTCTCGAACTTTATCACCTTTACGGGGTGCGGCATATTTATGGGGTCCGCTACGGTTTTCAGGGGTTCATTCCCAAATACGGCCATGACTTGCTGGACCTCATCCCGGAATGTGTGGCCAACATCCATACCTTCGGAGGCACGATCCTGTCCAGCTCCCGGGGGCCCCAGGTCACCGCGGAGATCGTGGATGCGCTGGATCGCATCAACATCCGGATTTTGTTCCTCATCGGGGGCGACGGCACCTTGAGGGCGGCCGCGGAGATTTGCCGGGAGATTGCCCGCCGGGAGCTGCGCATCGGGATTATTGTAATTCCCAAGACCATCGACAACGACATACCCCTGGTAAGCCGGTCGTTCGGGTTTGATACCGCGGTGGAAGTGGCCACCGAAGCCATCCATGCGGCCCATACCGAAGCGGTGGGCGCGCCCAACGGCATCGGCCTGGTGAAACTCATGGGCCGCTTTTCCGGCTTCATTGCGGCCAATGCCACTTTGGCCTTGCGGGAGGTCAATTATGCCTTGATTCCCGAGGCGGACTTCGATCTGGAGGGCGAATGCGGTTTGTTAGCCAGCCTGGAATACCGTCTGCAGAAGCGCAATCATGCCCTGATCGTGGTGGCCGAGGGAGCCGGACAACGTTATTTCACCGAGGAAAACCGGGAACGGGACCCTTCGGGCAACCTCAAACCCGGCAATATCGGGCACTTTCTCCAGTACGCCATCAAAGATTACTTCAAGCAACAAAACAGCGAAATCAACCTGAAGTATATCGACCCCAGTTATCTGATCCGCAGTATGCCGGCCAACTACAATGACCGGATTTATTGCGGCTTTCTGGGGCAAAACGCGGTCCACGCGGGGATGGCGGGCAAGACCGCCATGCTGGTGAGTCGCTGGCACGGCCATTACGTCCACATTCCCATCGCAGCCACGGTGGGCCGGCGCAATGAAGTGGATCTGGATTCCCCGCTGTGGCGCAGCGTGATCGAATCCACCGGCCAGCCGCCCTTGAAAAACGTCGAGGGTGAAGCCTGCCTGATGTAAGGGTGTCACACCGGTTTTCAGGGTTTATGATTTGAGGCCTCTGCGCAGGTCCCAAGGGTGGACAGCCGGGGGCGGCTGTCCTACACGAGACTTTCGCACAGGTCTCAAGTTCAAGTTCAAAGCCGGTTATCTTGCGCTCCGTTTAAGAGCGGGCGTGGGGCCTGCCCGACGAAACTGTTCATAGGGGAGGCCCCGGAAGGATTTTTTAGGAAGATATATGGCCCTGAAAGCTGCCGATCCCAGCCTAAACGCAGGCCGGACCCCGGTCTTCCAATGTCAGCAGTGCGGCGATTGTTGCTGCGGCCGGGGGGGCATTCTGGTCAAGTCCCAGGAAGTGGAAGACATGGCGGCCCTCCTGGGTTTGGCCGTTCCGGAGTTTTGCCGGCGTTATGTGGAGCCTTCGGCCCTGGGGCCGCGCCTTACGGTTGCTGACAATGGCTTCTGCGTTTTTTTGTCGGAGGGCAACCTCTGCCGGGTGCACCCGGTGAAACCCTGGATCTGCCGTCAGTGGCCCTTTCTTCCGGCCCTGTTGGCGCATGCAGACGAACTGGAGCACGCCAAAACCGCCTGCCCGGGGATCAACCCGGACTGCACCCATGAAGAATTTGTGGAAGAGGCCCGGCGCCGAGGGTCGCCTGAAAAGTAAAGGACTTTTGCCAGGGGGGGTGCCCCCCTGCCACGCACAAAGGCACATTATGGCCGACGATCTGCACTATTTCATGTTTTTTGTGGGACGGCTGGTCCAGGGCGCGGAAATGATGATCAAACATAGCGAGTACATCGAAGCCGACGAAAATAACTTGATGTACGATTTCGTCGCGTCCCGGGAAGCCACCCGGGAAGCCTTGAAGGATGTCCAGGAGTTGCTGGGAAAAATAACTTCGAGGGAGGCCGGCGCCCAGCCTCGGTTCAGCGAGTAAGGCGGCGAACCGGCTCATGTTCAAGATAAGCAATCATGGCGGGCAGGGCCCGCCCTACAGAACCGAGAAATGAGGCCTTAGAGAGTGTTACGCAAAAGCGGCTTAATCATTTTTGTTCTTTTGGCGGTCACGGGTTTCTGTCTGGGGCCGGCCCTGGGCAGCCAGGAAGACCTTGGAGCCCAAGCCTCTTTTAAGCAGGGGGTGGCGGCCTTACGCCAGGGCAACCCTACTTTGGCTAGGGAGAAATTCACCGCAGCCATCAAGAGCGACCCGGAGATGGTGGAGGCCTATATCAACCGGGGCATTGCCGAGATGAGGCTGAATTTGTGGGCCGACGCGGTGGGCGATTTCGACCAGGCCCTGGATCTGGCCCCTCATTCTCCCGAGGCCTACTACAACCGGGGTCTGGCCTACAGCCGCCAAAACGCTCTTAATAAGGCCCTGGCCGACTACACCCAGGCCTTGAAGTACGCCCCCAGGGACTGGCAGATCTACTATAACCGGGGCAACACTTACCTGGATCTGGATAAACCCCAACACGCCCTCAAAGACTATGACCGGGCCTTGAAGCTGCGCCCCCAGGGGCCGAAAATCCTTTACAACCGGAGCCTGGCCTTCCTGGCCCTGGGCAAACCGAAGCAGGCCCTGGCGGACGCCGACAAGATAATTGCCCTTGCGCCCACTTATGCCCGGGCTTTTTACAGCCGGGGCCGGGCTCTGGAAAAACTGGGCTACAAGTACGAGGCCCTGGCCGCGTACCGCACCTTTTTAAAGACCGGCAACCCCGAAACCGACGCGCTCTTGCTCCAGGAGACCCTGGCACATATTGCAGCCCTGGAGGCAAGCAAATGATTTAGCGGGCCGTAAGCAGCTGGTAATGCCTTCATTAAACGGCCTGCTTACTGCTCACTGCTCACTGCTATTATGGCTTATTACATCACCACGCCCATCTATTACGTCAACGCCGAGCCCCATATCGGCCATGCCTACACCACGGTGGTGGCCGATGCCCTGGCCCGCTTTCACCGCCTCCTGGGAGAGGAGGTCCGGTTTCAGACCGGCACTGACGAGCACGGCGACAAAGTGCTGGACGCCGCGGCCGCCGCGGGCCTGCCGGTCAAGGACTTCGCCAGCCGGATCAGCGCCCGCTTCCGGGAGTCGTGGGATGAGTTGAACATCAGTTATGACAACTACATCCGCACCACCGACCCGGAGCACGTGCGGGTGGTGCAGGAAATCTTAAACCGGGTCCACGATTCCGGGGACATTTATTTCGGGGAGTACGGCGGACTCTATTGTTTCGGCTGTGAATGTTTTTACCTGGAGCGGGACCTGGTGGACGGCCTGTGCCCGGACCATAAAGTGGCCCCCACCTTTTTGAAGGAAGAAAACTACTTTTTCCGCATGAGCAAATACCAGGACTGGCTCATCGACCGGATTCATCGCCACCCCGACTGGATCAGGCCGGAACGCTATAAAAACGAAATCCTGGCCTTCCTCAAGGAGCCCTTGGAAGACCTGTGCATCTCCCGGCCCAAAAGCCGCATGGATTGGGGGATCACCCTGCCTTTTGACGAGCGCTACGTCACCTACGTCTGGTTCGACGCGCTGATCAACTACCTCACGGGTCTGGGTTACCCCGAGGGCGAGGCTTATAAGAAATATTGGCCTGCCCAGCACCTCATCGCCAAGGACATCCTCAAGCCTCACGCCGTTTACTGGCCCACCATGTTGCAGGCCATGGGGGTGGCCCCCTTTCGGAACCTCAACGTTCACGGCTACTGGCAGATGGCGGCCGGCAAGATGTCCAAAAGCCTGGGAAACGTAGTGGACCCCCGGACCCTGGCGGCTAACTTCGGCCTCGATCAGGTCCGTTACTTCTTTCTCCGGGAGATGGTTTTTGGGCTGGACGCCCATTTCAGCGAAGAGGCCTTAACCGCCCGGATCAATGCCGATCTGGCCAACGATTTGGGCAACCTTTTGGCCCGCAGCCTGGGGATGGCCTTTAAATACCGCCAAGGGGTGGTGCCGGCTCCCAATGTGCCGGAGCCCCCGGACCAGGAAGTCGTCACTGCGGTGCAAGCCATGGCCGCGGAGTTTATGCGCCTGTTTCCGGCCCTGGAGTTTGCCAAGGCCCTGGCCGGGCTGTGGGAATTTATCGGTCTTCTCAACCGCTATATCGTCACTTCCGCGCCCTGGGAGTTGGCCAAGCAGCCTGACGCGGCGGCGCGGCTGGATACCGTCTTGTATCACCTGTTGGAAGCACTGCGTTGGCTCGCGGCGCTGCTGCAGCCGGTTATGCCCGCCAGCGCCGTCAAGATGAGCGAGCAGTTGGGCCTGGGCCTGGCCCTGTGGGATCAACCTCTGCCCCAAGTCCTCACCTGGGGCAGGCTGGTCCCCGGCAGCCAGCTGGCCCAGGGCCCACCCCTGTTCCCCCGGCTGGAGACTGAAGCCAAGTGATGAGGCGCGGTTCCTAAAAAAATTCGTCTCCGCCATTCCAGCCCGGAGGGAGGTGCCATGGCCGCCGGATTTCGCCGCCTCTTGGGGGCCGCCCTGGGCGCGGCCCTGCTCCTGGCGGGCTGTGCCGGGGCCCCGCCCCCGCGGGTGGGTCCGGTGGCGCCCCTGCCCGCGGTGGGACGCAACCCCCAGGAAGTGGCCCTGGAACGGGCCCTGGGCGATTTTTACGGCGCCCCCTACCGCTTTGGCGGTACTAGCCCTGCAGGGGTGGATTGCTCCGGTCTGGTGCAGGCCTTGTATCACCAGGCCGGCATCAACCTGCCCCGCACGGTGGCCGAGCAGTACCGGGCCGGCAAACCGGTAAGGCGGGAAGAGCTGCAGTTCGGCGACGTGGTTTTCTTTAACCGCTATTGCCAGACTCAAGGGCGGGAAGTGATGGTCGCGGGGGTGCTCTCGCCGTTCTTTCGAGACGAGGTCTGTCACGACGGGGTCTACCTGGGCGGCGGCCGCTTCATCCATGCCTCCCCCCGGGGCGTGTTTATCAGCCGCCTGGACGCCAAGGTCTGGCGGGTTTCGTACCGCGGGGCCCGGCGCTATCTGCCCGGAGGCCATTAATTTAATCTCTGCCGGTTTGGGAGGATTTTATGCAAAGTCTTTGGCAGCGTCATCTGTTGTGGTTGAGCTTGGTTCTGGCCTTGGGTTTATTGCTTACTTGTGTGCCGGCTCAGGCGCAACGCGGCGGATTCCTGAGCGATTATACCTTCGGCTTCTGGGGGAACAGCCGGGAACAGAGCCTGCAGGGCCGGGAGCAAATCATTGCCCGGGAAGGATACTGTCCCTCCGGCGGCTGCGTCCTCCGCCTGGACCGCGTCGAGATCAAGCCCGACCGGGCCAAACCCGGCGCCACCCTGAATCTGAGAACCACCTACACCATTCTCACCCCGGAACAGGTGGCCCTGCCGGTATCCATTACCCGGGACCTTTTCTACCAGGGAAAAAACCTGGGGAGAACCAAAAGTGTTGATATGCGCAAAAATAACGGCACCTGGACCGAGGATATTGATTTCACCCTGCCGGCCAATGCCGCGCCCGGCATCTATACTTTGGTGACCTCTATCCATACCGGCTACGGCTCGGCCCAGGATACCACGGAGTTTCAGGTGGACTAAGACATTTTTATATTATTTAAGCTGCTTACGTAACTGAAGGGTAAAAGTGAGGGGGGTGCCGAGAAAAATCCTGAAGGTTGGCTAATTTATAGATTATAATGAACCTATAATTCTTTAGCGCAGGGAAGATATTTTGCCGGGTGTCATCAATTATCTGCGAATTTCCATCACCGACCGCTGCAATCTCCGGTGTTTTTATTGCACCTCCTGGGCGGGGTGGGAGAAACTGCCCTGCCAGGAGATTCTGCGCTATGAAGAGCTGCTGCGGCTGGCCGGGGTAGCCGCGGGCGTCGGCATCCGCAAGGTTCGGGTTACCGGCGGCGAACCCCTGGTGCGCCGGGGCGTCCTGGACTTTATCCGGCGCCTGCGACAGGTTCCCGGGATCGAGGAGGTCTGCCTCACCACCAATGGGGTGCGCCTCAAGGAGCTGGCCGCAGACCTTTACGACACCGGTTTGCGCCACCTCAATCTCAGCCTGGACAGCCTGCGCCGGGACCGCTTCCGGGAGTTGACCGGCCGGGACCATTTCGATGACGTCCTGGCCGGCTTGGACCACGCCAGGGCCCTGGGTTTTTCCCCCATAAAGATCAACTGCGTGGCCTTAAAAGACCTCAATGACGACGAGTTCCTGGACTTTGCGCTTTTGACCCAAGAGCAGCCTTTCCAGATACGTTTTATTGAGTTCATGCCCACGGTGGAAGAGTCGCGCTGGCGCCGCCACTTTATGTCCATCGCCGAGGTGCGTCAGCGGCTGGCCAAACTGGGTCCCCTGGAAACCGTCACTTCGTCCGTCACCGCCGGTCCGGCCCGGACCTTCCGGGTTCCGGGGTTTAAGGGGGAGTTGGGGTTTATCAGCGCGGTCAGCGATCATCACTGCCCCACCTGCAACCGCCTGCGTCTCACCGCGGCCGGGCGACTGCGCCCGTGTCTCTTCGCCACGCCGGAACTGAACCTGAAGGAACCCCTGCGCCGAGGCGTTTCCGATGAGACCCTGGCCCGGCTGTTTCAGGAGGCCATCCGTCTGAAAGGTCGCGTCTCTCCTGCCCTGACTTCTGCTGCCCCGAACCGCGCCATGGTGAGCATCGGCGGCTGACTCCGTTGGACCCTGCCATTTTGTTTTTTTCTTGGGCGAAATAATTAACGTTTTTCGCAACCTGAGAGTATATTATTGTAAAACTGAGGCGGGGGAACTCGGATGAAGCTGAGTATTATCATGCCGATTTACAATGAAAAAGCCACTCTCGAAGAAATCTTTCGCCTGGTTCAGGCGGCCCCCTATGATAAAGAGATCATCGCGGTGGATGACGCCTCCACCGATGGCTCCGGAGAAATCCTGGCCCGCCTGGCCCAACAATATGAGAATGTCAAGACCTTCTCTCACCCGCACAACCAGGGGAAAGGCGCCGCCCTGCGCACCGGGTTCGCCCAGGTGAGCGGGGATGTGGTGATTATTCAGGATGCCGACTTGGAATACCGCCCTGTAGATTATCCGGCTTTGCTGGAGCCCATCGAACAAGACGAGGCCGACGTGGTGTACGGCACCCGGCTGGTGGGCGGCCGGCCCCACCGTGTCCTGTATTTCTGGCATTATATGGGCAACCGGGTGGTGACCACTCTTTCCAACATGTTCACCAACCTGAATCTGTCCGACATGGAGGTGGGCTACAAGGTTTTCAAGGCCGAAGTGTTGCAGGGGATTCAAATTAAATGCAACCGTTTCGGCATAGAACCGGAGCTCACCGCCAAGGTCGCCAAAAAGCGTTGCCGGATTTACGAGGTGCCCATCCAGTATCACGGCCGGGATTATGCCGCCGGCAAAAAGATTACCTGGAGGGACGGCCTCGCCGCGGTTTTGCACATCATCCGGTTTAAATTTGCCGATTGAGGCCTTTGGGCTTAGCCCCGGCTGCCGGTAAATTTCATTAACATGACATCGACTAAAACATGGCGGCTCTGGTTGGTGCGAGTGATCCTCGCGCTCTGGGGCCTGCAGGTGGTGTGGTTGATCTGGCATTTCGGGCCGGAGGCGGGACGCCTGGCCCGGAGAGTGGCCCAGAGGGAGGCGGGCGTCGCCATCCGCCAGGAAAATCCGCTGTTCCGCTGGGCCGGGGCGCTGCAGGCCGTCATCCCCAAGCACGCCACCTATGTCTTCCTGGATGATTACGCCGCGGGCAAGGAGATCCAGGTTCGCTACTTTTTGGCTCCCCGGCGCCACCTTTTGATGTCCCCCCAGGTTCCGGCCAGTTTTCTCTTTTATACGCTGCACCAAACAGACGCCTCCTTCCTGCTTATGCGCAAGACGGCGCAGCCACCGGGCCCCGGAGTCCAGGCCGCCCGCCACTGCCCGGCGTTTCAGCCGCTTCACCTGCCGGGGCCGGGCCGGGCCTTCCGGGTGAACGCCAGGCTGTTGCACTGGGGCTTCTATGATTGACGCCGTCATTACCCTCACGCGCCTGATTCTGGGGCTTAGCGCGGTGTTTTTTCTGGGTTATGCCGGGCTGACGCGGTTTATCCCCCGGCCCCGGGATTTCGCTGGCGGGGAACGGGCCGCGTTCAGCTTCGGAGTGGGGGCGCTGGTTATCACCTTCTGGATGCTGGCCCTGACCTGGTGGAGGGTGACCTTCAGCCTGGGCTGGATATTGGGGCCACCCATGGCCCTGGCCGTTGTCCTGCTGTTGGCCCCCCGGGGCCGCGTCGCCTTATCAGAAGACTTGCGGAGGTTCCATTTCTCGCCATTTGCAGAGTTGCAGGGATGGGACTGGCTTTTCCTGGGGCTGCTGGGCGCGATGTTTCTCTATGTGCTGCTCCGGGCCGTTCTATATCCCATGTGGGCCTGGGACGCGGTGGCTACCTGGGGGTGCAAGGCCAGGATCTTCTATACCAGCCGCAGCCTTGACCTGACCTGCATTGACGCCCACAATTATTACCCCAATTTCATTCCCCTGTTACTGAGCTACCTGTATTTCTGTTTGGGGCGGGTAAACGATGCGGTGGCCAAGGCCGTTTTTCCGCTTTTTGGGGGGCTGCTCCTGACCCTGCTCTACTCCCTGGGGAGACGCCTGGGATTGCGCCGCAGCCAGGCGTTGGGGCTCACGGCCTTTCTGGCGTTGAACGGCACTGTTTTTATCGTACACCTTTACATCGCTTACGCCGATCTGCCCCTGGCCTTTTTCACCCTGGGAGGGGCCGGCCTCCTCTATCTCTGGCTGGCGGAGGCCGCGCCCCGGGGCAGCCTGACGCTGGCGGCTTGCTGTCTGGCCGGCATGGCCTGGTGCAAATATGAGGGCCCGCCTTTGGCCGCCACCCTGATTTTGGCTGCAGCGCTGACCCTGGGGTGGCTGCGGGCCGCAGGCTGGCTCCGCCGTCTCGGTTACCTGGCGGTTCCCCTAGGCGGCCTTATGGTGGGCTACCTGCCTTGGCGGTTTTTCACGGTGCAGCAGAAAATCGACATCGGCGCGGACCACATCCAGAGCTTTTATCCCCACCAATTGGTCCAGGCCATTTGCTATCTGGTGCAGGGCCTGGCGGAGCCCTTTTATTTCGGGTTTCTCTGGCCCGCGCTGGCTCTAGCCCTAATTTTCTCGGGCCGGCGCCTGTGGCGCTCCCCCAGACTTTTCCTGGCCCTCTTTGTGGTAGGGAACCTGGCGGCCATCCTCCTGGCCTATGCGGTGGCGCCCACCTCAGCGGCAGAGTTTCCCGCCTATGTCCGGGCCACCCTGGACCGGTTGCTGCTGCATCTCACCCCGGTAGCCGCCCTGATTCTGGCCCTGGGGCTTAAGGATTTGGGGGCCGAAACGGTTAGTACTTAGCGGCCACAATCAGCGCCAAGTATTAGAATCAGGGCCACATTTTAAACTATCCGGCTTACTTCTGGCCGGGGCAGAACACCTCTCCCGGCTCTCCCAGGTTTCCCCGGACTTCCAATACCTGCCCCAGGAACTGTGCAATCACCCAGACATTGGTGAGCAGATGCGAAGTGACGGCGGCGGTGGTGAAGCTGGACGGCCCCCGGGCCAGGGCCAGGTAAATGAGGATTTGGTCGGCCAGGTGCGGGTCCAGGGCCGCCCCGCTTTTTTGAAAGGCCAGGTAGGCGTCGGCCACTTCATCCGCCACCTGCTCCGCGGGTTTGCCCCGGGCCCCCAGGGCGCTGAACCCGGCTTTAGGCCCCCACAGGAAAACGAAGCTGCCGGGATCCTGGCCGATGGCGGACACAATCTCCACCGGCACCGTTTCGTTTAAGCGGGAAGTGAGTCGGGCGGCCTGCCGCCGGGCCACATGCTCCGGCACTTGAGACGCCGCGGACAGGGCCCGGTATTCCAGATTTCTGGCCGGGGTGCGCCATTTTTCTGCGGTCAGCGTGCCGGCCGGCATAATCTGGAGACGCACCTCGCCGCCCCCTTTGGGGTACCAGCCCCAGCGTTCCAGAACAAGATCTGCCTGAACCCCCAGCTCAGCCAGGGCCGGCAAAAACACCTGGCTGAGGTAGTGAGCCGGAGGACTCCAGGGCACGTGGGTGCCGCCTTTGAGGATGACGCTGCTGGGAGCTCCGGCAAAAAGCAGCGGGGGTAGGAGGGCCTGGGCAATGAGGCTG
>JARRQO010000022.1:0-14216 GCA_037381685.1 Deltaproteobacteria bacterium | reverse complement strand
AAAAATCAGAGCTTCAAATTTCCCCTCCCCTGGTGGGAGGGGGGTAGGGGGAGGGGAAAATAAGCTATTGTAATAATGGATTATTTTATCACCCCCACCCTAAATCTCCTCCATCAAGGGGGAGGGCATGGCGACTTCTCTTTTTTAAACATTTTGTAAAACGCGACACGCTGGCGCCCTTGCCCTCCTCATAAGATCAACATGCCATCCCCGTAACTATAAAACCGGTAGCCTGCTGTCACGGCCTCGTCATAAGCCCGCAAGATCATCTCCCGCCCCGCAAAGGCGCTTACCAGCAGCAGCAGCGTGGACTTGGGCAGGTGGAAGTTGGTAACCATCCGGTCCACCGCCTTAAACCTGTATCCTGGATAGAAGTACAGGCCGCACCAGCCCTGCTGCGCCTGGAAACCCGCGGGCGTGGCGCAGTACTCTAGCACCCGGACACTGGTGGTGCCCACCGCCACCAGGCGTTTCCCCGAGTCCCGGGCGGCGTTGAGGCGGGCGGCCGCGTCTTCCGCCAACTCAAAATACTCCGGCAGCAGCCGGTGCCGGGTATAATCCTGAACGCGCACCGGCATGAAGGTTCCCGGCCCCACATGCAGAGTAAGACGCACGACCTCGACGCCCCGCTGCCTCAGTTCCCCCAAAAGCCGGTCAGTAAAATGCAATCCCGCCGTGGGGCAGGCCACGGCCCCGGTCCGGGCCGCAAAGACCGTCTGGTAGGTATCCCGGTCCGAGACTTCCGCGGGGCGCTGAATATAAGGCGGCAGGGGGACTGAGCCCGCAGCCCGGATTGCGGCTCTGACGTCGCCGGGGGAGGCGAACCTGACTTCGGCCACTCCGGGTTGGGGCAGCGCCCGGATTTCCGCCTCCAGGTCCGCGCCGAAATTCAGGCTCTGACCGATCTGCAAACGCCCCCGGTGCGTGGCCCGGGCCCAGGCGGTCCGGGGCTGGGCGCCGTTGCCGGCGGCCTCCGGCAGATGATGGAGCAGCAGCTCCACTTTACCGCCGCTGGCTTTCTGGCCGAAAAGACGCGCCGGAAAGACCCGGGTGTCGTTGACCACCAGGACGTCATCCCGATTTAGCCATTGCGGCAGGTCGCCAAATCGGGCGTGACGGAGGTCGCCTTTATCGCGCTTCAATACCAGCAGGCGGGAGGCGTCCCGCTTCTGCAAAGGATACTGGGCCACCAACTGCGGCGGCAAACTGTAATCGTAATCTTCAATCCGGGGCATAAGACAGCAATCCAGCCTGGAGCCACCTCTGAACCTGGGCGTCTGCGGCACCTGGCGGCAAGCTACCGGGAAGGTGGCATAATTGACGCCGGAAACCGCATTTGATAAGTTTAACCCAGTCAATTTTTCCTGCAAGGATCGACATTAATCGTGATTCGCAAAATTTTGTTGGTTACCATGGCGCTGCTGGCCTGCCTCTGGCCCCTTGGGGCCGCGGCGGAAGTTACTCCGGCAATGGTTATCTCCCGGGTCCAGACCCTCTACGACAAAGCCGGCGGCTTCCAGGCCCGGTTTCTCCAGGTATCCCGGGTCAAGGCGGCCGGCGCCTCGGACTCCGCCGCGGGGTGGATGTATTTCAAGCGGCCCTGCCGCATGCGCTGGCAGTATGAGACCCCGCCGGAACAGAAAAAAGAGATCATCTCCGACGGCCGCCTGGTATGGATGTACATGCCCGCGGACAGCATGGTCATGGTCTATAAACTGGATAAGGTATTGCGTTCGGATCTGGTGATGCGGTTTTTTTCGGGGATCGGCCTGGTCCAGAAGGATTTTAATATCTCCTGGGAGCGCCCGCCAAAGGAGGGGACCAACTATGTCATTGACCTGTTCCCCAAAAAGAGCCAGCCGGAACTCAAGCGCCTCACCCTGAGCATCAACCCTGACACCTATCTGGTGGAGCAGCTAAATTTCAGCAACGCCCTGGGGGAAGAAAGCCGGTTCACCTTTACCCAGATCAAGCTGGGGGTGCCTTTCGGCCCGGCGTTTTTTACCTTTAAACCGCCTCCAGGGGTCCAGGTGATCCGCCAGACATCAGGTTAATTACTGCCCGAAGGGACAGATCACCACATCTTGCAGAGGGTTCGGCTCCTCGAAAACTCGCGAGCCTTAACTCTTGCACCTAATATGAAGGTTTGAAGTCTAGACTTCAAAATCAAAACCATGGAATTTAACGAACAACAACAAGAAGTGCGAACCTGGTTAAAACGGCGCCAGGGAATTCTTCTGGCCCATAACTACCAGCCGGGAGAAATTCAGGATGTGGCCGATTTTTTGGGAGACTCCCTGGCCTTATCCATGACTGCGGCCCAAACCCCTGCTGAGGTTATCGTGTTTTGCGGGGTCCATTTCATGGCGGAAACCGCGGCCATCCTTTGCCCGGACAAGACGGTGCTTTTGCCCCGAACCGACGTGGGTTGCTATATGGCCGACACCATCACCTCGGAACAACTAAAGAAGCGGAAAGCCGAACTTCCCGGGGTGCCGGTGGTCACCTATGTCAATTCCTCTGCCGCAGTCAAGGCCGAAAGCGACATCTGCTGCACTTCCGCCAATGCCATTCAGGTTGTCAATTCTTTGACAGCCCCCCGGGTCTTGATGGTCCCGGACCGCAATCTGGCCCTCTACACCGCCCGGCGGACCGACAAAGAAGTGCTCTATTGGGACGGTTGCTGCAATATTCATGACGGCCTGGACCCCGCGGAAGTTGTGGCCTGCCAGGCCGCCCACCCTGATGCCGTGTTTATCGCCCATCCCGAGTGCCGGCCGGAAGTTTTGGACTTGGCCCAGGCGATCCGCAGCACCAGCGGCATGCTCCAGTACGTGCGCCAATCTCCTGTCCAAGAATTCATCATCGGCACGGAAATGGGCATTATCCATACCTTGCAAAAAGAAAATCCCGGTAAACTGTTTTACTCCCCTTCCCCCCAGTTGGTCTGCCTGGATATGAAACGCATCACTCTGGCCGACGTCATTGCCGCGCTCCAGGAAAACCGCTACCGGATCGAGGTGCCGGAGGAGACCCGGCGGCGGGCTTTACAAGCCGTGGAGCGCATGCTGGCCGTCCCCCGCGATTAGCCCTAATCAGGTCTCTGATCAGCAATTTTAGTTTCGGATTTTTGCGGCCTTGGCCCGTTTCTTGCTTTTATATCGATAAAACCTCGGTCGGAAAGCAGGGAAATCGTTATGGAAAGCAAAGAGCTCAGGCCTCCTCAAGATTATGATAACCTGCGTAGCTACCTACACGAGCTAGCCCAACCCCTGGCTACGGTGACCGGCCTGGTCGACCTTTTGCTCTTGGAATTAAATGAACGGGACAAAATGTTTCAGGAAGTCCGGTTGATTAGCGAACAACTTGAGAAAATTATGAATATTATTAAAGAACTTCGTCAGATCGTCCGAGGGGCTGCCGAAAGCCAGGCAAAGCCTTCGGAACCCCCCGAAACTTCCCAGCCCTAAGGTCCTGCCCAAACCACCGGCTGTTGCCCTGGCTTTCGGACACGCCCTTGCCGCACTGCGGCCTTTCCACCTTGCCAACGCTGCCAAAAGCCCCTATCATGAAGACCAAGAGGGCGGGGCAGAGGTTTTAATAGCGTTTGCCAAAGGGATAGTAACTCCGGATTGTTCCCGGGGTTTCGGCAACCCCGCCCCTGGCTGTAAAAAACTGGGAGCGGGCCTATTCGGACTGGCTCCCCTGATCGGGGCATTGGCCATGGCGCAAAAGGATGCTCCCCCTGAAGTGATCTCCCGGGTGAATGAGCTCCGGGACCAGATCAATTATCACAATTACCGCTATTACACGCTGGATGATCCGGTAATTTCGGACGCCGAGTTCGACCGCCTCCTAAATGAGCTCATCCGGCTGGAGGAAGACTACGGCCTGGCTACGCCCGATTCCCCCACCCAGCGGGTCGGGGCCCAACCCCTGGACAAGTTTGAGACCATCCAACACCGGCAACCCATGCTGTCGCTGGAAAACGCCTTCAGCGCCGCCGAGGCCCGCGAGTTCGAGGAACGCCTCAAGCGGTTTCTCAGAGCCACCGGCGAGTTTGATTATGTCCTGGAGCCTAAAATGGATGGCTGCGCCGTGGAGTTGGTCTATGAAAACGGCCGCTTTACCAACGGTTCCACCCGGGGCGACGGCTACCGGGGGGAAAACATCACCCAAAATCTGAAGACCATCCACACCATCCCTTTGGGGCTGTTGACCGAGGCGGAACCGGCGCCGGATTTGCTGGAAGTCCGGGGCGAAGTCTATATGGACCTGCCGGAGTTTAAGAAGCTCAACGAGGAGCGCCTGGCCCAAGGAGAATCAGCCTTTGCCAACCCTCGCAACGCCGCCGCGGGTTCCCTGCGCCAGTTGGACCCCAAGATCACCGCGGGCCGACCTCTGAAGATTTACTGCTATGGGGTGGGGGAAGTGCGGGGTCGGAATTTTGACACCCAGTGGGATGTGCTCCAGACCTTGAAAACATGGGGCCTCCGAGTTAACCCCCTGATCGAGCGGGGCCGGGGGACTGACGCAGCCATTGACTATCATCAGAAATTGGAGCACCAGCGCCATGGGCTGCCTTATGAAATCGACGGCATGGTGATCAAGGTGGACTCCCTCCCCTTGCAGGAGCGCCTGGGCGCCAAGGCCCGGAGCCCCCGCTGGGCCCTGGCTTACAAATTCGCGGCCACCCAGGCCACTACCAGAGTCAAAGACATCGTGGTAAACGTGGGCCGCACCGGCGCGGTCACTCCCATGGCGGTGATGGAGCCCGTGGAGGTGGGCGGAGTTACCGTGTCCCGGGCCACGCTGCACAACGAGGACGAAGTGGCCCGCAAAGATGTGCGGGTGGGGGACACGGTTTTAGTGCAGCGGGCGGGGGACGTCATCCCGGAAGTGGTCAAGGTGATTGCAGAGGAGCGTCCGAAAGACGCCAGCCCCTTTAAAATGCCCCAAAACTGCCCCGTATGCGGCACGGAACTGGTGCGGCCCGAAGGCGAAAAGGTCACCCGCTGCCCCAATCCCGATTGCTTCGCCTCCCGGACCCGGGGGATTCAGCACTTTGCCTCCAAAAGCGCCATGGATATCGACGGCCTGGGAGAAAAGATCGTCCAGCAACTGGTAGAAGTCGGCCTGGTCAAAGATGCCAGCGACCTCTACCGCTTAACCGAAGACGATTTAACCCCCCTGGAGCGCTTTGCGGAAAAATCGGCCGCAAACATCATCAACGCCATTAAAAAGAGCCAAGATGTGGCCCTCTGGCGTCTGATCAACGCCCTGGGTATCCGCTATGTAGGCGAGGCCACAGCCCAGCTTTTGGCCCGGCACTTCCACAGCCTGGAGGCCTTGATGGGGGCAAGTCAAGAAGATCTGCTGCACGTGGAAGGGGTGGGGGAACAGGTGGCTGGCAGCATCCGGGAATTTTTCGACAATGAGCGCAACCAGACCCTCATCAAAAAACTCCGGGAGGCCGGGGTGCAGGGGACGCCGCCGGAGCCCGCCGCGGCCGCGCCCCTGGCTGGCAAGACCTTTGTCTTCACCGGGGGGTTGCCGAACTTCTCCCGGGAGGAGGCCAAAGCCATGGTCACAGCCAAAGGCGGGAAGGTAAGCTCCTCGGTCTCCTCCAAAACTGATTACGTCGTAGCAGGCGCCGATCCCGGCAGCAAGCTGGCCAAGGCCAAGGAACTGGACGTGGAAATCCTGGATGAGACGAAATTCGAGGAATTACTCGAAAGGAGTGGGTGATGGCGGAGATGGCGCGAGTCCACGTGTTAATCGAAGGCCGGGTCCAGGGGGTGTTTTTCCGGGCCTCCACCCGGGACGAAGCCCGAGCCCGGGGGCTGGCCGGCTGGGCCCGGAATCTCCCGGACGGCCGGGTGGAAGCCCTGTTTGAGGGCGACAAAAACCTCGTGGCCGACATGCTCAAGTGGTGCTACAAAGGCCCCCCTTATTCCTATGTGGACCATGTGGAGGTGGAGTGGCAGGATTACCTGGGAGACCTGATTGATTTTCGGATTGTGTATTGAGTGGAAAACAGTCTGAATCTCATGCGTTGACAAAAATTTCTCACTTATATTAACCTAAGCTGTGGAAATCATAATTTTATTATGAAGCCCAAAATGCTAACAAAAGAACAGCGAGATTTTGCCGAAAGAGAGCTCACACGTCTGCAACGTTACGGTATGAAAAAAGCCAAAGAGCTTGGCTTAAAAGAAAAAGACGTGCAGCGCTTAATCGCTGAGTATCGATCCGAGGAAAATCATGCCTGAATCCGACAACCAAATTTTTACCACGGGCGAAATCGTCTTCAGGCCCTGCGCCCGGTCGTTTTTTGTCTATTACCTGGCCATGTTTCTGGTGTTTCTGGGGCCCCGGTTCAATCCCGAGGTGGGGCTGCCGGTGTGGTTGGGGACCCTGTTGGGGATCATCATTGTGATCGCAGTGATTTACCGGAAATACGGGACGGAATATCAGGTCTCCTCCCAAGGCGTGGCGCGGGTCTGGCGCTGGCCCTCCCTCCACCGGCAGGAGATCGCCTGGGAAAACCTGGGAGAGGTCAGGGTGCTCCGGGGCCTGACCCAGACCCTCCTCCAGGTGGGCAATCTCGCCTTCGCAGATAAATCCGGAGGTCTGGTAATGTTCTGGCACGGCTTGCCCAACCCCCAGGACATCAAAGACCTGATCGATCGGAAGCGGCCATGATCACCCGGGAAGAGCAGTGGGGCGAGGTCATGGTGGTGCCCCCACCTCAGCGGCAGGGCGTCTCCTGGGAGGACCCGGAGTTGCCCGGCTGGCTGGGATTCTATCGAACCCTCCGGGACCTCCTGGTGCGACCGGGGGATTTTTTTGAGAACCTGGGCGCCGGAGGCTGGGCCGAGCCGTTATCTTTTGCCCTCATCGTGTCCACCGCAGGGCTGGGGTTCAGTCTGTTCTGGGACCTCCTGATTCTGGCGGGAGGTGCGGCCAGTAACGCGGCAAAGCTGGCCTCTTCCCTGAACTTGGGGGCGGAGTGGCTGATGGCCCTGATGATCGCCACCCCTTTTTTGGTGTTGGTGGACCTGGCGGTGGGTGGCCTCTGCTGGTGGGGAAGCCTGGCGCTGGCAGGCGCCGGCCGGGAGTTCACCCCGGGCTGGCGGATCTTCTGCTATGCCCAGGGGGGTATGGTGATGGCCGCTATTCCCATCTTGGGCTCGCTGGTGGCCGCTATCTGGGTCCTGGCCTTGATGTACTTCGGCGCCAAGCGCATGTTCAGGTTATCAGCCTTGAGCGCTCTGGGGTCGCTGGCCATTTTTTTGACCTTCGAGATCGGGTTGGGGATACTTTTGTTACTGGGCCTGATTGTCTGCCTGGTCGGCTTGGCGGGCCTGAATTTCCTGGCCCTGCTGGGCTAAAGCGGCCCGCGCCGACTCAGCCTCCCGCCGCTTCCGCCTGATTCTCAGGCCGTTGGCGGTCCAACCGATCACCAAACCCAACGCCAGGCTGATATAGGCCAAAAGATAGGTGGGGATTATTGCCAGTTGATTTTTGAAGAGTTTGATTACCGGCACCGGCTGTGCATTTTCCACAGCAAAATCAACCAATACGGCGGCCACAATAATTAGAATCACCAACTTGAGCTTACCCATGGGTGCCTCACTTTTGAGTCATTCTTCCAGGTAGCGTTTCACCACCGCCTTGAGATCTTCCAGGTCCGAAGACTTGACCAGGTATTCATCTGAGGCCCAGGTGGCAAAATCTTGTTTATACTCGCCGTAGGCGGTGCTGAGAACCACCGGCAAATTGGGGCGCTTTTCCTTAATCTGCCTCAGCGCCTCGATCCCATCCATCTCAGGCATTTTGATGTCCAGGATGACCAAGTCCAGGGGAATCTTTTCAACAATATCCAGGGCTTCTCGTCCGTTGGCGGCCTGATAGACCTCGTAGCCTTCTTCTTTGAGTTCCTCGCTATATAAAAGGCGAATGCTCATTTCGTCGTCCGCCACCAGAATCTTTTTCATGACTGTCCTCCTTTCGGGGCCTTGAGCGCGCTGGCGGGAACCGCGCCCTTGCCGACTTCTTTCACCAGACAATATTTAGCCACCGGCAGGGTGACGATGAAGGTTACGCCTTTGCCCATTTCGTTGTTGACTTCGATCTGGCCGTAATGGCGGGAAACAATCCGTTGGGCGATGGCCAGCCCCAGGCCAGTGCCGTAATCTTTGGTGGAAAAAAACGGATTGAAGATATTATAGAGCACTTCCATGGGAATGCCGCCTCCGGTATCGGAGATTGCAGCGGCAGCATAGAGGCCATCCGGCTTTTCGACCGGGAAGGTGCGTATGGTCAGAGTGCCGCTGTGGGCCATGGCCTGGACCGCGTTCTGAAAGAGGTTGTAAAAGACCTGCTTCATTTGCCGGTCGTCGCAGTGAATTCGGGGCAATTGAGCAAATTCCTTAACGACTTTGATATCTTCAGCATCCAGATCCCGCTGCACCAATATCAGGGTGTCTTCAATGAGCTTGACCAGTTCGTGGTCGCCATAATAGGACAGATTTTCCCCGGTGAAATCCAGGATTTCCCGGAGCAGTTTTTCCAGGCGGGTCACTTCCTCCTGGATCACTTCCACATAGCCCCGCAGCGGGGAATTAGGTTCCACCAATTTGGCGATGCGCCGGGCAAAACCACCGATGGAGACCAAGGGGTTGCGAATTTCGTGGGCCATGCCCGAAGCCAGGCTGCTCAAGGCCGCCAACCGGTCGGACTCCAACATCCGTTCCCGGATGAGGAGCAATTCCCGGTTGTTGGTTTCGATGGTGGAATAGAGATGGGCGTTTTCCAGCACCAAAGCGGCCTGGGTGGCAAACATCTGGAGCACGTGAAGCGGTTCCGATTCCAGAGGCCGGCCGGAAGCCTGGTTGTCCACCAGGATCACCCCGGTAGCCCGGCCTTTTACCAACAGGGGCACCGCAAAGAATTCCTGGGCCGTATACTTGCCCTCCAGGGTCGGAGGCAATCCCGAGCCCGCGTTGGTTTCGTGATGATGATAGGGAACCTTGCGCAGTACTGCCAGGGCCAGGGGACCCTGGTCTACCCTAAGGGGGATCTCCCAATCATCCACCGGTATGGGGTTTTGAGGCGGCAACAGCAGGGCCTTAAGATTGCTGATCTCGGAGGGAAAGGAACTGCGCAAGGCGCCTTTCACGCCTTTCAGGGTTTGATTAGTTTCATCCACCATCAAGAGGACGGTCCGGTCAAACCCAAGGCCCCGTTGCAGCGTGAGCCCCTGGAGGATAATCTCCAACAGGCGTTCCTCTTGCACCGAGGTGAGCATGATCTGGGAAATCTCCTGCAGGGCGGTAAGATTGCGGACCATGCGCTCGTTTCTTTCCGCCAGGTCCTCCACCTGCTGATAAGTGAGGGCATTTTCAATGGCGTTGACGATCACGCCGGCCATGGTGAAAAGCAACTGGCGGTTTTCCGGATCAAAGGGGAGGTATTCCCCGTTGGGGTTGAATTTGTCATACACCCCCAAGGTGCCGGTCAATTGGCCTTTAAAGGTCAGGGGCACGGCCAGGCAGTAATGGGTATGTCCGGCATCATCTTTGGCTTCGCCTTCGAAAAAAGGCGGGTTCGCCGAATCCGTGCTGGGCCTCATCTTCGACAGGGTGGGGCACTCCGCCGGGATCCGCCCATAGCGGGACGAAACCCGAGGCTCGCCGGTGGCGGTGTCGATAATCTGCAGGGCCGCGCCCCGGGCGGTGATGACCTTGGCGGTGGTGCTGACGATGCGCTCCAGGATTTCATCCAACTCCACGGTGGTACTCAGGGCCCGGCCTACGTCGAAGAGCACTGATAACTCGGCGATCCGTTTTTTAGCCTCCTCCTGCACAATGGCCTGGCGCAAGGCGGCGGCCAGCATCAGGCAGGTCAAATGGATTCCCTGACGTTCCCCGGTGGTAAAGGACCGGTCGCTTTTATCTATGAGGATCAAGACCCCATAAAGAAAATTATCATCCGCCACCGGAAAGGCGGCCAGGGTTTGATAGGCGGGATGCAATTTTTCCAGAGGAACATTGGCGGCCACCACCCCGGGGTCAACCCGATGGATGATGCTGGCCTGGCGGGTGCTGGCCGTTTCCCCTACCAGGCCTTGACCTAAAGGAAATTCCAGGCGCATGTGAGGAGGAACCGGTCCCTGACTGCTGACGTTAAGCAACAGGGTCTCTCTGGCTTTGTCCAGGCCAAAATAGAGCGCCAAGTCCGCCTTCAGGTGGCGGGCCAGCAGGTGGACCATGTTGTTGAGCCGTTCCCCGAAACTCACGGTGGAGGTGAGCACCTCTACCATTTGGGTCAGGAACGCCGCGCGCTCAAAGGCCATAAAATTTCACCCGCTTACCAGACGCCGACGTTTTTCCGCGGCCAGCCGATAGAGTTCCACATATTTGGGGGCCGCGGATTTGGTCCAGGAATAATCCAGGGCCATGTTGCTCTTCATCAGGGCTTCCCACACCTGGGGTTGCTGATAAACCGCCAGACACCGCTTCACTGCGCTTAGAAGTTCGGTGGGGGTATATCCGTTGAACTTGAACCCGGTGCCGGTGCCCGTGGCCGGATCGAATTCCTCTACAGTCTCATCCAAACCGCCGGTAGCCCGAACCACAGGAATGGAGCCGTAGCGCAGGCAGTAAAGCTGGTCCAGGCCGCAGGGTTCATACCGGGAAGGCATGAGGAACATGTCGACCCCGGCAATGATCTGGTGGGCCAGTTCTTCGGTGTAACCGATCATGAGGCCCATGCGCTCAGGATATTTGAGGCTCATTTCCTGGAGAACATAATGGTGGCGTTCTTCCCCGGTGCCCTGGATGATGAAACCCACGTCCAGGTTCATCAGGTCGTCCAGGATATTTTCCACCAGGTCAATGCCTTTGCGCTCAAAGAACCGCGTGGTCATGCCGATAAGGGGCCGGGCCGGGGCCAGCTTCAGACCGAAGCGCTCCAACAGGGCTTGCTTGCAAATCTTTTTGCCGGCCAGATTATTCTGGTCATAAGGGGTGGCTAAAAACTCGTCTTTTTCGGGGTCCCAACGCACATAATCGACCCCTTCCAGAACGCCGTAAAGCTCCTGGGCCCGCTCCCGGAACAGGCCTTCCAGCCCGAAGCCGAATTCCGGTGTCAAAATCTCTTCCCGGTATCTATTGGAGACCGTGGTGATGATATCGGCAAAGACCACGCCGCCCTTCATGAAGTTGAGCTTGCCGTAAAATTCCAGGGCCTTGGGCGAGAGCAATTCCCACCCCAGGCCGGTGAGCGGGAGATCATAGGACGAAAACAGCCCCTGGTACCCGACATTGTGAACTGTGTACACCACCGGCAGGTCCTGCAAGACAGGATGGTCGTCGTAAATGGTCCGGAGATAGACCGGGACCAGGCCGGTCTGCCATTCGTGGGCGTGGCAAACGTCGAACTTCAGCTGCAGCGGCTCAATCATTTCCATCAGGGCCCGGGAAAAGAAGATGAAGCGCTCGGCATTATCGTCGAAATCCCCGTAGGAGGTGCCATAGAGACCCTCGCGGTTAAACAGGCTTTCCTGGGCGATGAAGTAAAAGTTCAAATCAGGGGCGATCTGGAAGGTAAAGATCTCAGCCGGCAGGGTTTTCCAGGACAATGGAATGGAAAGGGTCTGCCCCGTGGAGGTAAGAGGCCGCCCTGATTCCCGCACCTGCCGGTAAAGGGGCATCACCAAGGAAACCTGGTGCCCCAGCTTGACCAGGGCCCAGGCCAGGGCGTAGGTTACCTCAGCCAAGCCGCCGCTCCGGGCAAAAGGATTTGCTTCCGGGGTTGCCATCAGGATACGCATCTGTCATTCCTTGCGGATTACAGCGTCAACTCCCGAAGATACTTGGCCGCATCTTCCGGAGGGGTGGGATTGATGTAAAAGCCAGAACCCCATTCGAATCCGGCGATTAAGGTCAGCTTGGGCACGATCTCGAAATGCCAGTGGTAATAATGGAGCTGCGATTCCCGCAGGGGGGAGGTGTGCAAAATGAAGTTGTAAGGGACTTTGCCCAAAGCCTTTTCCAGGCGTTTTAGGGTCTCCGAGAACAATTCACCCAACAGTCGGAACGATTCATCTTTTAAATCCACATAAGAGGAGAAGTGAAATTTGGGCAGAATCCAGATTTCAAAAGGAGAGCGGGGCGCAAAGGGACAAACCGCCAAAAATTCCTGGTTTTGCAACACCACCCTGGTCTGCTGCTGCAGTTCCTGGCGGATCATGTCGCAAAAGACACAGCGCTCTTTGTAGTTATAGTAGAACTTGCCGCCGCTCAATTCCTCCTGGACCAGCTCCGGCACGATGGGCAGGCCGATAAGCTGGCTGTGGCTGTGTTCCAGGGAGGCGCCCGCGGACCGGCCCTGGTTTTTGAAAATCAGGACATAGCGGTAACGGGGATCGCCGCTGAGGGTAACGATCCGGTCCCGGTAAGCCCGGAGCACCCGGGTAAAACCCTCCACGGAAATGGTGGCCAGGGTCACTTCGTGGTCAGGACTTTCAATAATGACTTCGTGAGCCCCAATCCCGTTCATTTTGTCGAACATGCCCTCGCCGGCCCGGTCCAATTCCCCTTCCTTGGCCAAGGCCGGGAACTTGTTGTTCACCACCCGCAGTTGCCAGCCGGGGCTGTTGGGCTCGGTGCCCGGGTCCCGATAGGCCAGGACTTCCGGAGGCGTAGTGTGCTCGTTGCCCGGATCGAAGGGACAAAAACCGCCCTTGGTGACCTCCGGTTCCACCACAAAGTCATGGGGGCGCTTGCCCCGTTCCGTCGAGATGATCACCCAACGGCCAATAATGGGGTCCTTGCGTAGTTCAGGCATTGGTCTCCATTCCTAACCCCCGTTGTCTCTTTGGTCGCGATGCGTGCTTGATGCTGCCATGGGGATGACGGATGTTCCTCAGTATACTTGCCTGGGGATATTTTGCCAAGAGATTTGGCGGACATGGGCTCTGCCTCAAAATATAAAGCGGAAACCCGCCTAGTCCAGCCCCCCCTTCCCGGTGTCCGCCGCTTAGCTTTGGCGTGAAGGCGCAAGCCAAGAGCTACCGCCTGAAGAGGTATAAAATCAGGGTCAGGATGATGCTGATGAGGATGCAGGTCCCCAAGGGGAAATAAAAGCTGAAGTTCCCCCGTTTGTAGCTGATATCCCCGGGCAAACGTCCCAGCCAGGGGATCTTGGGCGCCAGCAGGAACACCGCGCCCACGATCACCAGGATCACTCCCACGATGATTAAAAAACGACCCAGTTCAGACATCTTGCGGTCACTACCGTTTTTTTCGGAACCAAAAAGATGTTCCTTAAGTTATTATTGGGCGCTTCGCTCAAATTTTCAAGAGGATTCCCCTGACCGGGGAATTTGCCGCCTATTGGCAGATGGATTAAATTCAGGTTAAAATATTTAAATTATGTTGATTATCCCGGCCATTGATCTCAAAGACGGTAAATGCGTGCGTTTGCGCCAGGGCCGGGCCGAAGATGTCACCGTTTACAGCGACGACCCTGTGGCCATGGGCCTCATGTGGCAGAAGGCGGGGGCCCCGCTTCTCCACGTGGTGGACCTGGACGGCGCCTTCAGCTCTGAACCCAAAAATCTCCGGTCCATTCAGGCCTTGCGCCAGGCCCTGTCCATCTGCATCCAACTAGGGGGCGGCATCCGCAGCTTGGAAGTCGTGGATACCTATATCCATATGGGCATCGACTGCCTCATTTTGGGCACCGCCGCCCTGGAGGACCCGCACCTGGCGGCCCATGCCTGCGCCGACTATCCCGGCCACATCGCCTTCGGCCTGGACGCCAGAGACGGCTTCTTGGCCGTGAAAGGCTGGACTCAAACCAGCCAGAAACACGTCCTGGAAGTGGCCCGGGAACTGGCGGCGCTTAATCCCGCGGCCTTCATCTATACGGACATCGCCCGGGATGGCGTCAAAACCGGGGTGAACGTGGAAGCCACCCGGGCCCTGGCGGAAAGTGTGGAAATTCCGGTGATTGCCTCCGGCGGGGTGAGCTGCCTGGAGGATATCCGGGCCCTGCTGCCCTTGGAGCCCCTGGGGGTCATCGGGGTCATCACCGGCCGGGCCCTGTATGACGGCTGCCTGGACCTGAAAGAGGCCCTTTGCCTGGCCCAGGGGTGACAGACCATAACTGGTGATTGTTGGTCAGAATTATCGCGTTTGCCAAAA
>JARRQO010000021.1:0-14826 GCA_037381685.1 Deltaproteobacteria bacterium | reverse complement strand
CTGAAGGCCAAGCCTCCTGAAATGCCCAAATCATTTACCTCAAGCGGAGAATCGTATGAATTCTGGGAAGCCCGGTATGACTTGAACGATTTTAACAGTGCAATGGATTTTTTAGACCGTGAGGAAGATTTCCAACAGACAGATTTAGAGGAAGATGATCACGGAGAACCCATAAAAATTTATTATGATTGGCTGGAGCGGGGAAAGTCGTCCGGGGCAGTTGAGAATATTAAACCTCAGGGTGGCTTGACCTTTAAATCCTTTTTTACGAGTGGGCCTGGAATGAAGAGTCCGCTCAAGGGAAAGAACGTCTGTCTATCGGGAAACGGCGTCTTGAAAACGTTCTTCAAAACCTTATCAAACATCGATTAGATTCCGTCCAGTCACTTGAGTCTATGTTGGAGAAACAGGGAAGGGTAAAACCCAAAAAATCGGATGAGGAAATCCCTGAAGAAATCAGACAGGCCCTTCTAAAAGACATGTATGATAAAAATTATCGGGAATGGTTGAATTCTCCTATACCGGCCTTGGATGGAAAATCACCGAAAAAAGCCATCAAGTCAAAAGAAGGTCGCCGCCGGGTAGAGGATTTATTGCGACAAATGGAATACTTACATAATGAAAGTGACGCCGATTATGACATCTCCTGGGTGAGGAGAGAGTTAAAGTTGTAGTTGATGAGAAATTAGTTTGTTGAAAATTTTTAGAAGTCTAATGGTGCTAATAGAAATGAAGAAAAATAGAAGTAACTAGCTTGGCACGTGGCGCATTATTGAAATGGAAATGGGGGATAAAAATTATATAGATATGATCACAACTGGATATTTTAGATTTGATAAAGATGATTTGGGTTATTTTCAATTTGGGGTTGTAGAGGGGCAAATCGATTATAGAGTTGAAAAAATAGGAGGGGATGAACCGTGGTCCCGATGGATTTCTACTGTGAATGTTTCGTGTTCCCCACAGGCGTGGGGATGAACCGTTTATTTGAGCCGGGTGCCCTACAGCCGGGAAGTGTTCCCCACAGGCGTGTGGGGATGAACCGGTTTAGTATCAGTAGGATAATTTATATTGATGTGTTCTAATAAAACTAAAAGCGAAGTCTCATTTAGGGTATGGGTACAAACCTCAATTTCTGCCGATAGAACGCGGGGTGAACAGCCCTTCAGAAGGGAGATCTTTTAGCAATGCGGCTATTATTGGTGGAAGATGATGCCAAGATCGCTGCCTTTGTGCTTAAAGGATTGGAACAGACCGGGTTTGCGGTCGATCATGCCGCTGATGGCGAGGCGGGGTTGCACCTGGCCTTAAGTGAGGCCTATGATGCCGCCATTATTGATGTTATGCTCCCGAAATTGGATGGCTTGAGTCTCATTGAAGAGCTGCGACGGCGACAGAAAAATACTCCGGTGATTATTCTGAGCGCCAAACGGACGGTGGCCGACCGAGTCAGAGGACTCCAGACCGGCAGCGATGACTATCTGGTAAAGCCCTTTTCCTTTGCTGAACTTTTGGCCCGAGTTCAAGCTCTGATCCGCCGGGGCGGCGGCAGCATGAATAGTCCCACCAGTTTAGCCGCGGGCGACCTGGTCGTGGACCTGTTGGCCCGGGAAGTAACCCGCGAGGGCCAAAAGATCGATCTGCAACCCCGGGAGTTTGCCCTGTTGGAATACCTGCTGCGTCAGGCGGGCCGGGTGGTGTCCAAAACCATGATCCTGGAGCATGTCTGGGATTATAGCTTTGATCCCCAAACCAATGTCGTCGATGTGCTGGTGTGCCGCCTGCGGAACAAAGTGGACCGGGGTTTTGCGGCCAAGCTGATCCATACCATCCGGGGAGTGGGTTATGTCCTGCGCGGTTCTTGAGCGCCTCCGCCGGAGCTTTGGTTTTCGCCTTACTCTCTGGTATGCCGCGATCTTTATTGTCAGTTCCCTGGCCCTCTTCATCCTGGCTTATTTTTTCCTGGCCTCCTCCCTGCGGCAAAAAGACCATGAACTGATCCGCTCCCGGTTCCAAGAGGTCAAGGCGGAATACCTCTCTGACGGCCTCCAGGGTCTTCGCCGGGAGATAAACCTGGACCAGGAGGCAGGTAAACCCAATGAATTCTTTATTCGCTTAGCCAGTCCCGCCAACCGCACCGTCTTTATAAATCTTCCCGACCGCTGGGGCGGCTTCAGTCTCAAGTCCCTGGAAGGACCGAGCGGGAGTGCCCCGGGCTGGATACGCCTGGGAATGAAGGACGATGAAAACAGCCTGGAAATCGTCACCACCCGGCTGGCGAACGGCTCCATTCTTCAGATCGGCAAGAACACCGAAAGCCGGGAGGACCTCCTGGAAACCTTTCGGGGCATCTTTTTCGGCGGCATCCTGGTAATCATCGCGCTGGGTTTCGGCGCCGGTCAATTTCTGACCGTACGCGCCCTGAAACCTGTGCGCCAGATGACGGCTACGGTTCGCATTATCGCCGAGACCGGCAAGATCCAGGCACGTTTGCCGGACATTCACACCGGGGATGAATTCGCTGAACTCTCCGGGTTGGTCAACCGGATGCTCGAGCGGATCGAGACCCTGATAAACGGCATGAAAGACACTTTGGACAATGTAGCTCACGACCTGCGCACCCCCATGACCAGGCTGCGGGGCATGGCCGAAATGGCCCTGGCGGGAAACGGGGCGCAAACCAGCTGCCGGGAGGCCCTGGCCGATTGCCTGGAGGAGTCCGAGCGGGTGCTGGCCATGCTGAACATCCTGATGGATATTTCCGAGGCCGAAACCGGCACCATGCAGCTCAACCTGGAGCAGGTCAATCTGCCTGAAATATTGGCCAACGTCGTTGACCTCTATGGTTACCCTGCAGAGGACAAGCGGATTGCCATTACATCCAGTTGTCCTCCCGAGCTTCACCTCTTCGGGGATCGGGGGAGACTGCAGCAAGCCTTGGCCAATCTGGTCGACAACGCCGTCAAATACACTCCGGCCGGGGGCCATGTAGCTATCGAGGCCTCAGGCAACCCTGGCCAGGTGATTATCCGAATCAAAGATACGGGCCCGGGGATTGACCCGGCAGAAATCCCCCGCATCTGGGCGCGTCTTTACCGGAGCGACCTCAGCCGCTCCCAACGGGGCCTGGGGCTGGGATTAAGCTTGGTGAAAGCCATTATCACGGCCCACCACGGACAGGTGGAGGTTGCCAGCCAGCCTGGCGCCGGGTCCGTGTTTACCGTTCATCTTCCCGAGTCACCTTCCCTTACCTCCCTGTAGCCTATCTTTCCTTGCCGATTTGTAATGTTCCGGAAAGGTTGGGGCAATCTTTGGCGGGTATAGTCCCTTAAAATCCCCTTGGAGGTACGCATCATGAAGGCACTAAGATGCGGTCTACTTTTGGCAGGCGCGCTGATTTTGTCTTTGGGCAGCACGGTTATGGGAACCGGCCACAAGGCAGAGGCAGCCGCCCTAAAAGAGGCGCCCTTAGCTTGCAGCATTAAAATTCCGCATCCGGCGCCGGCGGATCTGTCGACCCTCGCCAAGATCAAGGCTCAGGATGCCCTAAATGCAGCTAAAAAAGCCTACCCCGGCATCACCGTGAAGAAGGTGGAGTTGGACAACGAAAATGGCTGCCTGGTCTATAGCCTTGAGCTAAGAAACGGCTGTGAGGTGCTGGTGGACGCGGGCAACGGCCAAGTCCTCCGAAAGGAGTCTCCGGCCGCGGAACAGGGCCAGCATGAAGCTGACTGAACAACCGATCAACCTTAGAGCAATCTTATGGAGGGGCGGACCCAGGTGTCCGCCCCCACGGGCGCAAACCTGGTCCGCCGAATAGGTTAAAATACGGAACCCTGAGTGCATCCTTTAAAAAAGTTCTTAGATTGATACCTAAGAGAGTCTTCGGGTTGCTTTGATAACTCCGCTGGTTGGCAGATGCTATGCTCAGCTTGCTCCTGTGCCTCACACTCATACTCACCGGCTGTGCCACGTATCATCCCATGCCCCTTACTAAGGCGGCAGTGGATAAGGCCCTGGCCCCCCCAAACCTGGAAACTATCCCCATCCAGGCCAAATTGATCCACCACCCTCTATTGCGGCCGGTGAAATTCGATTTGCGGGATGGCCTGTCTCCCGATGAAGCCGCCATCCTGGCAGTCATTGCCAACCCCAAACTCCGGGCCCTGCGAGACAAGAAAGGCTTGGCCCAGGCGCAACTCATCCAGGCGGGCATTCTCCCCAATCCAACGTTTTCTTACAGCCTCGATATTCCCATGGCCGGGGCCACGGCAGGCACCGTCAAGGGCTACGGGTTGGGATTAAGTTATGACATCGTATCCCTGCTGACCCACAATGCCAAGGTAGCGGCCGCCCAAAATCAAGCCGGGGCGGTTGATCTTGATGTGGCCTGGCAGGAATGGCAGGCAGCCCAGGGGGCGCGACTGCACTTATTGCGGCTGGCCATCCTGAACCGGCAATTGGCGGTGGTTCGGGAAGAAGAAAAGGGGTTGCGGGAAAATGTCGCCACCCTCAAAAAGGCGCTGAATCAGGGCTACGTGACCGTTATCAGTTTGTCCGCAGCCCAGGCGACCTTGCAGAAGGTCCACACCCAGTTGCTTACCATCTCCCAAAAGCAGCAAGAGGAGCGCCTGGCCCTGAATGCCACGCTGGGCTTGCCCCCGGACCAACAGGTTCCTTTGGCGGCATCTTTCCACCTGCCTTTTCGGCCCTTGCCGACCTTAAGTAAACTTATGCAAGGGATTCAGGAGCGGCGGCTGGATCTCCTGGCCCTGAAAATGGGTTATCAGAGCCAGGAAGAGCGGGTGCGCCAGGCCATCATCGCCCAAATCCCCAAGATCAGCATCGGCTTTTCCCACGCCAGTGACACCACCCACGTCATTACCACCGGGTTTACCGTCGCCATCGACCTGCCGATTTTCGACCGGAATCAGGGGAATATCGCCATTGCCCGGGCCACCCGGCAGCAACTGTTTGATGAATACGTCAGCCGCCTGTTTACGGCCCGGGCAGACATGGCCCGGCTTTTAACCGACATGGCTGCCCTCCGGCGGCAGATCAAGTCGCTGGAGTCAGCCATCGCCATTCAGAAGAATCTGGTGCAGGTCTACCATCGCGCCTTGCTGGAAGGCAACGCCGATGTGCTGATCTATTACAATGCCCGGGATCAATTGATTTCGCAGATCATCGACCTGCTCACGTTACGGCGGAATCTGGCGGATCAGACCATTGCTCTGGAAATCGCCGCCGGAACCTATCTAGATCACGGGGAACAGAAGGCGGTACGTCAATGAAGCCTGGAATCAAAACCTTTGTTAGCCTCGCCATCGCCGCAGTCCTGTTGGTCCTGGCCCTCTGGTTCTTAAGGATTTTCGGCGGCGCAAAGCCGGAAAAAGCCGGGAGAGAGGTTCAAGGACCGGTAGCTTCGGTGCGGATCGCCCCGGTTCGAGAAGGGGTTCTAACCGCTTATATTACCTCCTACGGATCGGTCATTCCTGCGCCCGGCGCCTTGCAGAGCGTCTCGGTGCCGTTCGAAAGCCAGATTGTTCAGATCATGGTCAGCAACGGCCAAAAGGTGAACCGGGGCAACAGTCTCATAGAAATCAAGCCCAGCCCCGACACCCGCCTGCAACTGGAGCAGGCCCAACAAAACCTGGAGACGGCCCGGCAGACCCTCAAGGATGTGGAAGGCCGTTTCGCGCTGAAACTGGCCACCAACGATCAGATCCTTAAGGCCAAACTCAACTTACGGCAGGCGCAGTTGCGGGTGAAGAGCATGAAAAAACGCGGCATCGGCCCGCCCCGCACCCTGACCGCGCCGGTTAAAGGCTTGATTAAGAAAGTCTATGTGCAGGAAGGGGCCATTGTGGGCGCCGGCCAGCCTCTGGCCGAAGTCGTGACCCAGGACCGCTTGGAGGTACGCCTGGGGGTCGAACCCGACGACATCGCCCGGGTTAAAGATCGGCAGCCGGTGACCATCACCCGGGTGAACGTGCCGGCCTTGGCGCCGGTGACCGGACATGTCCGTAAAGTCAGCTATGGCGTCAACCCCAACACCCGGCTGGTGGATGTCTTTGTCTCCCTGCCTTCCACCGCCAGTTTTCTGCTGGATGAATCCGTGGCGGGCAAGATCGCGGTGGCCCGCGCCCGGGGGCTCATTGTGCCCCGGTCCGCGGCCCTCCCTGCCGGTCACGGTAGCTACTCCCTGTTTACTATTCACCAGGGCCGGGCGGTAAAACACACGGTACGGATCATTCTGCAAAACGACCAGGAAGTGGAGTTACAGGATGGCGGTTTGAAGGTCGGGGATTCGGTGGTGACCGTGGGCAACTATGAACTTAAAGACGGCGTGGCCGTCAAAGTCCAGGAGACGCCATGAGCGTTGCCGGGTGGATACAGGTCCACCGCCGCTCTTTGCTGTTCCTGATGGCGATCCTTGCCCTGGGCGGCCTGATCAGCAGCTTTAGCCTGCCGGTGTCCCTGTTTCCCCAGGTCAATTATCCCCGCATCGAGGTAAGTCTGGACGCTGGCGACCGGCCTGCGGAGCGCATGGCGGTGGAAGTCACCTACCCGGTGGAAGAGGCGATCCGGGCCGTGCCGGGGCTGCGCCATATCCGCTCCGCCACCAGCCGGGGCAGCGCCGATCTCTCCATTTTTTTCGAATGGGGCCGGGACATGGTCTCGGCCAAGCTCCAGGTGGAGTCGGCTATTAACCAGGTCATACCTAACCTGCCGCCAGGAACAACCTTCCGGGTGCGGCGCATGGACCCTACGGTCTTCCCGGTCCTGGCTTATAGTTTAACCTCCGATAGCCATTCCCTGGTGGAACTCCGGGATATCGCCCTGTATCAACTGCGGCCGCTTCTCTCCACAGTTGCCGGCGTGGCCCGGGTGGGCGTGCAGGGCGGGGCCCGGGCCGAATACCACGTGGTGGTCAATCCGGCCCGCCTGGCCAGCTACCATCTCTCCCTCAAACAGGTAGCCCAGGCGGTATCCGCCTCCAATGTCATTACCGCGGTGGGACGCCTGGAGGACCACTACAAGCTTTACTTAGTGGTGTCCGACACCCGCTTTCATAATGCGGAAGAGATTCGCCAAACCGTGTTGCGCTCCGGCAGAGACGGCCTGGTGCGCCTGGAAGACATTGCCACCGTGACTCAGGCCACCGCGCCGCAATGGACCCGGGTCACCGCTGATGGGCATGATGCCGTCCTCTTCCAGGTCTATCAGCAACCCGGAGGCAACACGGTAAGAATCGCCCGCGCTATCAAAAAACAGTTGGCTGATTTCCGGTCCCACCTGCCCTCCGGCATCAGAATCGCCAACTGGTACGACCAGAGCCAACTGATCCTCGCCTCCGCCGGCAGCGTCCGGGACGCCATTATTATTGGCGTGGTGTTTGCCGTGTTGATCTTGCTGATCTTCCTGCGCAATCTTCGCATGACCTTTATCGCGGCCGTTATCGTTCCCTGCGTGCTGGGGGCCACCATCCTGCTCCTTTACGTCATGCACATGAGCTTCAACATCATGACCTTGGGCGGGATGGCCGCGGCCGTGGGACTCATTATCGATGATATGGTGGTCATGGAGGAGCACATCATCCGCCGCCTCCGGGAACGGGCGGAACACCCGCACAGCAAGGTGATGGCCGCCATGCGGGAATTTTTCCAGCCCTTGTCCGGGTCCTCCACCGCCACCATCATCATCTTCACCCCCATGGCCTTCCTTTCCGGGGTGACCGGGGCCTTTTTCAAATCGCTGTCCCTGACCATGGCCGCCGGCCTGATCATTTCCTTCCTGATGGCCTGGCTGGCGGTGCCGCTCTTAGCCGACCATCTGCTCCGGTCGGAGGATGCCCTTAAGGAAGATGCCGGCCCTTGGACCCGCCACACCCTGAACGCCTATGAAAATCTGATGCGAAAGGTTATGCAGCGCCGCAAACTGGTCCTGTTGGGGATTATCCCCTTACTTCTCCTGGGCTGGCTGGCTTATCAGAATCTCGGTTCGGGCTTCATGCCCCATATGGATGAAGGCGGCTTTGTCATTGATTACCGCGCCCCGCCCGGCACTTCCCTGGCCGAAACCGACCGTCTGTGCCGCCAGGTGGGGACGATTCTGCGCCAGATTCCTGATGTTCAAACCTATTCCCGGCGCACCGGTTTGGGCTTGGGGGCCGTGGGTCTCACCGAAGCCAACGAAGGCGACTTCTTCGTGCGCCTCAAGCCCTTTCCCCGGCGTCCCATTGAAACCGTGATGGCTGACGTGCGCCGCCGCATCGAACACTCTGTCCCCGGCCTCCACGTGGAAATGGCCCAATTGATGGAGGACCTGATCGGCGACCTGACCGCGGTGCCCCAACCCGTAGAGATCATGATTTTTTCCGATAATGGCAAACTCCTGGAAAACCTGGGCCCCAAGATCGCTGCGGCCATCCGAACGATCCCCGGAGTGGTGGATGTCAACAACGGCATCGTGCTGGCCGGGGATGCTTTGGATATCCGGGTCAACCGGGACAAGGCCTCACTGGAGGGCGTCAATCCCGATCAGGTCACCCGCATGCTGGCCAACTACTTGAGCGGGATGGTCACTACCCAGATTCAACAGGGGCCTAAAATGGTAGGAGTGCGGGTTTGGACCCCGGCGGCCAACCGCCAGACGGTACAGGACCTGGAAAACCTGCACCTGCGGGCTGCGGACGGGCATCTCTTCCCAGTTAAACGCATCGCCCGGGTAACGGTGATCACCGGCCAGCCCCAGATCACCCGGTATGATTTAAAGCGCATGGTGGCCGTCACCGGGCGCATCAGCGGCCGGGATATGGGCTCGGTCATCCGGGACGTCAAAGCCAAACTGCAGCAGCCTGGGCTGCTTCCCGCCAACGTCTATTACCGGTTGGGCGGCCTCTACGAGCAGCAGCAAATCGCCTTCACCGGCCTGGTGCTAGTCTTTACCGCCGCGGTCCTCCTGGTCTTTCTGCTGTTGCTCTTCCTCTATGAGCAATTTCTCACCGCGCTGGCCATCCTGTTTACGACTCTGCTGGCCCTGTGCGCCATTTTTATCGGCCTGTTCATTACCGGCACCGAAATCAACATCTCGTCCATGATGGGCATGACCATGATTGTGGGAATCGTCACAGAAGTGGCCATTTTTTACTTTTCCGAATACCATGACCTGCCGGACAATGCTGGTCGAGCTGACACCCTGATCCTGGCCGGCAAAAACCGTCTGCGCCCCATAGCCATGTCCACCCTGGCAGCGATGCTGGCCCTCCTGCCCCTGGCCCTGGGACTCGGCCAGGGCGCAGCCATGCAACAACCCCTGGCCATCGCCATCATCTCGGGGCTGGCCATCCAATTACCCCTGGTGCTGATGGTGCTCCCGGTTTTTTTGGCGACTTTCAGGAAAATTACCCCTAAGGAATAGCCCGCAGAGAGCAACATTACTTGCCACTACACGCCCCTCCGCTAACCTTTCCATATGATTCGTATCTCGCAACCCTTGCAGAGGGAATTGGAGATCACATGTACTTGGGGGTAGGGGCTGCCCCCCGAGGTATTTCGGGTTCCGACTCAGACCAAGGGCAGAGGTGAGGGTGGTGCTGACGCGAGAAGCAACGGCATTAAGAAATCGGTCGGTGCCGTCGTCCTTATTCTGGCTGGTGCTCGACAAGGGCACCCCCAGCAATAAAGCCATCCAACCCGGATAACCCCTTAGTCGAAGCCTGAACACGCCCCAGCAAGCGAGTAACGCTTTTTATGGGGTATTCTTTGAGTCTGCCCCCTCAGTTGTTGTATTCACACGGCCAAAAATCGGTTTGAAATTTTGAGGTTGGGTTCCATAGACAGGGGTAATCTCTGCCGGGACCCCTGACAGACAAAACGGGATAAATCGAAATTTCGAGGTGGTGTCCGGACCAAGCATATAAGACAGGGGGGACAGGAGTCCCGTCTCCGGTTTTGTCTCTGCGACCGGGAAGAGGGGGACATGTAGGGGGTTGATGGGCCAGTCGGGGAGAGGGCAAGGGTAGTGACTTCCCACGGTAGGCGATGGCGCCAGTGGCGGAGTATCGGGGGAGCCATGGCCGTCGTGGCTGGCGAGGGTCAGGGCTTGGACTTAGGGTGCCGGGTCCAGGGCTGGTTGCCCGTGGAGGCCAGACCGGCACAACCTATCCGAGGCCAACCTGCTCCGGGACATCGAGGTGGTGAAAAGCGGCGGGAATAGAGGGAGGGTCAGGAGAGACAATATACAAGCGGCAGGGTGACAAAGGGTTCAAGTGAACCCATCAGCAAATTCGCAGTCGGAGGTGCCGACTATTTGACAGTCACGCGTGACCGCACAGTCCTCTCGTACCGGAAGAAAAAGGAAGCAGCGATGACCGGTTCCAAAGAAACGGCTGTATGAGAACCACCAGGAGCGAGGATAAGCGGCAGACCCTACCCACTATTACTCATGCATACATCCTGTACTTGCATAAAACCGTTAATCGACCAGTCAATTTGTGGGGCTATCCCTTTGGCCTTGTCTATCTGATGATTTTTGGACCTTGGGCATTGGTGAAGGTGCAAGTCGAACTTCGAGATGGTTTTCACCCAACCTCATCGGTTCGGCCTATTCTTTTTTCAGGCGCATAGCACCCTCAATTATGCTAGCCAAATTGCTAGCAATAAATAAAAATGGGGTCAGCTAATTCAGCTAACCCCTTGATTTCGCTGGAGCCGGCAGGGGGATTTGAACCCTCGACCTGCTGATTACGAATCAGCTGCTCTACCACTGAGCTATGCCGGCTCTTCATGCAGATAGTCTTGATTATTACTGATTCTTGACTCAAAATCAATGTGTCCCGCCGGCAATAGTTGGTCTTTTCGGAGGAAACGGCAGCGCGGCAGGTACGGACCAGGTTCGGAACGGGCGAAAGCCTTAGATAAGGCCGTTGGAGAGCGTGGCCTCGGCTTGGGCCAGATCTTGAGGAGTATTAAGGTTAAAGAAGCTGTGGCCCGCCGGGTCCAGGGCCTGCACTTCTGATTCAGACAGAACCTGAGCGCGGCACCTTTCCAGGAAACGGGCCAGGGTACGGTCGGTCCGAAGAAAATCCTGGAGGGCGGGAATCAGGCGGACGGCATAGAGGCCGGGAAAAGGTTCAAGACCCCGAGAAGAGCGGCAGATGACCGCGGGACGAGAGGTACGGCCAGCCCGGGCGGCCAGTTCGGCCAGCAAGGAAGGGGCCAGAAAAGGATTGTCCACCGCGGCGGCCAGGACCCAAGGGGTATGGGCATAAAAGAGCGCCGTGGCCAGCCCCCCGGCAGGCCCCAAGAAGGGGCGCAAATCCGTGATCAGGGGCAGGCCTAAATTCACGTGGGCCAGGGGGTGATTGGTGACCAGCCAGCAGGTCTCGGTCAGAGGCGCCAAGGCCGCCGCGACCCGGAGGGCCAGGGGTTTGCCGCCCAGCCGCAGCATGGCCTTGTCCCGCCCCAAGCGCCGGCTGAAGCCGCCGGCCAGGATAGCACCGGTGAGCAAAGGGGCCTGACCGGACATCAGAGACTTCCGAGCCGGGCTTGAATAAAGCGGCCGAGGTCCGCCACTTGGGCGGGGTGAAAGACCGGTAGGTTCGTGGGCAGCGCCAAGGGGCTGACCCAGGCCACCAGGCGGGGATAGTCCGGCAGGGTACGGGGGAGGTTGGGGCCCACTACCCCAATCTTGGGCAGGTCGCTGGTCTTATAGCCCTCCGTTAGGATCAAGTCGACCTCAGGAGCAAGTTCGGCCAGGATCGCGGCAAGTTTCGGCTCACCGGCGCAGGCCCGATTAATCTGGAGTAATCCCGGTGCCGCCAGGGCTACCAGCCCTCCGCCGGCGGCGCGAAAGCGCCCGGTGTCTTTGCCTTCGTCACCCAGGATGTTTTTGTGGGAGTGCTTCAGGACGGCCACCTTGATCTGTTGGGTGGCAAACCACTTGAGCAAACCGCAGATGAGTCCGGTCTTGCCGGAGTTGGACGGTCCCACGATGGCAATGGCTTTGGCTTCAGGCGTCAGACAGGGAGCTGGGCTGGCCGGGGCATCAGGAGGGGCAATCAAGATTCAGCAGTAAATTTTTCCAGGATTTTATCCCGCTTGACTTTGCGGTTGAGGTAGACGGCGCAACGGGCGCAGGGACCATCACACAGCGTCCCGCGATATTCCCGCACTTCATAACAGGGCCGCCAGGGAAGCTGAAACGCGGGGCAGGCTTCCTTTTTCTCACAACCAAAAATATTCCAACAGGGTGCCAGGACCATCAGGTTGCGCAGGCAGGCCAGGGTGAAGCCCCGGTCATGGATCAGGCTGTTGATCTGGTTGATCTGGGACACATCAAAATGGGAATAGAGCCGGTTGTTGGTGTTTTTCTCCCTTAAGGGTTTGATAAACCCTTCTTTTTCATATTCCCGGATGCGTTTCTGGGAGAGATTGACCATACGGGAGACCTCATTGATCAAAAAGAGATCCCCGCCGTCTCCTCCACCGTGGGTAAATTTAGCTTTTCCTCGGGGCATAACTCGTTCTATAAGAAAAGAAGTATAAATAAATTTTACACAGAACGCTGCTTTATACAAGAAAAAATTTGCAGGGGCAGGTTCAGGGTCGGCTTCCGGCTAATTTTTCCCTGGCACCTATCACCTGGCGCCTGGCGCCTAATACCCTTCCTCCCGGGCCAGATCTTCAGGAGACACCTTTTCCTTGAAGAGGAAGTGGGCCCAGACCTGGTAAGCGATAACCAGAGGCACAAAGGTTAAAGCCACGCCCAGCATGATCTTCAGGGTCAAGGGCGAAGAAGATGAGTTAAACGCGGTCAGGCTGTAGGCCGGATTGAGGCTGGATTTAAGCAGGTCGGGAAACAGCCCCACCACCCCGAACAGAGTAATCCCCACGATGGTCAGGCTGGAAGCGAACCAGGCCTTCCACCATTGGGCCCTCTTGATGAAGGCCCGCATGGCGATCAAGGCCCCCATCGCCACCACCGGGATGATGAGCAGCACCGGGCGCGCGGCGTAATTGTCAAAAAGGGAGGTCCAACGCTTGGTGGCCAACAAAAACAGGACCACCATGATTAAAAGCGTGAGCCAGCTTGAGGCCGCCAGGCGCGCCGCCCGCCGATGCAGGTTGCCGTGGGTTTTGACCGCCACCCACAGGGTCCCGTGCACGACGAAGAGCAGCACAAACAGGAGGCCCCCGGCCAGGCCATAAGGGTTGAGCAGGGTAAATAGCGTGCCCTGATAGATGCCTTCCGCGTCGATGGGGATCCCCTTAAAGAGGTTGGCAAAGGCAACCCCAAAAAGCAGGGCAGGCAGCAAGCTCCCCAGGAAAAACCCTGTATCCCACAGACGCCGCCAGCGGGGATCGTCCACCTGACCCCGAAAGCCGATGGAGACCCCCCTTAAAATCAAAGCAAAGAGAATGAGCATCAGGGCCGAATAAAGGCCGCTGAACATAACGGCATAAGTAGTTGGAAAAGCTGCAAAAGTTACCCCACCGGCGGTGACGAGCCAGACTTCGTTGCCGTCCCAAAACGGCCCCATAGCCCGGTAGATGACTTGCCGCTCGGAATCGTCTTTGGCCAGAAAGGGCATCATGGTCCCGATTCCCAGGTCAAAGCCGTCCAGCATAAAATAAACGGCCCACAAGACCCCCCAGAGAATAAACCAGATAATCGGCAGCATTAGGAGACCTCCCCTGGATTGGTGACGGCCGGCGCCGGTTCCGGCCCTTGCTTGGCAAACTTGGCTATGAGATAAAACCCTACCGCCCCCAACAGCGAATACACCAGGATAAAGGCGGCCAGGGTCACCCACACCTGGGAGGCGGCGATGGGAGACACTGCGTCCGAGGTGCGCATCAGGCCGTAGACGATCCACGGCTGGCGGCCCACTTCCGCCACCATCCAACCGGACTCCAGGGCAATATAAGGCAGCGGTATGGCATAGAGCATCACCTTCAGGTAGCGTGGGCTGGCCTCCAATTTATTGCGCTTGAACCAGCCCACCACCGTGAGCAGCACAAAGAGAAACCCCAGGGCCACCATCAGGCGGAAAGAGTAAAAGGTCAGGGCCACCGGGGGCCGGTCATTCTTGGGAAAATCTTTGAGCCCTTTGACCACCGCTTCGGGGGAATGGTACGACAGAAAGCTCAGGAGCTTGGGGATGCGGCCGAACTCCACCAAATTGGTTTCGTGCGCGGCATCGGGGATCAGCAGCAGCCACATGGGGGCCCCGGCCTGGGTATCCCAGATTGATTCCATGGCCGCCAGCTTGGTGGGCTGGATTTTGGCCACTCCCGCGCCGTGCAAGTGCCCCTGGACGACCTCGGCCACGGAAAAAATCAGGGCAAACCCCAAAGCCAGGCGGAAAGACTTGGTGAAAAAGCCGGTGTTCTGCCGCCGCAGCAGGTGGTAGGCGCTGATACCCATGACGAAGAAACCCGCCAGGATATAAGCGCCGCTTACAGTATGCCAGAACTGCTGAATAGCAAATCCCTGGGTGATGACGGCCAGAAAATCTTTCAGTTCGGCCCGGCCGTGGCGCAGCACATAGCCCACCGGATGCTGCATCCAGGAGTTGGCAATGAGAATCCAGACGGCCGAGAGGTTAGAGGCCAGAGCCACCAGCCAGATGCAGGTTGCGTGCAGCCGGGGCGAAAGGCGATTCCAGCCAAAGGCCCAGACCGCCAGAAAGGTGGATTCCAGGAAAAAGGCCAGAGTGGCCTCGATGGCCAACAGCGACCCGAAGACATCCCCAACGTACCGGGAGTAGCGGGACCAGTTGGTACCGAATTGAAATTCCAGGGTAATCCCGGTCACCAC
>JARRQO010000020.1:0-14667 GCA_037381685.1 Deltaproteobacteria bacterium | reverse complement strand
CCGGCTTTCCAGCCGGCCATAGCCTGGATATTTGTTAAGGACAGTATGTTTTGGAAAGCCGTGCCCGGGGCGCCAGAAGTACCTTGTTGGGGGATGAAGCTCGGGTTGATGGTGCGCGCCAGCGCGCCGAGGGAGGCCAGACCACTGAGCTGGTTGACGCCAAAGTTGCCGCTGGGGCTGATCGCAGCAAAGTCGATGCCGATCTGCTGGGCCACCAAGCGGTTGATCTCGGCAACCCGCACCTCCAGCATCACCTGTTGCACGCCGCCCACGTGCATCAGGTTCACCACCTTGGTTTTACTTTTCCCGCCTCCTTTACCGCCGGTTGCGCCTTTGCCACCTTCCCCTACAAAGGCCCGGGCCAGCGACAAGGCGGTGCTTTGGGCCAGGGGCCCGGAGACCTCACCGGACAGGACAATGGAATCCCCGGCGGTTTCCACGCCGATCTTTTCATTGGGCAGAATCTGGTGAAGCTTCTCCTTCAACAGGGTGATATCGGCTTCCACCGTCACAGTGGCGGAAGTAAAGCGGGATTTGCCCCACATGCTGATGTTGGTTACCCCGGGGGCCAAGCCGTTGACGTAGACTTCTTTATCCGAGATAAGAATGATGTCGGCGATTTCCGGATCGGCCACGGAGATGCGAGAGAGGGCAAAAGGAGTGCGTAAGACTTTGGAATGCCCCACTTTGAGGCGGACTATCTGGCTGATCTCCTGATTCTTAACCCGGTCCAGCAGGCTGGCCGCGGGGGTCGGAAGGACTGTCAAGAAAGTGAAGATTATCATCCACCACAGCCACTTTAACCTGTGAGCGGAACTTTTCACGCCTGCTCCCCCTCCTGGCGTTGATGTGGAAAATTCCTGATGGATAACGCAGTTAAAAAATATGTTCTGATTGTTAACACCATAGTACGTTAGCTACTTTTGTCAACTCTTTTTTATAGAGATATCGGCACAATTGAAAAAAACTTAAGACGATTTTGCAAAATTAACCAAAATTGTGGTCGGACAGATCAAGAATACTGGGGCAGACAGGCTTGAAAGGCAAAAAGAAGGGGATAAAGGAACCCTTTGGACCTCGCCTTTAAATGAATACTATAAACCTATAAATGCAGAACTTGATAACATTTCGAAGAGGCTATGGTATCCTGACAGCGACAAAAGAGTTCAATTTAGTGATGCTTGTATGGATAAGGCTATTAATATTATGGTAAGATATTATAACGTATTTTTATGCTTAATAATTTAAATAATAGTTTAACTGTGGCTTAAGGTTGGTTCAAATTCAAAGAGTCATTCAGGGACGCCAAGCGGTCAGGACGGCGCAGCCTTTGGGTTACGGGCTCTAGATCCCGGAGCAAGGGAAGGAGGAGAAATTGCGGAAAACATGGTGGGGGTTTTGCTGGGGGCCTTCAGGCTAGAGTCGGAATCAGAGGGTGTGGTGGTGACCGGAAACGAGGACATCGGATGTTTCAAAATCTTAACCTGCAGATCTCCTGAGGTTCTTTTACGGAATCTGTTCAAATTATTAACTTCGATTTTTGTCGGTTTCGGTCCACATTTAGGGCAGAGTTGCAACTCAAGGCCCAAAAATTGCAGAAGATATTAGCGAGGCGGGTTAAGAGGATCGGTTTTTGCTCACGGAAAAAAGGGGCGGTTTGAGGTGGTTATTTTCAAAGATTGCTTCAGTATTAAAAAGGTAAAATTGTGGACTGGTGGCTAAGGTTGTATTATTATATTCAAAGATAAATTACACTAAGTCTGGATTGGTTATAATGCGCGGTCTTCAGGTCTTGTTAATACTACTCATTATCTGGTTTAGCGTGGTTTTATTCTCAAGCCACCTTGAAGACCCTATTTCACAAAGGCACGCCGATCACGCCAAGTTGACGCACAATCTAGCCGTAGCCCCCCTGCCAGGCTTGAAGGCTGAAAGTGAGCCAGCCGGTCCCCAGACGGTGGAGAACCAGCCGGGTTCAAAGCTAAAAAACCCCGGAGAGATTAAGCCGCCAGTGGTTAAAAACATAGCCCCGGCTGCATCCCGAGCACCGGTGCGGGTTGCCAGTCTGATCAAACGGAAAAACCTGGAAGTGGTGATCGACAAATATGCCCGGGAGTATGGCGTGGATCCAGATCTGATCTGGGCCGTGATGCGCCAGGAATCCGGATTCAATCCCGAGGCCGTATCTCCCAAGGGCGCCATGGGGCTGATGCAGCTGATGCCAGGAACCGCGGCTTTGATGGGAGTTTCCGACCCCTTTGATGTGGAGCAGAATATTGCCGGGGGTGTTAAGTACCTGGAACAATGCCTCGATCAGTTTAACCAGAATGTGCCCCTGGCTCTGGCGGCATACAATGCCGGACCTGCCAACGTGGTCAAGTATCAAGGGTGTCCGCCGTTTTCCGAGACCAAAAATTATGTGGCAAGTATCCTGGCAGCCTATGCCGGGGGGCCGATTCGCTCGGACTTGAAACTCTGGCGGGTAAATTATATTATTAATGAAGATCAACCTACCTCCGTCCGTCCCAGAGGATTACCCTGGAAAATTCCCTTACCCAATTGGAAGATCGTGACGCCTAAAAGCAACCTGGGCCCTCCCCACTGGAAAGTGACCGTACGTCCTTTCTGAGTCAGGCCCGGTTAGAGCTTAATCTGGGATTTCTTTAAGACTAAGCGCGCTTAGGACAATAAAACTTTAAAGGTCTTAAAAATTATGATGAAAAAACAGTTTTCTTTGAGAAATCTGATGGCGTGGTTGGTGGTCCTTCTGGTGGCTATATCGTTTTGTGCCTGCAGTAGCATGGAGGAAAAGCGGGACAACTTCTTGGCCTCCGGGAAGGAATTGTATCAGAAGAAAGACTATGTCAGGGCGCGGTTGGAGTTTCAAAATGCCTTACAGATTGATCCCAAGTTCGCAATTGGCTACTTATGGTTGGGTAAGACGCAACTCAAACTGAAAAATCCCCGGGGTGCTTATGGGGCTTTTAAACAAGCCGTGGAGTTGGACCCCAAGCTTACGGAGGCTCAAATCCTGCTGGGAGATATTCTCTTGTTGGCCAAGCAATTCGATAAGGCCCAGGAGAAGGCGAAGATCGCCTTGCAGCAGGAACCCGAAAATACCGACGCCTTACTCTTGTCCGCGTCCTTAGCCATGACCCAGAAGCAGCCTCAGAAGGCGTTAGAGACTTTGGCAAAAGTACGACGGCTGGACCCGGAGAAAATCCCCGCCTACCTGCTAGCCAGCTCCATCCTCGTCAGAGAGAAGAAACCAGAGGAAGCCGCAGCCATCCTGGAGCAAGGCATTAAAGTCGATCCGAAGGTCCCAGCCCTTTATCTGGCCAGAGCTCATCTGGCCGACAAGCAAAAGGACTTCGCGGCAGGCGAAGCCTTTCTGTTGAAAGCCATCGCCCAGAGACCCAAAAGCATCTATCTCTATAGTCAGTTAGTGCGCCACTACGCGGCAGCGCGTCAAAAAGATAGAGCCGAAGGGGCGATCCGCAAGCTCATCAGTCTGCAACCTGATAATGAAAAGCCCGTCCTCATGCTGGCCCGGTTTCAGGTCAGTCAAGGGCAACGCCAGCAAGCCGAGAAAACCCTCAAGGACTTCATCAAGGCGCACCCCGATAATTATACGGCCCGCTTCGCCCTGGCCAAATTTTATATTGCCCTGCGGAGGCCGGGAGAAGCTGAGAATGTCCTGCAAGAAATCATCAAAAAAGACCCCACCGGGCCTAAAGGAGTCCAGGCCAAAGACGAACTGGCCCGGATGAAGCTGGCTCAGGGCAAGATAGATGAGGCCGATAAGCTGGTCAAGGAAGTTTTGAAGGATAATCCCAAGGACATGGCTGCCACGGAAATCCGCGGCCTTATTGCCCTCAACCATAAAGACGGCCTGACCGCAGTGAACAGTTTCCGCATTTTGGCCCAGGATCGTCCCCAGGACCCGCGGATCTGGCTGCTTTTGGCCCAGGCGCACCTGGTGAATAAAGAAAATGAACAGGCCAGGGAAAACGCCAAGAAGGCCTTACAGCTCAAACCGGATTTTATGCAAGCCAGGAAATTTCTGTACGGCATGTACATCCAGGACAAGGATTATGATGGGGCCATCAATACCATCCAGGGCTACCTGCGCCGCAACGATAAAGATATCCCTAATCTAATCGCCTTGGGGAATGTCTATGCCCTCAAGGGTGATTATGCCCAGGCCAAGGCCACCTTTCAGAAAATTATTGATTTAAAGCCCAAAGATCCCCGGGGCTATTATCACCAGGCAATCCTGGCTGCCAAGACCAAGAAGATTTCTACAGCCCTAAAGTATGCCGACAAAGCCCTGGAAATGAACCCCAATTTTTTGCCGGCCTTACAATTAATGGTGACCATTTATCAAAATCAAAAACAGCCGGACAAGGCCTTGGCGGTGGTACGGCAAACGATCGCCCGCAGTCCTAAAAATCCCCACCTGCACCAGATGTTGGGTGAGCTGCTGCTGATCCAGAAACGACCTGAGGCTGCCATTGCACCCCTGGAAAAGGTGCTGACCTTAAATCCCAGGGAAGCAAGCGCCCTGCGCCTGCTCTCTTTGGCTTACCTCATGATGCCGCATCCGGACCAAGCTTTACAGCAACTGGAAGCCAAGGTAGCCGATCCCAAAACTTCACCTCTTTTTTCACTGGTGTTGGCCACGGTCTATGAGCAAAAGCACAAGTATGACAAGGCAATCAGTCTGTACAACAGCCTGTTGGCCCGGAACCTGTTTACGCCCCTGGCCCGCAACAACCAGGCCTATTTGCTCGCCGACCACGAAGCTACGCCGCAAAACCTGGCGCGGGCTCACAAGCTGATCTCTCAGGCCCTCGAGGATTTCCCCGAGGAGCCCAGCTTCCTGGACACCATGGGCTGGGTTCTGTGTAAACAGGGGAATTATGTCGAGGCCAAGACCTACCTAGAAAAGGCCCTGGAACGCGTCCCCACCCAGGCGGCCATTTTGTACCATTTGGGCTGGTGTGAAGCCAAGCTGGGAGAGGTGGCCGCGGCCCGGCAGAACCTGCAAAAGTCGCTGGAAAGCAAAAGGAAATTTGCAGAGCGGGAAGCAGCCCAAAAGCTGCTGGACAGTCTCCCGAAAGGCGGGAAATAGCCGAGGCAGTGGCGCCGGTTGGCCTCTCCGGCCGGCGCCACCGCCGCGGCCAGCATCGGGGTTTGGGTGCTGGTGGGCCTTTCGTTCCTATCGCCACCGTTGGCAATCAGGGGTTTTTGACACAACCTCCATGGGTTATGATGCATTAACGCCATATTCAAGAGAGGAAGCCACCTTGAATCCCTCAAACATTCCCATCTACGGGGTCATCCTGGCCGGAGGTTGGGGGACCCGCTTTTGGCCGTTGAGCCGTTCCCAGTATCCCAAACAGATCTTGCGTTTGCTGGGCTCCGACTCCATGCTGCAATCCACTGTCGAGCGCCTGCTGCCCCGGATTCCTCCTGAGCGCCTGGCGGTGGTGACCAATGACTCCCAGGCTGAGCTCATTCACCAGGAACTGGATCGCCGGGGCTGGAATGAGGTCTGCATCTTAATTGAACCCCAGGGCCGCAATACCGCCGCAGCCGTGGGGTTGGCCGCGGTTACTCTGGAAGCAGAGGGCCGCGATGGAGTCATGGCGGTGTTTCCGGCCGATCATTTCATCCGGGATCAGGCCAGTCTGCTGGAGGGACTCGATCTGGGCGCGGGCTGGGCTCAGGCCGGCTACCTGGTTACCTTCGGTATTCCCCCCACCCGTCCGGAAACGGGGTATGGCTACATTAAGCAGGGCGTGCCCTTAGATGATCAGGGCCGGGCCTTTGAGGCCGCCCGCTTTATCGAAAAGCCTCCCCTGTCTCAAGCCCGGGAATTTCTGGCCGATGGTGGATATTACTGGAATAGCGGCATCTTCCTGTTTCGCCCCCACGTGGTTTTGGAGGCCTTTTCCCGTTATTTGCCGGATTTGTACCAGGAACTAAACCGCCTGCGGCTCCCGGAAAACCGGCCGCCCCTGGAAGAGATTTACCAATGCCTCCCCAGCATCTCTCTAGACCACGGTATTCTGGAGAAGGCTGACAACGTGGTGGTGGTGCCGGTGGAGATGGGGTGGAACGATGTAGGGACTTGGGAAGCCTTGCACGAGTTGTTTCGTACTGATGAGCGCGGGAATGTGCGGGAAGGCCGGGTATTGGACCAGGACAGCCAGCAGTGTATTTTTTACGCCCAAAACCGGCTGGTGGCCACCCTCGGACTGGATAACACTATCGTGGTGGACACTCCAGATGCCACTCTAGTCTGTCACCGGGACCGGGCCCAGCAGGTCAAAGAGTTGGTGACGGAATTGCACCGGCAACAGTTGGTGGAGTCGGTACACCACACCACGGTGGAGCGCCCCTGGGGCCGCTATACTGTTGCAGACGAGGGACCGGGGTTCAAGGTCAAGCGGATCGTGGTGGATTCCGGGAAAAAACTCAGTCTCCAGGTACACCAGCGCCGGGCGGAACACTGGGTGGTGGTCTCGGGTACGGCCCAAGTCACCATTGGCCAGGAAATCAGGTTGGTTTCCAGTAACCAGAGTGTTTATATCCCCCAAAAGACCCCGCATCGCCTGGAGAATCCCACCATCGAACCCTTGCAGATCATCGAGGTGCAGACCGGAGATTACCTGGAAGAAGACGATATTATGCGTCTGGACGACGATTACTGGCACCCTGACAAGGACTGAAGCCAGGAGCCATACGGTAAGTATTGCCCTGGATGCGACGGCGGATTATGATACCAACCAATTTAAAAAGTTGACAGAATACGGGATTAAGGAGCAAGAGGTAGTAATGATGGGGCAAGGAAAAAAGGCTTTGATTACCGGGATAACCGGCCAGGACGGCAGTTATTTGGCCGAGCTGCTCTTGTCCAAGGGCTACGAAGTGCACGGCTTGGTGCGCCGGTCCAGCAGCTTCAACACCCGGCGCATCGATCATCTCTACGTGGACCCTCACGAGACGGGAGCCCGGTTTTTTCTGCATTATGGGGATTTGAGTGACTCCGGCCAGCTCAGTCATTTGATCTATAATCTGCAACCGGAGGAAATCTACCACCTGGCTGCCCAAAGCCACGTGCGGGTCAGCTTTGACATGCCCGAATACACCGGGGATGTTACCGGCCTGGGGGTCACCCGGCTGCTGGAGGCCATCCGGCGCAGCGGTATCAAGACCCGGTTCTATCAGGCCTCCTCCAGCGAACTGTTCGGGGATTCCCCGCCGCCCCAGAACGAAGAGACCCCTTTGCGCCCTCGGAGCCCGTACGCCGCGGCCAAGCTTTATGGCTATTGGATGGTGCGCAACTACCGGGAAGGTTATGGCCTATTTGCCACTAACGGCATCCTCTTCAACCATGAATCGCCCCGCCGGGGGGAGACTTTTGTGACCCGGAAGATCACCCGGGCGGTGGCCCGGATCAAGTTCGGCTTGCAGAAAAAACTCTACCTGGGGAACCTGGAGGCCAAGCGGGACTGGGGCTATGCCCCGGACTTCGTGGAAGCCATGTGGCTCATGTTGCAGCAGGACACCCCGGAAGACTTCGTGATCGCCACGGGGGAGTCCCATTCCGTCCGGGAGTTTTTAGAGATTGCTTTTTCTCATGTAGACCTGGATTGGCGGGAGTACGTCGAAATCGACCCCCGGTACTTTCGGCCCACAGAAGTGGACTTTTTATTGGGAGATCCCGGCAAGGCCCGCCGCATCCTGAATTGGCAGCCCCGAGTCAGCTTCCAGGAATTGGCGCGCCTTATGGTGGATGCCGATGTGCAGGCCCTGATAGATATGCGGCAGTGCCAGGATGTGATTGAGCGTCTCAGGCAGGAAAATCACCTCAGCCCGGGGAGCCGCAAGAGCTCCCCGCAATAGAGTGGGGCAAGTTTATTGCTGCCATCGGAAAAATGAAGCAGAGGAATGATGGAAGCAAATGCCAAAATTTATGTAGCCGGGCACCAGGGGCTGGTGGGAGGGGCCATTTGGCGGCGCTTGCAAACTGCCGGGTTTAATAATCTGGTGGGGTGTACCTCGCAGGAACTGGACCTGCGGAACCAGGCCGCGGTGGCTGATTTTTTTGACCGGGTAGGCCCGGAATACGTTTTTTTAGCGGCTGCCCGGGTGGGGGGAATCAGGGCCAACTCCACTTTCCCGGCGGATTTCATTTACGATAACCTGATGATTCAGACCAACATCGTGCATCAGGCCTACCGGCACGGGAGTAAGAAACTCTTGTTTCTGGGAAGTTCCTGCATTTACCCCAAGTTTAGTCCCCAGCCCATGAAAGAAGATTATCTTCTGGATGGCAAGCTAGAACCTACCAATGAACCTTACGCGGTGGCAAAAATCGCGGGCATTAAGCTGTGCCAGTCCTATAACCGACAGTACGGCACCTGCTTCATTTCCCTGATGCCCACCAATCTCTATGGGCCGGGGGACAATTTCGACCTGCTGGATTCCCACGTGCTTCCTGCTTTGATGCGGAAATTCCATCAAGCCAAAGTCACGAAGGCCCCCGAGGTGCCCATTTGGGGAACCGGCACCCCCCGCCGGGAATTTCTCTACGTGGATGATCTGGCCGACGCCTGCCTCTTCTTGATGCAGCATTACGATAACGGAGAGATCATCAACGTGGGGGTGGGCAAGGACCTGCAGATTCTGGAATTGGCCCACCGGGTCCAAGAGGCCGTGGGCTATCAGGGGCGGATTGTGCTGGACCCCAGCTACCCTGACGGCACCCCCCGGAAACTGTTGGACGTCAGCCGCTTAACCGCCTTGGGCTGGCAGGCCCAAACGCCCCTCACGGAGGGTTTGCAAAAGACCTACGACTGGTTTTGCCGCAGCCCCTGGGCCCAGGAATCCTAACCCGCTTACCTGCTTTATTCGTAAACTTTCGGAATTATACGACAAGGTAGCGAAATATAAAGATAAAATAGCCCCAAAAAGCAGGAATTTTTTGCCCAGGCTGGAAAGCCTATACACCAAGGCTTTTGCATTCTAGCGAATTATTCGGGTTAGAGATTGGCTTATCGGAGAATTTGCCGGATGGTCTCTTCGATGCGCCGAGCCGCCTGGCCGTCGCCATAGGGGTTGCGGGCCTGAGCCATGGTTTGGTAGCTGGCCGGAACTTCCAGCAACTCCTGAATTTCCTCAAAAATCTTGGCGCGATCCGTGCCCACCAATTTGACCGTTTGGGCCCAGACCCCCTCCGGGCGCTCCGTTACGTCTCGCATGACCAGGACCGGCTTGCCCAGGGCGGGGGCCTCTTCCTGGATGCCGCCGGAATCAGTCAGTACCAGATAACTTTGACTTAACAGATGCACGAACGGGACATAATCCAGGGGGGGTAACAGAAAGAGGCGGCCGCCTGGCCCGGTTTGGACGTGGTTACCGACCGGGCCCAGGATCTCCTTAACCGGGCGTTGCACATGGGGATTGAGGTGGACCGGATAAACCACCACTACGTCGGCAAAAGACTCCGCCACGTCCCGTAAGGCCCAACAAATGTTTTCAAAGCCGGGCCCAAAGTTTTCCCGGCGATGGCCGGTGACCAAAATCAGGCGTTTGCCATCCAGTGACAGCCGGAATTCTTGCTGGAAATAACTTTGCCAACGCTTTTGCTCCTGGGCGACCCGGGAGGCAATAATCTGAAGGGCATCGATGACGGTATTACCCGTGACCCAGATGCGCTCCGGGGCCACGCCTTCGGCCAGAAGATTGTCCCGGGCCCAGGGAGTGGGGGCAAAGTGATAATCGGTTAAAACGCCGGTTAGATGCCGGTTGATTTCCTCCGGGAAAGGCCGGCATTTATCTTTGGTGCGCAGCCCGGCCTCCACGTGCCCCACAGGGATTTTCAGGTAAAAGGCCGCCAGGGCCGCCACAAAGGTGGTGGTGGTATCGCCGTGGACCAGCACCAAGTCCGGCTGCTCCTGGCGCAGGACCTCCTTTAAGCCGCTTAAGGCCCGACCGGTGATGTCAAACAGGTCCTGGTCGTCAGACATGATATCCAGATCGAAGTCAGGATGGATGCCGAAGATCTCCAAAACCTGGTCCAACATCTGCCGGTGTTGGGCCGTTACCGCGACTTTTACCTGGAAGGCGGCCGACTCTTTTAGGCGCAGGAACACCGGGGCCATCTTGATGGCCTCAGGCCGGGTACCGAAAACCAGGAGGATTTTTTTCACAGTGATCAAAAGTGTTGCGAAGTAAGTCCTAACCTCAGACCTTGGACACAATTTGCCGGTTTGCCGAAGACACGCCGGGGCCGAAGCGGGCCGTCTGCACGATCAAATCCCAGTTGTCCCGAAACCAGGCAATGGTCTGCTTCAGGCCCTCGGTAAAGGGCGTGTTGGGTTGGTAACCGATGAGGTTCTTGGCCCGGTCCACCGAAGCCAGGAGACGAGGCTTGGTATCCCATTTGCGCCGGGCGGTAAAGGTAATGCCGGCCTGATTGCCCACCTCGCGATTAATCATCTCCGCCAGATCAATGATGCGGGTTTCGGCGCCGGAGGCCAGATTGAATTCCTGGCCCACGGCAGCGTCAAAGTAGCCGGCGCGCAAAAGCCCGTCCACAATATCACCCACGAAGGTAAAATCCCGGGTTTCTTCCCCGGTCCCGGTAATGGGCAGGGACTGCCCCTGCATGGCCAGATAGATGAAGTTAGGAATCACATTGCGATATTGACCGGGTACTTCACCGGGGCCATAGGAATTGAAAAACCGGGCCTTGACTTCCGGGACATTGTAATGGTGTTGATAAAAATTGCAATAGAGCTCTCCCAACATCTTGGTGATCTGGTAGGGGGAGCTGAGGTGGAGGGACATGAATTCTTCGGTAAGGGGCAAAGGGGCGCCGCTGCCATAGATCGAACATCCGGAGGAGGCGTAAACAAACCGTTTGACCCCGGCAAGATGGGAATATTGCAAAAGCTTTAAAGTGCCCAGGCCATTGACCAGCAGGTCGGTTTCGGGATGATCGATGGAGTTCTGGTTGGCGAACAAGGCGGCCAGGTGGAAGACTAGATCCGGTCCTTCAAAGAACACCCGCTTGAGCTCCACTTCATCCAGGATGCTGCCTTCTATAAACAACACGTTGGGCAGGGCCGGAACGTTCCAGCGGGATGAAGATGACAGGTCATCCAGCACCACCACCAATTTGGCGCCCAGCTCCCCTAAAGCCCGGGTTAAATTACTGCCGATGGCCCCGGCCCCGCCGGTGATTAAAATAGTTTTGCCGCGATAGGCTTCTTTATAATCCATAGTGGTTACTACCCCCTTACATAATTACGCTCGGACCCTTACCGGCCCGCGCCGAAAAGCACAATGCGAATAGTCTTAAGCAATATCGCCAGATCCAGAAACAGGCTCATATTTTTTATGTAGTAAAGATCGTATTGCAGCTTTTCTTCAGTTTCCTCCAGGCTCGAGGCATATGTATGCATAACCTGGGCCCAACCGGTGATGCCGGGCTTGACTAAAAGCCGATAACTGTAGTAGGGAATGCGCTCTTTATAGCCGCAATGCACCTGGCATCCCGGGGCGTCGGCGGCGCGGCGTCCCTCTCGCAACTCCGGGACCGCATGCTGGAAATCCCGGATAAAGATTTCCCGTTCAGGGCGGGGGCCGATGAAGCTCATATCACCTTTGAGGATGTTGTAGAGTTGAGGAAGTTCGTCCAGCCGCATTTTGCGCAGGATACGGCCCACCGAGGTAATGCGGGAATCGTTCTGACAGGCAAACTGCGGCCCGCACGACTCGGCGTCATCGATCATGGTCCGGAACTTCAAGATGCGAAAAGGCTTGCCATCTTTGCCCAAACGTTCCTGTCGGAAGAAAACCGGTCCCGGGCTGTCCAGTTTCACGGCCAGGGCAATGAGGACCCACAGGGGCCACGTAAGGAACAGTCCTAATGAAGCCAAAGCCAAGTCAGCTACCCGTTTGAAATGCCGGTAGTAGACCTTGTTGCCATGCAAGCCGTGAATCAGGAGCCACACATCGGAAATGTGATTCGTGGGAATCTTGCCCGCCAAAAATTCATAGAGGCTGGGCATGTCGATTAACTGGACCCCCATGAGTGAGAAACGCACCAGGTTATTTAACAATCTTTTAGGATTGCTATGAGTTATGGCCATCACCAGCATGCCAATCTTATGGGAGGTTATCATCTCGCCTAATTGGCTGGTGGTTCCCAGGACGGGAGCGCCGTCTAGATCAGCACCCGTTTTTTGGGGATTGTCGTCCAGAAAGCCGGCGACTGTTAAGCCGCTATTCTTACAACGTTTAATAACGCTATGAATTTCTTGTCCGGCTTTCCCGGCGCCAATAATCAAGACGTTTCTTTGCAGGCGCAGAGGCAGGGCGATGGCCGAAAACGCCACGCGCCAGAGCACCAAAAGCCAAACAAAGATTACCCCTTGCCATTCGACAAACCCGCGGCCCAGCACATGGCGTGAAGGTAATGTGAACATAATTAGTATAAGGAGTGTCCCAATAAGAGAGGCTAAGATGATGGTGCTGATATTTTCCAGCCGCCGAAAATCCTGGTAATGATCATAGAGATTGGCCACATAGAGCACCAAGAAGTAAGTCAATCCCATCAGGAATAAAGGAATTATAAAGGCGTCTAAGAAAAACCAGGGGATATTGAGGGTCTTGCGGTTTAAGCAATAACCGATGAGTACTGAAAAAACAAACATGACCGAATCGCCGGTTAATAAAGCAAGCGGCCATATGGAAAGGCGTATACCCAAGAGCTTGAGCATCGGCACACCAAAAGGAAAGAGGTTAGGCCAAGCCGAGGGGGATTGGGTCAACCGCCGCAGCTTGCCGGGTAATCTCTCTGGAAGAAATGTTAAGCAAATGAAACACGATGTTTAAAATTCTTTTGATCTTCCCTGAAGGTGTATTCCCAAGGATTAATTTGTCCATAAATCTTGCCATTTGCCCCAACTCCGGCCCGCTTGGGTAAAGCTAATCAAATTATTTTTATGCAAGTTGTATTCCGTAAGTGCTTGCCCATTGCGGGTTTTCCTGGTTTGTAGGACAACGCCAGCCTAAGTCAGCCAGTTGTTCAGGAAAACTTGCAATTTATCTGTAGAGAAGAAGACAGATAGGGTCCAGGCTTACCTTAAAGCTTCAAGGTTTTTCCGGTTCTCAATGCTTCCGCAACCTTAAGGGTACAGCGAGTAGCGGCCACATAACCGCTAAACCACTGACGATATTGAGCCGGGTCCGGGGGCCGGCGTAAAAACACCTCCATTTCGGCCTGATAGCCCATGTCCATGGAGAGCTTCTTAAGGTGTCGGGTGCGTCCGCCTTGCACCAGTTGTCCGCGCCGAAAATCCTCGATGACTGCCACCGAGTCCTCGCAAAAAACTTCGAAGCGCTCCCGGGAAAAGGATTTGGAGCCCTTCGCGGTATAGATAATAGTGCCCACGGAGCCGTCCTGAAACAACAGGGTGATGGCCAGGTTGTCATCACGCCGGTATTTGCCCATCTGGCCGGAGATGGCGTTAGTGTGGACCTGTATCGGTTCGGAGTCGGTAATGTAGAGCAAAAAATCAATAAAATGACAGACTTCAGAGTGAATCCGGCCGCCTCCGACTTCCGGGTCATGTACCCAGCTGTCATCGGGGATATACCCGGCATTGACCCGATAGATCATGACCAGGGGAGTAACCCGGTTTTTTAAGAAGGACTTAACGTCCAGGGCCAGAGGGGCAAAGCGGCGGTTAAAACCCACCATTAACAACCGGGAGCCGTCGTACACCTCTTCGATTTCCCCCAATTCTTCTTCGGTAAGACAAAGGGGCTTTTCTACGAAAACATCTTTATTGGCGGCCAGGGTTTCGGCCACCAGGCGCCCGTGGAGGTTATGCCGGGTAGTGATCATCACCCGGCCAATGGAGGCATCCTGCAGGATCTCCTGGTAATCCGTGCTGGCATAGGCAAACCCGAATTTTTGGGCGATATGCCTGGCTGAAATGCCTGTGGTGGTTGCTACTCCCTGTCGGGGCACGCCGGAGATTTTGTTCAGGGTCGGCAGCAGAATATTTTTGGTGAACATGCCGCCGCCAATCAGGCCAAGTCCTGGCGCAGTGGCCTCGGATGGGGTGGGAACGGATTTCAACCAAACCTTGCGCGCCGAGGGAGCCGCTTCGGCAGTTGCGGACTCGCCTGGCGGATACGCTAAGACTACGCCGATGTAAGGCTCTTTATTTTCCAGGATGAGCTCGTAGGCCTGGAGGGCGTCCTGGATGGGAAAGCGGTGGGTGATCAGAGGCTGGACCCGCATATGCCCCCGGGCGATCAGATCGAGAAAGGTCTCCAGGTTGCGGCGCTCGGTCCATCTCACGTAAGCGATGGGATAGTCAAAGCCTTTGGCCTCATAAAGGGGGGCGAGGCTGCCCGGGCCCGAGGCCTTGGATACGGAAAAGCTCAACTCTTTGGCCCAGAAGGTTTTCCGGGTCAGGGTCAGATCATCCACTCCCACCAGTACCAGGCGGGCCCGTTCCCGGGCCACGGACTCGGCCAGCAGCAAAGGCCGGTTGTATTATCAGCCAGAATAGGGAAGTTTGAGATATGATTTTGAAAATATAAGTAAGCCCACAACTGAATGAACCACCAAGG
>JARRQO010000019.1:0-14725 GCA_037381685.1 Deltaproteobacteria bacterium | reverse complement strand
ATCAGCTCCCAGCCGCAGGGGATTTCCTTGTTGATCTCGCATTTGCCGTTGTCCGAGCCGCCGCAGGGGCCGTTGAGCATGCGCTTGGAACAGCGGGCCACGGGACAGATGCCGCCGGTTTCCGCCAGGATGCAGCGACCGCAAGCCTGACAGCGCTCGGCGTAAAGCCCCCGCTCTTCGTTCACCCCCATGAAGCAGGTGTCCACGCCGGGGTAGATGATCTTGTTGTTATACATTTCCGCCATATATTGGACCCCGCAGCCGCACGCCAGGGAAACCACCACGTCATAGGCGTCCATGCCGTCGGAAAGTTCCGCCAGGTACTCGTTTTCGCACTGGCGGGTGACGCTGGTTTCATCGACCTGGGCTTGCCGGCCTGCCTGGGTGAAATAGAGGCGGAGGGCCGCGGCCAGGACCTTGGCCTCCTTCAGACCGCCGGCCTCGCACACGGTGACGCAGCCGTCACAACCGGCAACGAGCACCTTATTGAAGTCTTTGACCAGGTCGAGGACTTCTTCCAGGGGTTTGGGCACTGCTTTGATCATGGGGTTACCTCCGCCATGGGCCTGGGGGCCGGGCCGGCCGCAATGCGAATGGGGCTCGGTCCCAGTTCCAGCACTTTTTCGGTGATCTCCCGGACGATTTCGGCGAAGCGTCCGCCCATGCCGGAAGACAGGTTGTACATCGCCAGCCGCTCGCCGCCAAGGCCCACTTTATCAAGAATCTCTTTCACCCGGTTGACCCGTTTTTTGGCGTACAGATTTCCGGCGCTGTAGTGACAGTCGCCTTCCATGCACCCCACCACGATTACGCCGTCGGCCCCGTATTCAAAGGCCATGAGCAGGTGCATGACGTCCACCTTGCCGGTGCAGGGGACCTCGATAATCCGCACATTGGGCGGGTACTGCAAACGCATCGAACCTGCCAGGTCCGCGGCGGAATATGCTCAGTAGTGGCAGCAAAACCCGACGATTTTGGGCTCAAACGGTTCCATCGAGGACTCCTCTAAGGCAATGATTTTGCTTATAATCTCAGTTTTCTTCTCGTTCCCAAGTACAACTTGGGAACGAGACTTTTTGGCACCTCAATATAAGGTTTTGATCTTGGCGCTGATCTGGTCATCTTCAAAATGGGCCAACTGGATCACCTGGGCCGGGCACTCCGACGCACAGGTGCCGCAGCCCTGGCACAGGGCCTCGTTGATTTCCGATACATTTTCCCGGTTGATGCGCGGCACGCCGTAGGGGCAGGTGCGGACGCACACCAGGCAAGCGGCACAGCGCTCCGGGGACACGTGCGCGGTGACCCCGCTGATGGTCTGCTGGGTATCCGCCAGAAAGGCCCCGGCCCGGGCGGAGGCGGCCATGGCCTGGGCGATGCTTTCGCTGATGAGCTTGGGAGAATGGGCCATGCCGCAGAGGAAAATGCCTTCCGAGGCAAAGTCCACCGGCCGCAGCTTGGCGTGGGCCTCGATGAAAAACCCGCCGGCGTTCCGAGGCAGCTTCAAAAGGGAGGCTAATTCCTCGGTATCTGCGGCCCGGGCCCCGGCGCTCAATACCACGGCATCCACGGGCATACTGATGGGCCGGCCCAACACGTGGTCCACAAAGGTGACCTTGAGCTGGCCTTGATCATTACTGACCTGGGGCACATGGTCAGGTTCGAACCGGGCAAAGAGCACGCCCCGGTCCCGGGCTTCCCGGTAGTAATCTTCCAAAAAGCCGTAAGTGCGCATATCCCGGTAGAGGATCACCACATCCAGGTCGGGATTCAGCTTTTTCAATTGCAAAGCGTATTTCACCGCGCCCTGGCAGCAAATGCGGCTACAATTGGGGTTTTCCTCGTTCCGGGAGCCCACGCACTGCACCATGACCACCCGGTTCCAGCCTGCGGCCTCCTGGGGCGCCCGGTGCAGCAAATTGCCCAGCTCCAACTGGGTCATCACCCGATCGTGTTCGCCGTAGAGGAATTCCTGGGGCCGGTATTCGGTCGCGCCCGTGGCCACCACCGTGACCCCGTGATCGATTTTTCGTTCATACATGGCGGGGCCTATCAACACTTCCGTGGTGAAGTTGCCTTTGTAGCCGCTAAAACCCACCACCAGCGCGCCGGTGAGCACCTGGATCTGGTCGTGGGCCTTGACGCGCTCGATGAGCCCGTCCAGGTAGGTCTGGACGTCCAAGCCTTCGATGGTGTGGTGAACCCGCCGGGCCATGCCGCCCAACTCCGGCTCTTTTTCCAGGAGAATGGTTTCAAAGCCCTGGTCTCCCAGGTTGAGCGCCGCGGAAAGTCCCGCCACCCCGCCGCCGATGACTAGGGCCCGCTGGTTGATGGTCAGGGGCTTTTCCGCCAGCGGCTTGAGCAGAGTGGCCCGGGCCACCGCCATGCGCACTAGGTCCTTGGCTTTCGCGGTGGCCTTGTCGCGTTCTTTCATGTGCACCCAGGAATCCTGATTGCGGATATTGGCCATCTCGAAGAGATACTTGTTCAGGCCCGCGTCAATCAAGGTCTCCCGGAACAAGGGCTCATGGGTGATGGGCGTGCAGGCCGCCACCACCACCCGGTTGAGATTTTGCTCCTCAATGGTCTTGATCATATTGACCTGGGTATCCTGGGAACAGGTGAACAGGTTATCTTCCACATAAGCGACATGGGGGAGCGTTTTGGCATAGGCGGACAATTCCGGCACGTCGATAATGCCGCCGATATTGATGCCGCAATTGCAGACAAATACCCCCACGCGCGGTTCGTCTTCCGGCTTGATGTCTTTGGGGGTGGGCGTCTGTCGGATTTTGGTCTCGCTCCAGCGCACGTCTCCCAAGGCGGCGCTCACCGCGCCGGCCGCGGCGGAGGCCTGCATCACGGACTCCGGGATGTCCTTAGGACCCTGCATGGCCCCGCAGACATAGACGCCGGCCCGATCAGCCGTCACCGGCGCAAAGGGCGAGGTGGCCGCAAAATCATGCGCATTGGCTCCAACTCCCAGAGTCCGGGTCAGGTCCTTGACCCCGGGACTGACTTCCATGCCCACCGACAACACGACCATATCAAAGACTTCCGTCTTCTCTTCGCCGCTTTCGTCGGCATAGCGGATGGCTAAATTGTCATCCGCCAGGGGCTCGAGGCTATGAATCCGAGAGCGGATGAAGCGCACTCCGTGTTCGTCTCTGGCGCGGTTGTAGTAGAGTTCGAAATCCTTGCCAAAGGTCCGCATATCCATGTAAAAGATGGCGGCGTCAAGAGGGTAGGGGGCGTGCTCCTTGGCGATTACCGCCTCCTTGATGGCGTACATGCAGCAGACCGAGGAGCAATAGGTGTGGTACTTGACGTCCCGGGAGCCCACGCACTGCAGCCAGGCGATCTTCTTGGGTTCCGCGTGGTCCGAGGGGCGGACCAGATGGCCGCCGAAGGGCCCGGAGGCCGACAGAATGCGCTCAAACTCCAGGGAGGTCACCACATTGGGCAACTTGTTGTAGTGGTAGGTGCCGCACTGGCTGGGATTGAAGGTCTGAAACCCGGGCGACAGGATCAGGGCCCCGACCTTGACCTCTTTGGTTTCGGGCTGCATGGTGTGGTCAATGGCCCCGGCCTGGCAGGCCGCCACGCACTGCATACATTCGGAGCAAATGCCGCAATTAAGGCAGCGGGCCGCCTCCCGCCGGGCCTGTTCCTCGGTGTATCCCTGGGCAATTTCATCAAAGCAGCTGCAAGTGTACTCCGGCGGCAGCGCGGCCATGACTTCCCGGGGCGCGCCGGTCTCGTCTTTAGGAATTTCGGCCCAGCGCCGGTGCGCTTCCTGGCCCTCAATCCGGCCCGCCACCATATCCGCGCCGGTAAGCATCCGGTGGATGGACTCCGCGGCCTCGATGCCGCCCCCCACCGCCTCAATGGCGATCCAGGGGCCGGTATGCACATCGCCTGCGGCAAACACCCCGGGCCGGGAGGTCTCGTAGGTGACTTCGTTTACTTCGATGGTGCCCCAACGCGAGGTCTTGACTCCGCAGGACTCCAGGGCATTGCGGGCGGCTTCCTGGCCGATGGCCGGCACCACCATGTCCACCGGGAGCTCAAAAGTGGCGCCGTCGATGGGCACCGGCTTGCGCCGGCCTGAGGCATCGGGTTCGCCCAACTCCATTTTCTGACAGATGAGGCCGGCGACCTTGCCGTCTTTGCCGGTCACCACTTTCAAGGGCGCGGCCAGGTAGACGATTTCCACGCCCTCGCACATGGCCTGTTCGATTTCGTGGGCAAACGCGGGCATTTCTGAACGTCCGCGGCGGTAAACGATGGTCACCTCCGAGCCCAGGCGGCGGGCGGTGCAGGCCACGTCCACGGCCACGTTGCCGCCGCCAATGACCGCCAGTCTTTTGCCCACTGTGAGCGGTTCGCCCAGGTTTCGGCGCCGCAGGAATTCCACCCCCTGGATGACGCCGTCAGCGTCCTCATTTTCAATCCCCAGGGGTTTGCCCACGTGACAGCCGATTCCCAGAAAAACGGCCTTATAGCCATTTTTTAACAGTTCATCCAGGGTGAAATCCCGGCCCAAGGCGGTGTCGGTCTGCAATTCCACCCCCAGGCGTAGGATATTATTGATTTCCTTGTCCAGGATATCCTTGGGCAGGCGGTAGTCGGGAATGCCCACCCGGAGCATGCCCCCGGGTTTGGGCAGGGCCTCGAAGATGGTGGGGCGATAGCCCCGCAAGGCCAGGTGATAGGCGCAGGCCAGGCCCGCGGGGCCGGAGCCGATAATGGCGATTTTGTCGCTTTTGGCCTCCACCAGAGGCGGAGTGATGGCGTCCAAATCAACCTGGTCCGCGGCAAAGCGCTTCAGGCCGCAGATGGCGACGGGCTCATCCAGCTCGGCCCGGCGGCACTTGGCTTCGCAAGGGTGCGGGCACACCCGGCCCAGGACCCCGGGCAGGGGCAGCCGTTCCATGATGAGTTTTACGGCATCGGCGTATTTGCCCATCTTAATGAGTTGGACATAGCCCTGGACATTGATCTCCGCCGGACAGGTCAAGGTGCAGGGGGGCCGGTCCAGCTTCTTAATGCCGAAGGCCGAAGGGATGGCCTGGGGATAGAGGCGGTAGACTGCCTTCCAGTCGGCCAGACCCTCGTTAAAGGTGTCGCGCATGGTCACCGGGCAGACATTGGCGCATTCGCCGCAGCCGGTGCATTTGGCCGGGTCCACATAACGGGGCTGCTTGTTCAGGGTGACGCTGAGGTTCCCCGGCTTGCCCTTGATGCCCGCTACCTCGGTGAGAGTATGAATCTCGATATTCAAATGCCGCCCGCATTCCACCAGCTTGGGCGAAATAATACACATGGAGCAGTCATTGGTGGGGAAGGTCTTGTCCAGTTGGGCCATGACCCCGCCGATGGCCGGCTTGTTCTCCACCAGATGAACATAGAAGCCGGAGTTGGCCAGGTCCAAGGAGGCCTGAATCCCGGCCACGCCTCCGCCCACCACCATCACGGAGCCCGCCTTGGCTCTGCTCCGGGACGATTTTTGAGCCGTGGTCTTTTTCTTTTGGGGCATAATCTATCCCTTATAAAATTCTTGCATGGTTCCCGCTCAACAAACCTGCCTTCGCGCCGCTAAAAATCGGCGGCGCTCAGAATCGAGGGCAGCTTGTCCTCCCAGCCGATGGTGGCGAGGAGCACTCCCGGGAACCCTTGTTCTTTGATGGCCGTAGCGAACTCTGCGGCGATCTGCACGCACTCCCGCACGCGGTCCGGCGCGTCCTGAATCCTGGTGATGTGTTCCTCCGGGATTTTCATCTCCATGTGGCGGTTGATGTAGCGGGCCATGCCGACGCTTTTGAGGAGCAGCACCGTGGGAAAGAGGGCCGCGGGACGGCTTCCCACCTGCTCCTTGAAGTTTTCCAGGACCGCCATGTCGAACACCGGCTGGGTGGTAAAAAACCGGCCCCCGGCGGCAATCTTCTGGTCCAAAGCCGTGAGCTCCGCTTCCAGGCCTTCGGACCCCAGAGGCACTTTGACGGTGGAGCCCACCAGGAATTGCGGGGCGCCTTTGAGATCCACGCCGGCCATATCCCGCCCGGCCTGCAAGGTGCCGATGGCCGAAATCAACTCCAACAGATTGATATCGTTCACTGCTTTGGCCTGATGATGATCGCCGTGGGTGATCGCAACTCCTTCCACCGCCATGACACTGGGGACTCCCAGGGCCTGAGCCGCCAGCAGGTCGCCTTGCAACGCCAGGCGGTTGCGGTCCCGGCAGCAGACCTGCATCACGGTTTCCAAGCCCTTGGTTTGCAGCAGGAGCGCGCCGCCCAGTGCACTCAGCCGCATCACCGCGTTGTTCATCTCCGGAACCACAAAAGCGTCCACGTCGCGTTTGACCCTGGTGGCGTTGGCCACCATCCCGGAAACATCCGTGCCTTTGGGCGGCTCTATTTCTGCCAGAATGACGAATTCACCGGAAGTCAGTTTCTCTTGTAATGGCATCGCGTCCCTCTCTGATTATTGGGATGATCGCCCCATGGCGTTGGAGATGGCTAATATCAGGTCATCCTTGCCAAAGGAATTCACGTGATAATAAAAAATCCCTTGGTGGCGGATGCGGCTTTCCTGTTCGGCGTTGTTTTCATCGGCCGTAATGATGATGGGCAGCCTGCGGTCCAGCCCTTTGATAATGGCGATGGCTTCATACCCCATTTCTTCGGGCAGCCTCACATCCATGACCAGGACGTGGATTTTTTCTTTCTGGAGGGTCATGAGCAGGTCCTTGATGTTGTCCACGGCCCTGAGCCGGTGTCCTTTTTCCGTGACCCAAAAATTCAAGGTCTGGGCCAATTCACAGCCACGTTCGGCGACCAGCAGCGTACCGCATTTTTCCTTCATCATTGAGACCCCGGATAGTTTCCACCCGAAATACTGCCGCGTTATCTGCGATCTTAAAAATGCAAAGCACATGCCCTCTGGAGAGAAAGGGGTAAAGCTGGCTACTAGTGCGGGTTTGCGGGGCGAAAGGTTTGGGGGCTCATCAAGGTGAGGGTGGTTATTAGGGACAAAAAAATCAGAATGTCAAGAATAACCTATTGAAAATACAATTAATAATGCATAATGAGTAAAAATGTCACATCTGTTACCCTTTTACCGGCCAGCGCCGGCGGGGAAATGAGCTTTGTGGGTGGGAGGCTTTTCTGGCGGGGTTGCCGCGAGACTTTTGAGAAGGTCCCAAGTGTGACAATTTTTATCAAAATATAGCATGAAGCCTAATCTAGGGTTCCAGGAAGGGTGGACAGCCGAGGGCGGCTGCCCTAAACAAGAATTGCGTGGAGGTCTCAAATTTGAACCCCGAACTTTGCGGAACAGGTTTAGGGGCCTGCTTTTAGAAAGATGGTCACTTGCGTGCCTTTATCAGGTTCGCTGTCTATGGTGATTTCTCCCTGGTGCGCTTCGATAATTTTCTGGGAAATGGCCAGCCCCAGGCCGCTGCCCTTGGGCTTGGAAGAAAAGAAGGGCTGGAAAATCTTTTCCAGATTTTCCGGGGGTATCCCTGACCCGGTGTCGCCAATTTGCACGAAGACCCGATCCTTCTGGCGGCCGCTGGTAATGGTCAGCTTGCCCCCGGACTCCATGGCCTCCAGGGCATTTTTGGCAATATTCAGGACCACCTGACGTATGTGAGCCGGATCAAAGGGAATCTCCGGCAGATCAGGGGCCAGATCAAGGGCAAGTTCAATATTGCTTTCCCGCAAACTCGGCTCCAGGCGGGCGCAGGTTTCCCGGACCAGGAGGTTAAGGTCTTCCGGCTGTTTTTGGGGCTCGGAGAATTTGGCGTAGCCTCCCACTTCGACCAGGAAGTCTTCCAACCTCTTAACTTCGTCCACGATGACTTTAAGTTTTTCCACATTTTTCGGCACCTGGGTGGCGCTATCTTTCAAAACCTGGCGGGCGAAGCCGCCGATGAGCATCAGGGGGTTTTTAATTTCATGGCTGATATGGGCCGCCATTTTGCCTAATACGGCCAGCCGCTCACTGCGCAACAGTTCCTCTTCCATACGCTTGCGTTCCCGCAGGTCGCGAAAGTGACCCATGATTCCGGTCTCCCGGTCATCTTCACGGAGCACTTGGGCCGAAAGCCAGATGGGGATGAAGGTACCGTCCTGATGTCGAATCCTGGTTTCATAGTTCAGCAAAATTCCGGCACCGCCAAAGGCGGGGGCCCGAATTTTAGCCGCGATTTCCCGTGCCTGGCCGGGGGCATAGAGTTCATCTATATTCATTTTGCCGATAACTTCATCAGGGTTATATCCCAAAATTTTGGCAGCCGTCTCATTAAAAATGAGGATCGTGCCGGACATATCGTGGGCCAGGATGCCGTCCATGCAGGTATGAATGAGAAGTTTTCTCTCTGCGCTCAAGGCTTCTTCAGCCCGCTTGCGTTTAAGCTGCCACCACATGCCGTTCATCAACAGGGTCAACTGGCGGACGTCGGAATCGTCATAGTCATCCTCCTTGTTGCCCACGCCGGCGACCGCCACGATGTGATCTCCATCAAATACCGGGATATTCATGTGGCGGCGAATTTCGGCATGGCCCTCGGGGTAACCCTTTTTATAGGGGCTGGGCGCGGCATAGTCGTTGGTAATAATGGGCCGCCGCTGGCGCACGGCTTCGCCCCAAAGCCCGGTAGTCTCCAGAGGATAAACCAGGGGTTTGTCGGCAATTAGGCATTCCTGCATGGTTGTCCTGGACCAGGCTTGCATGGTGAGCACGGTTTCGTCTTCGTTGGTGAACGCCAGGTAACCGATCCGGCTTTTAGTCAGACGGACCCCCTCTTCCAGGGCAAAATCGGTAATCTCCTTCGTCGTGGCCTTGGTCATCTGGCTCAGTTGCCAGACCGCCTCCAGGCGGGATTCATCCAGGCGCAGCGCCTCTTCCATGTTGACGCTCCGCACCGCCAACCCCAATTGTTCGGCCAGCGATTGAAAGAATTCCACGTGTTCTTTGGTAAAATAACCTTTCTGGCTGCTGGCTGCGGTCAATACCCCCAGGGTCATAGTCTCGGTAATGATGGGGGCCAATACCAGAGAGCCCATGGCTTCGGCTTCTATCAGCCCCTGCAGGCGGTCCGGCGCGGTGGCGGTATCCGCCACGGAAATTACCTGGGAAGTGGATAAACATTGGCCCAAAAAGGATTCGGGGTCGGGCTCGAATGCCTGTCCCTGAGTTGAGGGCCCCAGACCGCGAAAACCTTTGATGTGCAGGAACCCATCTTCATCCAAGAGCCGCACGGCACTTTTTTCCACTCCCAGCTTTTCTTCCAAGACTCCGAGGACGCCGTCCAGGATTTCGGGAAAATAAAGCGAAGAGGCCAGGCGGCGGGCGGCTTCATAGAGCACCGAGAGCTCGGCGACCCGCCTTTTCAGTTGTTGTTCGCTTTCCTCCAGGGAGCTGGAAATGCGGCCAAAAAGATCGAATACGTCTTCCATGCGGGTCCCCATGGCGGAGAGGTAACCTTCCTTGAGGACCCGGGCTGCGGCTGGCCCGATGGACCGGGCCAGGGTCCGTTCCACGAACTCTGCCAACCGGAGCCTTTCCCGGTCACCCCATTCGGACTCGGGGATTACCACCTCCCGGAGAAAGTCTCGGCGTGCTTCTCCGGCCTTTTGGGGACCGATGAGCTTTTCCAGAAACTGGGTTAATTGGTCCAGGCTCGGGAAATGAGCATAGCGTTTCTCAAGGGGAACTTCTCGTTCCCGTTCAAATACTTCCACAAAACGCCGGGCCTGTTCCTCCTCCACCCGGCTGGGCACGGTCAGCAAAGAAACACTCACAAAAGTGCCGACATTGAAAAGCAGGGACCAGAAAAAGGCGTGGGTGAGCTTATGCAGGCCGGTCAGGCCTAAAAAGGCGGTGGGCTTGAGAAAAGCCAGTCCAAAGGGCCCTGCGGTTAAAATGCTGAGAGAAAACCAGCCGGCTTCAACCAGATAGGGCAGGACCAGCGTGTAGGCCCAGAGGCAGAACCCGGACAGCAACCCTGCCAACGCCCCCCAGCGGGTGGCCTGTCGCCAATACAGGGCCCCTATCATGGCCGGCGCCAGTTGGATTACCCCGCAAAAGGCGATCAGACCAATATCCACCAGCATGACCGTGGGAAACACCAGGTGATAACCGAAATAGCCCAGCATAATCAACAAGAGGATGCAGCCCCGCTTGATGGTCAATAAATGTGGCGTAATCCACTCTTGCAGCCTTAGCCGAATGGCCAGGGGTATTACCAGGCTGTTCAGGAGCATGGTGCTCACCGTGATGGAGGCCACCGACACCATGGCGGTGGAGGCTGACAATCCCCCCAGAAAGACCAGCAAGGCGAGATAGGGGTGGCCGGTGGACAGCGGCAGGCGCAGCACAAAGGTATCGGCCTGGTTTTGGGGGAAGCCCAGGAGCAGCCCGCCGAAGGCAATGGGCATGACAAACAGGTTGATTAACAGCAGATACAGGGGGAAAAGCCAGATGGCGGTGAGAATGTGTTTCTCATCCGTATTTTCCACCACCGCCATATGGAACATCCGGGGCAGGAAGTGGATGGCCCCCATGGCCAGGACGGTGAACACCAAAAGCAGGGCATAGCTGTTGTGCTGGCCGGTGTTCACCAGGAGAAGCTGGTGAAACGCCGGACTCTGTTTGAGGCGGGCAAAAATTTCTCCCCAACCCGAAAACAGGCCAAAGGTTACCAGAATGCCCACCCCTAAAAAGGCTACCAGTTCGATGATAGACTCAAACACCACTACCGCCACTAACCCTTCATGGCGTTCCGTGGGGTCCAGATGGCGGGCCCCGAACAGGATACCGAACCAAGCCAGGATCAGCGCCACATAAAAGGCGGTGTCGTGATAAACCGGGATAGTGCCCGGAGGACAAACTTCTTTACAAACCAGGATATTGAAAGTATCGGAAATGGACTTGAGCTGCAGGCCGATGTAGGGGGTTATGGCCAACAGCATTCCCAACGTGGCCAGGGCTCCCAAAAATGCGCCCTTGCCATAGCGCAACGCCAGGAAATCGGACATGGTGGTGAGGTTGTTTTCCTTGCAGATGCGCAGGAGCTTGCGCAGACCGAACCACCAGGAAAACGCGATGATGGTGGGACCCAGATAGATGGTGAGAAAGGTAACGCCGGAGGTGGCGGCCTTACCGACGCTGCCGTAGAAAGTCCAGGCGGTGCAGTAGGCCGCCAGAGACAGGGCATAAATATAGGGATTGGCAATGACGCTTTTCCCCTGGTCCCGCTGCCAATCCCCATAATAGGCGATGGCAAAGAGCAGGAGTAGATAGCTCAAGGCTGCGGCTGCTACCAATCCCGTAGAGAGCATAAACACCTGAATCCCGGCGACTTACTTTCGAACAGTTAATCGCCTGCTCAAAGCATAAAGCCCGATGATAGCCAAAAGCCAGATGACAAAGATGTATAAAACCAGAAAGGGAATCCCCGCCAGCAGGATATCGCGGTTAAAAATCTCCAACAGCGGATAGTTGAGAAGGAGAAACCCCAGGATGCCCAGCAGGGCCCAGAATTTGCCTAATTTGGTCATGGTCTTACCCTTATTTGGCGATCATCTCTGGCGTTTCTGAAAAAACCGGAGGAATTAGTTTAAGCTATTCAAGTTTAAAAGCCAAGAAATTCACGTTTCTGACCCTGATGCGCCACGCGGTTTAGAAACGGGGACTGGGTTGGGCAGCATCTCAGGGCAGCCTGGCGCGAGAGATGATGTCCCCCACTTAACAATATTATGGGGATTGCGAATCCCTTCGGCAATCCCCAAGACCATTACCGCTAGGTCTTTTATTTAACCAGCTTTTTTAGGCCACCACCTCCTTTTTGATCTGATCGATGTCCTTTTGGTCGGTCTGCTGCATGACCACCCCGGCATCGGCAAAGACATAATAGGGGCCCTTATGCTCAAAACTCTTGGCCGCAATCACTTCGTCCACCCCCTGACTGATCAGCCATTCGCTCACCTGAATTCCCTTGCCGCTTAGCACGGCCCGATGAGGATTGGGCAGAAGCTTTTCTGAGAGCAATTTCTTGTCCCGGTTTCTCAGGGTGATCAGGAGAAAATAGGGGGCCTCCCCAAAGTGCTCCGACAGATGGCCCTGGTCTTCCGCCAATGGCAGGGCAATGATACTGGTCTCCTTTTTCATAGGCTCATAATGGATCAGGATGTGGTCAACATGGGGGACTTGGTCTTTAATGCGGCCCTCGATCTGGTTGGCTACGAAGTGAGCTTTTTCCAGTTCCCTGACCTTGAGAGCCAAATCCGCCTCGATAAACTTGAATCTGCCGGAATTTCTGCCGGTCAGGGCGTTAATTTTACTTACCTGGGGCATTTCCAGGATGATCTCCCGGATGGTGTTCAGGGTGTTGAAGTCCAGGGAGGCGTCCAGAAGCACGCGGATGGCATCCAGGGCGATTTTCACTCCCACCCAGACGATCAACACCACGATGATTAAAGCCGCCACCTTGTCCAGGGGAAATTTGACCCGCCAGTAAGTACCGGCCAGCCCCAACAGAATGACGCAGGAAGAGAACAGGTCGGTGGCCAGATGCTGGGCATCGGCCTGCAGACTGGGAGAGTTAAGCTTGCGGGCTCTTATCAATTCAAAGCGGGAAAAGGTTAAAAGGATTACGGCAATGCCGACCACCCCGGCCATGGCATAAGGCAGGCGGGCCGCCTTGACCCGTTCGCCGGCCCATAAAACCTTGTGGACGATTTCATAGCCGGCCAGCAGGATTATTACCGAGGTCATCAAGGCCACCAGGTTTTCCACCTTATAGAGGCCATAGGGAAAACGCTTGGATTTGCGGCGCGAGAGCCTGATCCCGGCCCAAATGGAAGCGGAAGACACCACGTCGGCGCTGGAATGCACGGCATCGGCCAGCAGGGCCAGGCTGCCGGAAAACACCCCCAAGAAATACTTCAGCCCCGTTACCAAGAGGTTGACCAGCACCGAAGCCAGCGCCAGAAGTTCACCCGCGACCATTCGGTTTTTAACCCCCCTAAGATAAAAAGGCAACCTTGATCTTGATGATTAAGTGTCGGTAGTTATTAGTAATTATCGCTGTAAACCTCAAGTTCTTTCGCCCCCAGCAACCGGCCGCAAACGCTGGTTTTAAGCCTCCCGGGGGATTTAGGGGGATCGGAGGCGGTTTCGCTCAATGGGAATGCTCATGGACCTCCGTCTCGTGTGCCGGATGCTCATGCTCATGGCTGCCATGCTCCCCGGGGTGCTCATGGTCGTGCACATGCAGATCGTGTGTATGGGCATGTTCATGGGAATGCTCATGCAGATGCTCGTGCGTGTGCGTGTGGGTATGCTCATGAAGGTGGACCAGATCCTCGTGTTGGTGCTCATGGCTGTGCGCATGGGTATGCTCATGAGAATGTAAATGCTTGTGTTCGTGCTTGCCTTTCATGACTGGCCTCCTTGTGGGAAGTTATGCCTTGCCCGGTAGCAGAACCCGGGCAGGGCGTGGTTTGGCAGTGAGCCTACAACCGGGGGTCAATCTTCCCGGGCCCCCCACAATCCGGGGTATAGCAGGTGATGTTAAGAAAATCAGCCTTCTGGTGGCAACTGGGACATTCTTCCGGAGGCTTGGCCGCAGTGATGGTGTATTGGCAATTGCTGCAACGCCAATAGGTCAGATTGCATTGCGGGCAGATATCCCCCTCAAACTTCCCTTCGGCCGTAAAGCCGCACAGAGCGCATTCCATGGGCATTTCCTTTTCCGGCGGCGCCATTTCCCTCACCTCCTTTGTGGTGGATAGCGCCCGAGGGCCGCTATCCGGTCGTTTCGCCCCTAAAATGGCAGGATGTGTCCAGAGCTTTTTGTAAAGATAAGTCTTTTTTAAGCGTTGCAACACCCCTGCGCGGAGATTAATGGTCACACACATTGGGTCCGGTCACCAGGGTCCCGGAAAGGTACCCCTGGACCAGGGCTTCCGGCTCGTGACCAGGACTGCCGGTGACTACTTTGATGCCATTTTCTGCGAAAAGGCCAATGGCCCTCTGGCCCATGCCCCCGGCGAGGATGAGATTTACTCCCAGATCACCCAGCCAGCGGGGCAGAACCCCGGGTTCATGGGGCGGCGGGGTGAGGAGTTCTTTAGCCTCGATCAATCCCTCTTTGACCCGGATCACCGCAAACTGCTCGCAATGGCCGAAATGACTGGCCAGCCTGCCCTCAGCCAGCGGGATGGCCACCTTAAAGGTGTGGGGGAAAGAGTCGGTCGGCTTCGGCGCCGCACTCGACGCGGATTTTGCCGCCCGGTCCCCCGGGGTTTTACCCAACTGCTGCTCCACCCGATCCACCAGGTCGCCCAGGGCTTGGATAAAGGGGCTGCTGTCCGGCACTTCTCCCAAGGGTTTGCCGGAGTCGCCGCTGGCTACCACCCTGAGATCAAAGGGCAGGCTGGCCAAAAGCGGCACCTTGGTCAGGGCCGCGGTTTTTTGGCCACCCCCCTGGCTGAACAGGCGGATTTCCCCGCCGCAGTGGGGGCAGATAAGGCCGCTCATGTTTTCCACCAACCCCAGGATCGGCATGCTCACCTTGCGGCAAAAATTGATGGCCTTGCGCACATCGGCCAGCGAAATTTCCTGGGGGGTGGTGACCACGATGGCCCGAATCCCGGAAATGGTTTGGGCCACGCTCAGTGGCTCATCTCCGGTGCCGGGAGGAGAATCGACGATT
>JARRQO010000018.1:31218-37477 GCA_037381685.1 Deltaproteobacteria bacterium | reverse complement strand
CTGATCGCCCTGCTGGAAGCCGGTCAGTTGGATTACGTTTTTATCTATAAGTCCGTATGCGAGCAGCACCATATGCCGTTTGTGGTGCTTCCGGCTCAGATCAATCTGGGGTCCCCGGCTTATGCCGACTTCTACAAGCAGGCCACGGTCAAGGTTTCGGGCAAGAAGCCCGGAACTTTCATTGAAAAAAAGGGAGCGCCCATGATCTATGGCCTAACGATTTTAAATAAGGCGCCGCACCGGGACTGGGCGATCAAATTCATGGCTTTCGTCCTGGGGCCGCAGGGACGGGCGATCATGGAGAAAAACGGGCAGCAGGCGATTTACCCGGCCAAGGTGACCGGAGAGGCCAGCAAGTTGCCGGCGGCGCTCAAGCAATTCGTGAAGTGAAAAATTTTAAAATCATTATCTCCGGCTTGGGGGGGATCCTGGTTTTAATCATAGTGGTCCCCCTGGCCAAGGTGATATCGTCGACGGACCCAGCCGTCTTACGATCCACCATAATCGAGCCGGAGGTCATCCATTCCATCCTGCTGACCTTGCGGGCCGCCTTGTGGGCGACCCTGGCGTCCCTCTTGTTCGGCGTCCCCCTGGCTTATGCCCTGGCTCGCTGGAATTTTCCGGGGAAGACCATTATCCAGGGCACCATCGATTTGCCGGTGATGATTCCCCATACCGCGGCGGGCATTGCCCTGCTGATGGTGTACGGCCGGGAGTTTTTGCTGGGCAAGGCCTTTGCCAAGGTGGGGGTCAGTTTTACCGGCACCGAAGCCGGCATCAGTCTGGCCATGGCGTTCGTCTCTCTGCCATTTCTGGTCAACGCGGCCCGGGATGGATTTCTGGCGGTCGACCCGCGCCTGGAACGCGTGGCCAGAACCCTGGGGGCTTCACCGTGGCAGGCGTTTTTTAAGGTCAGCCTGCCCCTGTGCTGGCGGTCGATTCTCTCGGGCGCCATTATGATGTGGGCCCGGGGGATTGCCGAATTCGGGGCCGTAATCATCTTGACCTACCATCCCATGATCGCTCCCATTTTGATTTGGTCGCGTTTTGAGAATTTCGGGCTCAAATACGCGAGTCCTGTGGCAGTGATTTTGATCCTGCTCTGTCTCATCATCTTTTCCGGGCTGCGCTGGCTGGCGATCCAGAAAAAGGAGAGCTAAATTGCTCAGGCTTGAAAATATTTGTCTCAGACTGGGTGAATTCCGCCTCCAAGAAATCTCTCTGCACGTTAAGCCTGGAACCTACCTGGCACTGCTCGGTCCCACGGGCACGGGGAAAACGGTGCTGCTGGAAACCATCGCGGGAGTGCACCATCCCAGCGACGGGCGCATCCATATCAGGGGCCAGGATGCGACTCAACTGGCGCCGGAAAAGAGGCATCTGGGCATAGTCTATCAAGACCATGTTTTGTTTCCGCACCTGACGGTGTTCGAAAACATCGCCTTCGGACTACGGCTGCAAGGCAGACCGAAACCGAAAATCAAGCAAGCCGTGGAAAAAATGGCCCGCTTTCTGGAAATCGAAGCTTTGCTCCAACGGCGGCCGAGCCGGCTTTCCGGAGGTGAGCGCCAGCGTACCGCTCTGGCCCGGGCCCTGGTGATGGAGCCTTACGTGCTGCTGCTCGATGAGCCTTTAAGCGCCCTGGACCGGGCCACCAGCAACCGCATTCAAAACGAACTGAAAAGGATTCACACTGAACTGGGGGTAACGATCATCCACATCACCCATGATGTCGCGGAGGCCTTTTTCCTGGCCGATTGCCTGGCAGTGATGAAAGACGGGCGAATCCTGCAGGAAGGCGAACCGGAGGAGGTGTGCCGGTATCCCAGGAGCCCTAGCGTCGCCGAACTGATGGGTATCGAGAACCTGATCGCGGCTACGGTTGAGAATGCCCGGTTGGTAACCGCCATGGGGGACCTGGATTTGCCGCCGCGGTTAACCGGCAGCAGCGAGCTGCCCCGCCGGGTCTGCCTGACTTTGCCGGGCCAGAGCGTCGAACTCTTCCCGGCCGGAAAACCGCAGGATTATATGTGGCAGGGGAGCTTGAAGATTTCTGAGGTCCATCAGATGAACGGCACCGGCATTTTTAAACTGATTCTGGTCCACGATGGGGGGGAAAGCCTGAAAACCTATCTTTCGCCGCGGGAGATGGAACTGCTCGCCGCATCTGTAGACATTGGCATGACCGTGCCCGTTGGCCTGCTGGGCAAAGGGGCCCACTGGGTGCCCCAGGAAGATGCGCCGCGCCAGGCTTGAGAGCCGCTTGTTGCTGCTAACCCACGTCTGGGCAGACAAGGGTAGGGAAGCGCGGTGCCGCCGTTTTTTGCCGCGCTTTAAAAAATATCCGGTAGTAGAGACTTTTTAGCTGTGCGGCTCAGAAGAAAAAACTTTGGGCAACGATCAAAAAGCAGGTTCGGCAGAATTCAGGTAAAATAAGGTCATATGAAACCTGACCCCAGCAATTCGCCGCCTGGTTGGCCTCTTCTCTTTCCCCGGTTCAAAACCCTGGTGCTGCAAGATCGGGAAACTATCCGGGACCTTCTTTGGGCCTATCAACCCGAGCTCTCGGAGTTGACCTTCACCAATCTTTTCATGTGGCAGGGTCATTATGGCTACCAGTGGTGCCTGGACGGGGACTGCCTCCTGATAGTGGGCGCGGCCGGCGGCCGTCCCGCCTGGGCTCTACCGCCCGTAGGTCCTCCGCCCCGGGCCGACCTCTGCCGCCGGGTGCTGCAGTGGCTTGGCGATGAGCACGGGGTAGCCGATCCCGCCATTGAGCGGGCCGACCCCAAGCTGGCCGCCGAACTGGGGGGCCAGCCCGACTTCGTGGTGGAGCCGGTGCGGGATCATTTCGATTACATTTACCGCACTGATGATCTCATTAAGTTAAGCGGGGGCAAATACCATACCCAGCGCAACCACCTCAACAGCTTCAATCGTTCCCACCGCTACCGTTATGAGGCTTTGCGGCCTGAACATCTGCCGGCCTGCCTGGACTTGGGCGCCAGATGGTGCCAGATAAAAAGGTGTGAGGAAGATCTCTCCCTCTTGGGGGAGCGGGGCGCGGTCGGCACGGCCCTGAGCAATTTTCAGGATCTGGGTCTTGAAGGCGGGGTGATCCTGATCAACGACCGGGTGCGGGCCTTTTCCTGCGGGGAACTGCTCAATGCCGACACCGCGGTCATCCATCTGGAAAAGGCCGACCCCGAGATGCGCAGCCTTTACGCGGTCATCAACCAGGAATTCACCCGCAAGGTCTGGGCCAGGGTGCCGTTTATCAACCGGGAGCAGGACCTGGGCGAGCCGGGATTACGCCAGGCCAAGCTTTCCTACCATCCCCACCGCCTGGTGGAAAAATTCCGGGTGCGCCTTAAGACGGGGAAGACGGCGGCGGGTTGAACTTCAGGGAAAATTGTCTTTGCTCAGCGGGCTCGCAAAGATATTATAGTGAGTGAGCCATCATGAAACGCGACCTCGCTTTTACCACAACTTCCCGGTACGGCAAATGGCTGGCGGCTGCAGGCATTATCCTGGCCGCGCTACTGATTTCCCTAATCCTGGATTACACCGGGGCCATCCAGCCCTACCGCCTCAAGACCCTGGATACCCTTTTCCGCCTGGTGCCGCTGCCGAAGGCGTCGCCCAAGGTGGTGGTGGTGACCGTGGGCCAGCCCGATCTGGATTTCTTCAAAAATCAGGGCATTACCTGGCCCTGGCCTCGCCAGCTTTATGCCCCGCTCATCGACTTTTGCCGCAATGCCGGCGCCAAAGCGGTGATCCTTGACGTCCTGTTCACCGAGGCCTCGTCTTACGACCCGGAAGACGACCAGCGTCTGGCGCAGGCCGTGGCCGCAGCGGGCAACGTGGTGCTGCCCTTTTTCCTGTCCCGGGACGCCAAGCCCCCCAACCCCTCGGAAGCGGAACTGCTTCACAAGGCCGGCCTCACCATTGACGGCCCGCCGCCGCGCAACCAGACCACTTATCGGGCCGTGGTCACGCCTATCCCGCCGTTGCTTAAGGCCGCCGGGGCCTTGGGAAATGTGGAAACCCGGCCAGATGCCGACGGTATCTACCGCCGGGTGCCCCTGGTGGCGTCTTTTCGGGGCAAGTGGCTCCCCACCCTGTCGTTCGCTGCGTTTCACCACTTCGGCAACCCCGGGCCCTTGAAATTTGCTCCCGGCAACCTGCTGGTGGGCAAGACCCGTATCCCCCTGGACCCCCAGGGCCGCCTTCTCCTGAAGTTTCGCGGCCCTTCCCGCAGCCATAAGCGCTTTTCGGCGGCCAATGTCATCGCTTCCGAGTCCCGCCTGGAGCACGGGCTACCTCCGATCTACCCGCCCCGGGCCTTTGCCGGCAAGTGGGTGCTGGTGGGTTTAACCGCCCCGGGCCTCCTGGACCTGAAGGCTTCGCCGGTGTCTGCGGTGTATCCCGGGGTGGAGGTCCACGCCACCCTGCTGGATGATCTCTTAAGGGGCGACTTTCTCAGGCCGATCCCTGCCTGGTCAATGTGGCTCGAAATCCTGATTCTGGCCACCGCCATGGTTCTGGTGGTGCTGTGGTTTTCGGGGCTTTTAGCTACCCTGGCCGGGTTCGTGGGGCTGGCGGTGATTTACCTGGGGCTGACGGTGGCGGCCTTTCACTTTTCCTGGTGGGCCGACCCGGTGCTGCCCGGGATCGCCCTGGTTTTGAGCTTCGCCCTGGCGACGGCGTACAGCTATGCCACCGAAGGCCGCCAGAAACTCCATATCCGGCGGATGTTCGGCCAGTACATGTCCGAGGCGGTGATCAACCATTTGCTGGAACACCCGGAAAAATTGCAACTGGGGGGCGAGCGCCGCCAGGTCACTCTGTTTTTTTCCGATCTGGCCGGGTTCACCACCATCTCCGAGCGCCTGGATCCGGAAACCGTGGTGGGCCTGTTAAACGACTATCTGTCTGCCATGACTGAAATCATCCTGGATGAGGAAGGCACGGTGGACAAGTTCGAAGGCGACGCCATCATGGCCTTTTGGGGCGCGCCTCTGGAGCAGCCGGACCAGGCCTACCGCGCCTGCCGGGCCGCCTTGCGGCAACAGGCGGCTCTGGCCGAATTGAACCGCCGCTTTGCCGAACTGGAGCTGCCGCCTTTAACCATGCGTATCGGACTGCATACCGGCGAGGCCATCGTGGGGAATTTGGGGTCAGCCAGGCGCTTTGATTACACCGTCATCGGCGACACGGTTAATCTGGCTGCGCGTCTTGAAGGGCTGAACAAATTTTACGGCTCCCACGTTATGGCCAGCGAAGTTACGGTGGCGGCGTGCGATGGCGGAGTGGAGTTCCGGGAACTGGACCTGGTGGCGGTGAAGGGCAAAGAACACGCGGTTCGGGTGTTCGAGGTTCTGGGTCTCGTGGACGAGGTGCCGCCTGAGGTCAGGTGGCGGCATCGGGAGTTTGCCCACGGCCTGGAGTTCTACCGGCAGGCCCGGTTCCACGAGGCGCAGGTTTACTTCGAGACCGTTCTGGCAGAAGACCCCGGGGACGGTCCCGCCAAAACCTTTCTGGAACGTTGTTATCATTTTCAAATCGACCCACCGCCCAGTCCCTGGGATACCGTCTTCCGCCCTGACGCCAAATAGGATATGATATGAAGAACTTGTGACTTTTGCCTTGAAAATTACAGAGTTGAGAACTCTTAAAAGGTCGCAAGTGCTGACAATTTTAATCAAAATATCGCGCAGGCGCCCTCATGGATGGCTTCATGACGGGTGGACAGCCGGGGGCGGCTGTCCTACACGAGACTTCTGCAGAGGTCTCAACCTTAAGTTCGAGCTTTGAACTCAGATGCGTGACTCGGATAAAACCAAGGCCCAACTCATCGAAGAGCTGACCTCTCTGCGCCGGCGGATCGCCGAATTAGAGATCTTCAAAGATTACCGAAACCTGGCCGAAGAGGCGCGGCGCCGGGCTTTGGGTGAACTGGAATACCGCATCGCCGAGCGCACCGCCGAACTCCTCAAGGCCAATCAGCAGTTAACCCAAGAAATCGAAGACCGGAAGCGCACCGAGGCCGAACTCCAGCGGACTACGGAATACCTGGAAAACGTGATTGACAACTCGGTGGATGCCATCGGCATCGTGGACCGGCACGGCAAATTCATCCTGTGGAACCGGCGGTCGGTGGAAATCTATGGCTATACCTTGGAGGAATTGAGCGCCAAGGTCGCATTCGAGCTCTATGCCGACCCCGCCGAACTGGACCGCATGCTTGCCAAACTGC
>JARRQO010000018.1:15460-31208 GCA_037381685.1 Deltaproteobacteria bacterium | reverse complement strand
CGATTGTGCCCATGGATATCTCCATCAGTCTGCTCAAGGACGCGGATGGCAGCACTATCGGCAGCGTTTGTCTGGCCCGGGACCTATCGGAGCGGAAACAGGCGGAGGCGGCGCTCAAGCATGCCCAGGAAGAGCTGAGCCGCTATTCCCGGGACCTGGAACGCCAGGTGCGGGAGCGGACCCAGGAGATTACCAGCATTCTGCGGTACACCCCGGCGGTGGTGTACATCAAGGATGGCGAGGGCCGGTACACCCTGGTCAATTCCCGCTTCGAGGAGGTTTTCGGCCTGCGCAACGAACAGATTCGCGGCAAGACCGATCACGAAGTTTTCTCCCAGGCCATGGCGGAGCAATTCCGCGCCTCCGACCTGCGGGTACTCGCCTACCGGGAATCTTACCAGGTGGAGGAAGTCATTCCCCAGCCCGACGGCCCGCGCACCTATCTGTCGGTTAAATTTCCCATTTATAATACCCGAGAAGTCCCCATCGGCCTGGGCGGGATCGCCACTGACATCACCGCCCAGAAAAGGGCCCAGGACCAGCTGCGCCGGCTTTCGGGAAGCATCATGGCCAATCAGGAGCAGGAGCGCCGGGCCATTGCCCGGGAACTGCACGATGAGTTGGGCCAGTTGCTTACCGCCCTGCGCATGGATGCGGTGTGGCTCAGCGCCCGGCTGCGGCCGCAAGATCCCAAGGCCTCCGACCGGGCTTTGGCTATGTGCCAGGTCATTGATCACACCATCGATGAAGTCAGGAGCCTGGCCACGCGATTGCGCCCCGGGGTGCTGGATGATTTGGGCTTGCTCGATGCCCTGGATTGGTACATCACCGATTTTGAAAAGCGGACGGGCATTACTTGCGTGTTTAAGCATCGCAACGTGCCCGAAGTTGATGGCATCGGAGCCACCGCGGCGTATCGCATTGCCCAGGAAGCCTTGACCAACGTGACCCGTCACGCCGAGGCCACCCGGGTAAAGGTGAGCCTCCAACCGGAAAAAGGCGCACTGATTCTGGCCGTGGTGGACAATGGCCGGGGCTTCGATCCCCAGGAGATCGCGGCCTCGGAGTGTCTGGGGCTGGCGGGTATGCGGGAACGCGCCGGTCTGTTGGGCGGCAGCCTGGAGATTCGCTCGCGGCCCGGCAAGGGCACCAAGGTCTATTTCAGGCTACCGGTCGAAGGCTGTGGAGGATTTAAATGATCCGGGTGCTGTTGGCTGATGATCATGATATCGTCCGGGCTGGCTTGCGCCGCATCGTGGAGGACTGCGGCGATTTCGAGGTGGTGGCGGAAGCCGCGGACGGCGAAGAAGCCATTCGCCGGGTGCAAGAGACCTCGCCGGAAGTGGCGGTCATCGATATTTCCATGCCCGGCCTGGACGGCCTGGAAGTCGTCAGCCGCCTGCGCGCCTCCCACCCGAAGCTGCCTCTCCTCATCCTCACCATGCACGAAGAGGAGCAGTACGTGGTCCGGGCCCTGGAGGCCGGCGCCATGGGTTACATTACCAAACGCGCGGCTCCGGAATTGCTGGTGAAAGCCATCCGTAAGGTCCACGCGGGCGGGCGTTTTCTAACCGATGCCGCCGCCGAAGCCCTGGCCCTGCGCCTGGCCCGGGGCAACCAGGGCGGCTCGCCTTTGGATTCCCTCTCCACCCGGGAAATTCAGGTTCTCCGGCATCTGGCCCTGGGGAAAACGGTCCGGGAGATCGCCGAAGACTATCACCTGAGCACCAAGACCGTAGACACCTACCGGGCGCGCCTGCTGAAAAAACTCAATCTGCGCAATAATGCTGAGCTGTCCCGGTTCGCCATCCAGAACCGGGTGGTGGATCTTTAAGCCTAGTGAACCTGATACGTGTCATGTCCCAGAGAGGCTTTCACAGTGTATCCAGGGGTGAGCTTTCGAGAACAGCAGGCTTTTGAGCGCTTTGCCCGGAAGTTGGTGCGTCTGCCGACCTCTGGGGAAGGCCCGCTGGACTATCTGCTGCCTGAGGCCCGTTGGCGGGAATTTGTAAGCCGGGCGCCGGACGAAGCGGCCTGGCTTATGGCCCTGTCCCGGGCCACTGGGGTCTATTTTTTCCCGTCCCGGGAGTGGGTGATAACCCTGAGGCGGTATCTGAATCTTTTGCGGGTGACCCGGGTTCTGGAGGCGGGGGCCGGCCGGGGCTATCTTACCGCAGCCCTGGCTTCTTTATGTGTTGCGGCGGGCATCAGCTTCCGGGCCATGGACAAAGGCGAGGGGGAGTTTGTTTCGGGGTTGCCGGTTTTTCCGGCGGTGGAGCAGGGCGACGCCAACTTCATCGTCCGGGAATTTGAGCCGGAGGTGGTGATTTATGCCTGGCCGCCGCCGGGACAATCGGTAAGGGCCATTTGCCAATTGCCATTTTTGCGTTATCTTATTTTGGTGGGAGAAACCGAAGGGGGCGCCGCGGGGGCCCGAGAGGATTGGCAGAATTTAGGTCACCGGCAGTCAGCGGTTTTGTCCCGCTATGGCCGGGGCCGCACCGGCAGTGAACGCCACGCGGTGACGGTCTTTTATGGCGGGGCAAAAAGTCTTTTGGCACAACCTGGGTCGGCCGATGAAGCCGGCAAAGGATGACCAACCACATGCGCAAGTCTTTCCTGGAGGTGTTTTTCAAACCGGAGTCGGTGGCGGTGATCGGCGCCAGCGAAAAGGATAAGACCATCGGGCAGGCCCTGGTGGGCAATCTGATCAAGGATGGCTTTGGCGGCGAAATTTATCCGGTTAACCGCAAATATGAGGAGATCCAGGGGCTTCGGGCTTATCCCATTGTTACCGCAGTCAAAAAACCCATTGATCTGGCCATTATCGCCATTCCCATCAAGGATGTGCCGGCCACTATACAGGGGTGCGGGGAAGCGGGGATTGGCGCGGCGATTATCATCTCCACGGGGGGCAAAGAGGTTGGGCCGGCGGGCAAAGAAATTGAAGCGGCCATCAAAGCCGAGGCGCAAAAAGCCGGGGTTCGTTACCTGGGGCCCAACAGCCTGGGGCTCCTGTGCCCCTTTTCTAAATTGCACGCCAGTTTTGCGCCCCATTGCGCCCAGCCGGGCAATCTGGCGTTTATTTCCCAAAGCGGGGCGCTGTGCAGTTCCATCCTGGGATGGGCCATTCCCAAAAAGATCGGTTTCAGCCACTTCATCAGCGTGGGGTCCATGGCGGACGTGGATTTCGGCGACCTGATCGATTATCTGGGCAACGAGGAAAAGGCCCGGAGTATCGTCATTTATATGGAGAATTTGACCCAGCATCGCAGATTTATGAGCGCGGCCCGGTCTGTCTCCCGGATCAAACCCATCATCGTGGTTAAGGCGGGGCGCAGCCGGGCGGGGGCTCAGGCCGCGGCTTCCCATACCGGGGCCATGGCGGGGGCGGACCGGGCCTATAACGCGGCGTTCCGGCGGGCGGGAATTATCCGGGTGGATACCATTGGGCAGCTTTTCGACTGCGCCGAAGCCCTGGGGAAGGTGAAGCGCCCCGTTGGCGAAAATCTGGGGATCATCAGCAATGCCGGGGGGCCAGGGGTTATGGCGGTGGATGCCTTGGGGCGCTGGAACCTGGAACCGGCAAAGCTGAGCCCGGAAACTCTGGCGAAACTGGAGGAATTCCTGCCGGCCCATTGGAGCCGGAGTAATCCCATCGATCTTTTGGGGGACGCCACGCCGGAACGCTATTTGAAGGCAGTGCAGGTGGCCATGGCGGCGCCGGAACTCTCGGGACTGGTGATTATCCTGTCACCCCAGGCCCTGACCGACCCCACCGGGGTGGCCCGGGCGGTGGCGCCGGAGATCCAAGGCAAGGCCCGGCCGGTATTCGCGGTGTGGATGGGGGGCGCCGACGTCGAGGCCGGGGAACGGATCCTCAATGACGCGGGGATTCCTACCTTTGAGACTCCAGAGCAGGCGGTGGACACCTTCATGGAAATGTATTTTTATACCCGGCACCTGGAACTTTTGCAGGAGACCCCGCCCCGGTTGCCCCAGGATGTGAACGTGAATAGCCGGCAGGCCAGGACGTTCATCCGCCAGTGCCTGGAGCGCCCGGGAGGAGTGCTGACGGAACTGGAATCCAAGGCTATCTTGAGCGCTTACGGAATTCCGGTGAACCGGACGGTGGCGGCGTCGTCCGGGGCCGATGCCGCATCAGTGGCCCAAGCTGTGGGTTTTCCGGTAGCGCTGAAGATAAATTCCCCGGATGTGAGCCACAAGTCCGAAGTGGGGGGTATGCGCTTCAACCTGGAAAATGAACAGGAGGTTGCGGCCGCCTACGAGGAGATCATCACTACAGTCAGGGCATCCCAGCCGGAAGCCCAGGTGTTGGGGGTGACGGTTCAGACCCAGGAAAAGGATTCCACCTGCGAACTGATCATCGGGAGCAAACGGGACCCGGATTTCGGTCCGCTGATTCTCTTTGGGGCCGGGGGGGTGTTCACTGAGGTGCTGGAAGACTCTGCGGTGGACCTGCCTCCGTTGAACCTGCTTTTGGCCCGGCGGCTGATTGAGAAAACCCGGGTTTCCCGGGTGCTCAAGGGTTATCGCAGCGCCCCGCCCACGGATCTGGATGCGCTGGCGGAGATTCTGGTGCGGGTATCCCAACTGGTTACGGATTTCCCGGAGATCGTGGAACTGGACATCAATCCTTTGTTGGTGATTGACGGTCACTTGGTGGCGGTGGATGCCCGCATTATCGTGCATCCCACCAAGGTGCCGCCGCCGCGCCACCTCATCATCGCCCCTTATCCCAACCAATATGAAAGCGACTGGATGCTCCGGGACGGCACCCCGGTGCTGCTGCGGCCCATGAAACCGGAAGACGAGCCTTTGGTATCCGATTTTCTCAGCAAATGTTCGGAGGAGACCATTTTTTTCCGCTATTTCAAGCTAATCAGGAACTGGACCCATGAAATGCTGATTCGCTTTACCCAGAATGATTACGACCGGGAGATCGGTCTGATGGCCATCGGTCAGCCGCCGGGTCCTGAGGTCATGATGGGGGTAAGTCGCATGGTCATGGCCGCGGATCGGTCCAGTGCGGAATTTGCGGTGATCGTGGCCGACCCCTGGCAGGGCAAAGGTCTGGGCCCCAAACTGGTGGAGCGGATCACCGAGATTGCCCGGGAGCAGGGGGTGAAGCTTTTGCACGGGGATGTGCTGGCCCAGAACCAGCCCATGCTGGACATGGTGAAACGCCTGGGGTTTGCCTTGCACAAGGATGCCGAGGGCGGAACCTACCGGGTGGAGATGGCTTTCGAGGGAAGCGGCCCGGGGGCGGGGGGCGCCTCGGGGGCGACCGCGGAGTGAATTTTGCAGCCCGGCACTCCGAAAGAAAAAGGGAGAAAGGAGAAGGGCAAACCATGGAGGAGCGGGTTCCATACGTGGTGGAAGATGAATGCATTGGCTGCGGCACCTGTGAGGAAATCTGCCCCGAGGTCTTTACGATGAACGAAAGCCTGGGGTTCGCCCAGGTCATGAACCCTTCAGGGGCGCCGGATGAGAAGGTCCAGGAGGCGATCGATGCCTGCCCGGTCCTGTGCATCCATTGGGCCGAACCGGTGGGGTAGGCGAAAGTTCAGGCAGTCCGTTGGCCTGAGGCCAGGGGGGGCCGATGAGGAGGAAAATTTCATGAAAAAGGTCAATCTTTACGAAGCCGGACAGTTTGCTGACAAGGGATTCGGCAGGTTCCTGGTTCACGACTCGCCCTATTTTAAAATCATCAATTTTAACTTCAAGGCGGGCCAGGAACTGCCGCTGCACGCCCATGACATCGAGGGGCAGGTGAGCCTGGTGATCCTGGAAGGGGAAGGGGAGTTTCTGGGTGAAAACAATGCGACCGTTCCGGCCAAACCGGGGGATGTGGTCATTTCTGACATTTCCGAGGCGCATGGGCTGAGAGCTAAAACCGATGTGCGTCTTTTGGTCACCATCGCCCCGCCCATTTAAATCATTAAAGCAGGGCTTGAACTATCAAGTGGGGTCGGAGATGGCAAAGAAAATTCCGGTGATCGCCGCCGATGAGTGTATTGCCTGCGGCAACTGCGAGGCGGTGTGCCCGGGAATATTTAAGCTCAATGAAGCACTGGGGCATTCCGAGGTTATCAATCCCACCGGCGCCCCGGAGGATCAGATTCAATTGGCCATCGAGCAGTGTCCGGTCCAGTGCATCCATTGGCAGGAGGAAGGGGATTAAGCCCCTGTGCCCCCTGCAAAGGCCTATTTGCTTCTCATTCGGGTGATTTTAAGATCCTGGCAGTTCGCCGATAATGACCGCGCCGGGAAAGAGACCCTAATACCTATGCGCCTTTGAACCAACCAAATCCCTCGCGTCCATAGTGTTATTTGATCCAGATTATGGTAAAAATGAAGATCATTAATGGGGTTAGCCCTGCGTTCACTGGAGTTTTAGGCATGAAGGAAAACAAACGAAAGCTTTTTGGCACCGATGGCGTCCGGGGGGTGGCCAATATCTATCCCATGACCGCGGATGTGGCCCTGCAATTAGGCCGGGCCCTGGCATACGTGGTCAAAGACGGTCCGAGGCGGCACCGGATCGTGATCGGCAAAGACACGCGGATTTCGGGTTATCTTCTGGAATATGCCACGGTGGCGGGTATCTGTTCCATGGGAGTGGATGCCTTGCTCATGGGGCCGCTTCCGACTCCCGGTATCGCTTATATTACCTCATCCATGCGAGCCGACGCCGGGGTGGTCATTTCGGCCTCCCACAACCCTTATCAAGACAATGGTATCAAGTTTTTTTCCGGCAACGGCTTCAAGCTTCCGGATGAATTGGAGGCCCGCATCGAGGCCCTGATGGTGGAGCCGGAGTTGGACGGGGCCTGTCCCACCGCGACCGAGGTGGGCCAGGCCTTTCGTATCGATGATGCCCGGGGCCGCTACATTTCGTTTCTGAAAAGCACCTTTCCCAAAGAATTGCAGTTAGACGGGCTGAAGATCGTGGTGGATTGCGCCCATGGGGCCACCTACCGGATTGCGCCGGATATCTTCACCGAATTAGGGGCCGAGGTGATCCCCATGGGGGTGAGGCCCAACGGCAGGAACATCAATCTCAGGTGCGGGGCCACCGCGCCCGAGGGCATGGCGAACCTGGTGAAACGCTACGGGGCCGATTTGGGGCTGGCGTTCGACGGGGATGGGGACCGGGTGATCATGGTGGACCATCGGGGCGAGATCGTGGACGGCGATCACGTGATGGGAATTTGCGCCCTGGACATGCTGGAGCTGGAGACGTTGCGGCGTAAAACCGTAGTGGGCACCGTCATGTCCAACCTGGGTCTGGAGTTGGCTCTGAAAGGCAGGGGGATTCGCCTCCTGCGGACCGATGTGGGGGATCGTTACGTGGTGGAGGCCATGGTTAAGGGCGGCTATGTACTGGGGGGTGAGCAGTCCGGCCACGTGATTTTTCTGAATGAGACTACCACGGGAGACGGCATTCTCACAGCGCTGCGGTTGCTGGCCGTAATGTTGCGACAGGACAAACCGCTGGCGGAACTGGCCAAGTGTGTGCAAAAATGTCCCCAACTCCTAATCAACATCCAGGTCAAAGAGAAAAAAGACCTGAAAACGGTGCCCCAGGCCCGCCGAGCCTTGCAGGAGGCGGAAAAACGCCTGGGGGCCAAAGGCAGGCTGCTGGTGCGGTATTCCGGGACGGAGCCCAAGTTGCGCATTATGACCGAAGGTGAGGATGAACCGTTGATTCGGGAGGTGGCGCAGGAGCTGGCGCAGGGGCTGGAGACCATGCTGAACTGAGACGGAGATATGCCATGCTGCTGGTGATGGATGTAGGGAATACCAACACGGTGATCGGGATCTATCAGAATGACCGGATTTTAAGCGACTGGCGCATCCGTACCGAAAAAGAAGCCACCGTGGACGAGTTCGGAATCCTCTTGCGCAATCTCTTTCAGGCCCAGGGGCTGATGCTGGAGGGGGGCACCGACCTGGTCATTTCCTGCGTGGTCCCTCCCATGAACAACACCTTGGAGGGGTTTGCCCAGCGTTACCTGAAAGTCCGGCCTCTGTGGGTGGGGCCCGGGATCAAGACCGGCATGCCCATTCACTATGACAACCCCCGGGAAGTGGGGGCGGACCGGATCGTTAACGCGGTGGCGGCCTATGAGCAGGTGCATGGGGCGGTGGTGGTGGTGGATTTCGGGACCGCCACCACCTTTGACGTGGTATCCCGGCAGGGAGAGTACCTGGGCGGGGTTATTGCTCCGGGAGTAACGATCTCGTGCGAGGCCCTTTTTCTTAAGGCCTCGAAGCTGCCACGGGTGGAGATCTTCGCCAAGCCCAAGAGCATCATTGCCAAAGATACCATCAGCAGCATGAACGCCGGGATTATTTACGGTTATGCCGGGCTGGTGGACGGGATTGTCCAGCGTATCAAGGAAGCCCTGGGCACCGCCACCCGGGTGATCGCCACCGGCGGCCTGGCCTGTCTCATTGCTTCGGAAACCAAAAGCATCGATACGGTGGACGATTATCTGACGCTAAAGGGCCTGAAAATCATTTATGAGAGAAATCGCGCCCGCCGAGGAACGGAGTAAGACTTTGTAGTTATGAGCATTCCGCTTTCCTAGGGGGGATTGGCAGGGCACAATTTTTTAATTTTTTTGATTCCTTGGGGGCCTGGCGGGAGGTATCGCTATCCTTCAGGTGGCGTCAGGTCTGGAGGTTGCCATGAACTTTGAAGAGACGGGCATCAGCCGTCGGTATTTAAAGGAGACGCGCTATGGGCGGCGAACCATGGCGGCAAAGACCCTGGCCTATCCCCGGGCGCCGCTCTATAAAGAATATCCGGATGCAGCCCAGCGCCTGAGCCTGGATCCCGATTCCGGCCGCCGGGGGGCGGATTTATGGGACTGTTTGGGCCACCGCCGGTCTCGGCGCGAGTACCTGGACCGGCCCCTGACCCAGGACGAATTGGCAGCCCTGCTCTGGGCCACCCAGGGGATCACCGGAACCATGGGAGGGTATCATTTCCGGGCGGCGCCGTCGGCCGGGGCCCTATACCCGGTGGAAACCTATGTGGCTGTGCATCGGGTCGATGGGGTGACGCCGGGCATCTGGCATTTTCAGGTGCTGGATTTTGTCCTGGAATTGGTGGCCGCGGGCGACTATCGCCAGACCTTGGTAAATGCCGGGCTCGCCCAAAGTTTTCTGGGAACGGCGGGGGCGGTGTTTATCTGGACCGGAGTGCTGAATAGGGCCAGGTGGAAGTATCGGGAACGGGCGGTGCGTTATTTGTTTGCCGATGCCGGGCACATCTGCCAGAACCTGATGCTGGCCGCCACAGCCCTTAATCTGGGGGTCTGTCCGGTGGGGGCCTTTTTTGACGAGGAGGTGGAACGGCTCGTGGGGGTGGACGAAGCCGAAGAAGTGGCCCTCTATCTGGCCTCCGTGGGGCCGCTGGCTTAAATGATAGTTCTTCCGGGGCAATAAGTTGCGTTCCTTTAAGCCCATTCTTATGATATTGATATGAACCTTAAGGGCATGTGGGGCATAAGCCTTGATTGCGCTTGACCATCTCAGGGAGGAAAGAGCATGAAGCGCTGGCTGGTAGTGTGGGTAATGATGTGTCTGGCCGTGGGCGCCAGCACCCAGGTATTCGCCCAAAGCGCCGCGGAAAAGATCAGGGCTGCGAACCTGCGGGCGGCTCAGGATTATCTCAGAGAGGGGCTGCTGCAGGCCGGCGAAGGGCGGGATAAAGAGGCGGCGATTGCGTTTCGCAAGGCCCTCGGTATCAGACCGGACTGGGCCGAAGCCCACAGTTTGTTGGGCAGCGCCCTGGCGGAGGAAGGCAACTACGCCGAGGCGGAAAAGGAGCTGCGGAAGGCCGTCACTCTGAAGCCCGATTATGCGGAAGGTTGGAATTTCCTGGGAGAATTTCTTAAGAAGCAGGGCAAGAACAGGGAGGCGGCGGAAGCTTTTCGCAAAGCCCGGCGGTACGCCCGTTAATTAGGGACCGGAGGGCAGAGGGAATCGCCTGGCGGCGCGGGTTCGTTTTTATTAAGGTTACGGTTATATAGAAATACGGGATTTTTAACCTGTGCCGGGACGCGGCCTGCCATGCCCATACGCAACCTGATTATCACCTAGCGGTTCGCGCCAATTTTAAGCTAAAAAGACTACCAGCCGATTTTTCCGGTCCCCAGTGCGATAATAGACGACACTTTCAGCCACTTGCTGCAAGCCGTTATAGAGGATGCAACTGGCCGGGTCAGGGTTGCCCGGGGCCGGAAGGCCGCTAAGGCTGCCGGGGTGGTGGGGGGCGGCATCGTCTTCGAACATCAGGCGCAGGCGGGGCCCCCTTTCTTCGAGAGACACGGCAATGGAGCCGGGTTGGTCGGGCCGATAGGCATGATTTACCAGGTGGCGGAAGATTTCCTCAGTCGCCTTTTTCAGACTGCGTTGGCGGTTCGTAGGCAACCGATGCTCTTCGGCCCACTTGCGGACATAATCCATCAGCAGTCTCAGGTTTTCCTGGCGGTTGCTCAGCATCAGCCACGAAGCGGTCATCATGATTATCTTATCGAAAGATGCCAGGTTTATCCTTAAACATTTTTTTCAGTTTTGGACCCGCCGCGCTTACCGGACTTGGAAGGCGACAAGAACCGGTCCCGTTCGCTGAAGATGCAACCGCAATATTGCTGCCGGTAAAGCCCCATCCGCTTTGATTTTTCTATCCCCGCCGCCCAGCCCTGGCGGAAATCTTCGTAATAAAACGGCACCCCCACTTCCTGGCCCACCTGCTTGCCTAATTCCTGGAGTAAGGCGTGGTTCTGGAATTTGCTGTAAAGGAGAGTGGAGGTGAAGGCGTCGAACTTGCCGCCCCGGGCAACCCGGGCCGCGGCCGTCAGGCGCAGATGAAAGCAGAAACGGCAGCGTTCCTGCTCCCGGAAAACGATGCGCCGCAAAAAGTCTTCCAAATCATAAGTGCGATCCCAAATGACGGGAAGCCCGGTCCTCCCGGCGTAGTCTTTCAGGGCGGCCACCCGCCGGGAAAATTCCTGATAAGGATGAATATTAGGATTGAAGAAAAAACCCCGCACCTGGTGCCCTGAGTCTGTCAGTGAGGCCGCTGGATAAATCGTGCAGGGGGCACAGCAGATGTGGAGGAGAATTTTCATAGTCAGGCCCGAGAGGCCATAACTTGCTTGGCCGTCTGTCCCAGTTCGCCGATATTGGCCACTACAGTCACTCCGGCCTTAGAGAGGGCGGCTATTTTGTCAGCGGCCTTGCCGCTGCCGCCGGAGATGATGGCTCCGGCATGTCCCATGCGTTTGCCCGGAGGCGCGGTCTGGCCGGCGATAAAGCTCACCACCGGTTTGGTCACGTGCCGGGAAATGTAGTCGGCAGCCTCTTCTTCAGCGGTGCCGCCGATTTCGCCGATGAGTACAATGCCTTGGGTCTGGGGGTCGGCCTCAAAGAGCTTGAGCATGTCAATGAAGTCGGTGCCGATAATGGGGTCCCCGCCGATGCCCACGCAGGTGCTCTGGCCGAGGTCCAGAAGGGTAAGCTGATGCACGGCTTCATAGGTCAGGGTGCCGCTGCGGGAGACCAGGCCCATGGGGCCGGGCCGGTGGATGTGGCCGGGCATGATGCCCACCTTGGCCTGACCGGGGGAGATGATGCCGGGGCAGTTGGGGCCGATAAGGCGGCAGTCCGTATCTTTGAGCACAGCCATGACCCGGACCATGTCCAGGGTAGGGATGCCTTCGGTGATGCACACCACCACCTTGATCCCCGCGGCTGCGGACTCCAGGATGGCGTCGGCGGCGAAGGCCGGGGGCACAAAGATCAAAGAAGTATTGACGCCTGTTTCGGTCACGGCCTGGGCCACGGTATTAAACACCGGGACCTCGTCCATTTTCTGGCCGCCTTTGCCCGGGGTCACCCCGGCTAGCACCTTGGTGCCGTATTCGGCGCAGGCCCGGGCGTGGAAAGAGCCTTCCTTGCCGGTAATCCCCTGCACCACTACCCGCGTGTCGTTGTTTACCAGAACGCTCATTTATCTACCTTTCACGTGAATTTCGCAATGATCGGGGAGCAATTGCCGGCAGTGGCAACGCCGGAAAATTACCCTGGCGGGCCTGGCATCCGTGCCCAAACCATCGTTTTAATTTCGCATAACTTTAAATTTTGGTCAACTGGTCACTAAAAAGCAATCCTAATGAGCGCCGGGGGAGCAATGGGGGTAGCTCTTCAGGTTGTTTCGCAGAAGGCGGCCTGTCTCGGGTAAGAGGGGAAGGCGGGTGGCCTTCCCCTTGACCCATAATTTTCACAAGTCACAGTAATCAGGAAAGGTTCCGTTTCTTTCCTTTAGTCCAGAGGGGCCGGCCGGTAGTGTTGTCCCGGAGCTGCAAAATTTGGTTGCCTCTTTTCACCTGCCCGGCGATAAAGAAGGTTCCCTGGCGTCGGGTGATCCGGGTACCTTTGACCTCCACCTGGTCGCCTGGGGCCGGCTTGAGAGCCTGCTGGTCGAGGTAGTCCGCGGGGCCCAGGAAGACCTTAACGTTTCCCTGGTCTGTCTGCAGGACCAGGCTTATCCGGTCGGGACGGCCAGGCCGCCTGGAGGCCTTGCGGTTCACGGCTACCACTTTTCCTGCCAGGGTTTCCACCGCCTGAGGGTTGAAGTGCCGGGCTTTGCGGGCGCCTGCGCTCCCTGGAGTTGCCGCAAATACCTGCGGTTGGGAGAAGCCCTGGAATGCCAGCAACAGGGACAGCAGTGCCATGCCCATCATCAGACTCAGTCTTTTAAGCATTTTCGGTTTGTACCTCTCTCCTTGAATTTGCCCCCATGTGTCGGGGGTTTTCCTATAAGACCATGGAGGAGGCAAAAATGTTATCTTGGCGGCATCATTTTGCAGTCGACCGGCTACCAGCACCCACCGATCCCGGAGGCGGAGATTTGGCCACCCAAGTTTCCGAAGCGTTTAGCTGGGAGCGATGACGGCCGCCGCCACCCCGGCCCCGGGGCTGCATATCCGGGGTGATAAAAAAGGGAAAATAGATCAGCAGGAGGCTGATGATCAGGAAGATGATGGCGATCCGGTAGCGCTGCCGGGAATCGGGGATCAGGCGCCGGAACAGGCCCAGGATCTGCTGCCAGTGGAGGAAGAGGTGGATGGCCAGCAAACTCAGGAGGATAAAGGCCAGGTAGAGATGGATGTCGCCCCAATCGTGCCGGTCCCAGCCTAGCCAGGTGAGATACGGGTTGCTGCCAGAGGTGGCCATAAGGACGCGGCCGGGAGGCAGGGTGTATTTCATCAGAAAACCCAGGCCGGCCATGGCCATCAGGATCAAAAACATTGACGCGTCGATTATGAAGTTTAACTTTGATTTATCCATAAATGCACCTCTTGGGAAACTAACGGGGATTAAGAATATAGGGTGGCGGCGGAAATTCCCCCGCTAACGGGGCAGGATTATTTGGGGCTTACCTGCGTTGTGGGGGAATGGGTCCGGTTCATCTACCATTAGCTCTGAAACATCATTGAGACAGGTTCGGGAGCAAAAGGCCCGGCGCGCCGATCATGGCTTGGTTCGGTGGTGGCTGCTCCAGACCGGAACGCCATTAGGCTCCCGCAGCTTCAGGACCTGATCCCCTTTTTTGATTTTTTCGGCCACGATCAGCGGTTTGCCCTGCCAGGTAACTTTGGAACCGGCGCGTCTCCCTTTATAACCAGGGCTCTCGGCGCGCCGGAAATCCAAACCTGAACCACAGCTCATAATGTTTAGGTGGTCAGCCGACCAGCGCCGCCACCTTCTTCGCGGCGTCCTGCATGTCGGTGGCCACGGTAAAGGTGAGGCCGGACTGGTTCAGGATCTCCCGGCCCATTTCCACATTGGTGCCTTCCAGGCGGACGATGATGGGCACCTCGACCTGCACCTGTTTGACTGCCTCCACTACGCCGTCGGCCAACACGTCGCACCGGAGAATGCCGCCAAAGATATTGATAAGCACGCCCTTGACGTTGGGGTCACCCAGGATGATGCGGAAGCCGTTGGCCACCATTTCGGCAGAGGCCCCGCCGCCGACGTCCAAAAAGTTGGCGGGTTCGGCCCCGGCGGCTTTGATCAGATCCATGGTGGCCATGGCCAGGCCGGCGCCGTTGACCATGGCGCCGACATTGCCGGTGAGGCGGATGTAGTTGAGGTGATGTTTCCGGGCCTCATGCTCCAGGGGGTCCATCTCTTCCGGGTCTTCCATGGCCGCCAGATCATGATGGCGGAACATGGCGTTGTCGTCCAGGTTGATTTTGGCGTCCAGGGCCAGCATGGCGCCGCCTTTGGTGACTACCAGGGGATTGATTTCGGCCAGGGAGCAATCCAGAGAGATGAACATCTGGTAAAGGTTTGCAATGAAGCTGGTGGCCGGGCGGATGAGGGCGGGGGCAAGTCCGATGCCGAAGGCCAGGTTGCGGGCCTGATAAGGGAAGAAGCCGGCGGCCGGGTCGACGGTTTCTCTGAAGATGAGCTCCGGAGTGCGGGCCGCCACTTCTTCGATTTCCATGCCGCCTTCGGCGCTCATCATGAGCACCGGCCGGCCCGAGCCCCGGTCTACCACCAGACCCAGGTAGAGTTCCTGGGCGATGTCCTGGGCCTGCTCCACCAGGACCGTGTTGACCAGCTTGCCTTCGGGGCCGGTTTGGGGGGTGACCAGCGTCATGCCCAAGATCTGATCGGCCATATTTTCTACTTCATCCAGGGTAGCGGCGATTTTGATGCCGCCGCCTTTGCCCCGGCCCCCGGCGTGAATCTGGGCCTTGACCACAAAGGGGCCTTCCACCAGTTGTTCTGCGACCTGCCGGGCTTCCCGGGAGGTGGTGGCCACCTCGCCCTGGGGGACCGGCACGTGGAATTGTTTCAGTAAATCCTTGGCCTGGTATTCATGAATTTTCATGGAATATCCTTTTTAGAAAATTTCTTCGGGAGGGTTCCCTACATATTTAAACCAGTCAGGTTAATTTTTTCCGAAAACGGAGGCCTACCAGACCCAGCAAGGCGGTGCCCAGCAGGATGGCGCTAGGGGGGATGGGGGCGGGGCAGACGGCCAAGCCGTCCAGGTCGTAGGTTTCCTGGACTCCGTCTGTTCCTGGGTGATTCATAAATTTTACCCCGGTAAAGGTCCCAGCAGTGATGAAACCGTAAAATTCTCCCGCCGCGGCGCCGGGGATGGTCATGATGAACTGGTCATTATCGGCAAGGTAAACGTCGATTCCGCTGCCGGGGCCGCCGGGGCCGGCCAAATCAAACCATGCTCCCCAACCCCTCATGCCGGAGGAGTAGTTAAAGGTTTGATAGCGCGGAACACTGGCGTCAACGATATTTTCGTAAAAGTTTCCGAAGATGGCCGGGGGGATGATGCCGACGCCACCAACTTCAGTGATGCTGAGACCGGGAATCAAAGTGGTATCCTCAAAGTTTTCCTGCACAGGGGTTGGGCAGTAGTAGGTAAAGGCGTGCGGATCAGTATCAGGTGAGTACGCGGTTACCAGCGTAAGGGTGTAATCTGCCTGGGCCACTGGGGCAAAGCTCATCATCAGCAAAAGCAGGACCAGGCTCGCAAGCTTTTTCATGTACTGGCTCCTTCTCTGGATAGATGTGGCCAGTTGCCGTTTAATGCTCTAATTTCCTGGAAAAATTATCATCAGAAATTTTGCCGAGTTCTAATATCATAATTTTGTTTTAGCGTAGGATTATTTGT
>JARRQO010000018.1:0-15310 GCA_037381685.1 Deltaproteobacteria bacterium | reverse complement strand
TTTATTTAAATATGTTCAATTTCATGAATATTAGAGTAAATAATTATATAATCATAATATATTCAATGAGATAAATGTTCAACAAATTTATAATATCAAGGAAGCTTATGTCTATAAAATTGTAACTATGTGTTAATTTTTAAACATCATATAAAAAAACCCCCGGCGGGGAGGCCGGGGGCGCAAGCTTTCAAAGGCGGGGTCAGGAGAGTTTTCTCCGGAAACGCAGGCCGACCAGACCCAGCAGGCCGCTGCCCAGCAGTAACGCAGACGGAGGGACGGGGACCTCGGAAAACCTGTTGATCACAACAGAGACTGTAGCAGACCCTTCTTCAGAATCGACCAAGGGCACTACTTGACCATCGACCACGGCCCCACCGACCACGGATATATCCTTAACCACATAAAGGATCCCCAAGGTTGGGTCGAAAATTGCCGTGTCGGAATCTACCGTTCCGGTGCTGTCGGCATGTAAGTAAAGGCTGGCGATAGTTGTACTATCGAGCTTTACAGTTTCGCCTACAGCAACACCTCCACCCCCCGAAAACCCGTACCCCAACATTGAAGCACTCACATCAACAATCGGGTTTCCGCCCTTCAGAACTGCAACTTTATATTGGATGAGTGAGTCCAAGCCTTGGTTAGCTGAAACGCTCCACGGAGCTTGAAATTGAAGCCCGGGATTATTTGCGTCATTTAGGAAAGTGACGGCGATGCCATCTGCGGGAATGGCAGCAGCCCCGCCGAAAGCAATCCCGTCATAGTCGAAATCATAGAACACTTTATCATCAATTTGGACGCCTGTAGATCCCAAGTCGATTAACTCTTGTAAAGTCATATCGTAAGCTTGGGCCGACATGGCGAAGGCCCCGCCTAGGACCAATACCAGAGCCACGATAATCGCAATTTTTCGCATAGGCTTCTCCTGCCAATCGATTGGTGCTGGAATTTGTGATAGTGGGTCGACTCGCACTATCAGCCAGTTGCCGTTCAAGGCATACGTGGAAAAGATTCCCTCTTAAACCTCCTTTCCGGGTTGCCCCTAAAGAGTTTAGCGAAAGCAGGCGCCCATCCTAAGCCCCGGGGATTCGCTTCTCCTGAAGCCAACCAGGGTTCCTTACCCGGCCTCAGTCCCTCAATAGCCTTGTTGACACTACCATGGTCCTCACCAGCCGAGGCTGTGAGGTCCTCTGGGAGAGTCAACATAGGTCCTACATTTATATGCAAAAAGAATATAATCAATAAAATTATAAAAGTCAATAAAAAATTTAAAAATTAATTGAATATATAATTTCAGAATAACTATAAATTCTCTTATATAAGCCAGTCGAACGCCTTTATTAATCTGCTAATGCCGAAGGATCAAAATAAGCTAGGCCTGTATCCAAAAATATCTAAAAATATAATAAGTATAATAAGTTGTAGATAATGAATCTATTTTTCTTTTGCACCTTGGCTTGGTTTATCCGAGCCTTAAGAGCAACTGCGAGAAGGTGGTAATGCTCATTGCCAAAGGTTTTTCCTATTCCAGATACCCCCCAGTGGGAGGAGTGGGAAGGAAAATATTTTTGGCAACCGCTAGATGTGGCTAGTGGAGGGGAAGATAGAGGGTGTAGACCTGACCGGTGTCCTGGTCCTGGAGTTGGAGGCGCAGGACCTGGGGCAGGCCGGCCTCCCGGGGAAAGAGGATGAGGCCGTAAGCCAACTCCCCGGGCTGGATGGGCAGGTTCTTGAGGTCGTGACGGGTGAGGTCCTCGGTGATGGTCCGGGGTACCTGGGTGCCGCTGGCGCCCGACATGGCTCCCATGATGCCCCCGCCGATGGCGCCGGTGGTGGCTCCCCGCATGGCGTATTCCCCGGCGTGGCTGCCGGTGGCCACCCCCACCGCGGCGCCGATCAAAGCCCCGGTGGCTGCACCCATCAAGGCTCCGTGGGCCAGACCCTTCACCCCTTCTTTGAGTCGCACGCCATGGGCTATGCGGTCGTAGGCCTGGGTATCGGTGAGGACCGGGAAATACTCCTGTTTTGGATTGATGAGAAAGGTCTGGGTGGGCACGATGATCAGGGTTTGGTTACCCCGATTGTCGAAGCTCACTTGGACGGGGAGAAGGCCGGCGCCGATGATGTCGAAGCCAAAAGCCTCTTGGGCTACCTTGCGGTTATCCCAGGCCCGGGCTCCCACGTAGGTATCAGCGACCCGCTGCATATTGCCATAGGCCTCGGGCAGCTTAAAGGGGGTGACCGTGGGCTGATAGGTAGAACAGCCCAGCCAGAGGAGGGTTGCCAGCAGACAAAAGATAGCGGGGAAGTGGCGCATAAAAGTCTCCTCCTAAGAGTCGAGAATCCGTGGGGAATCTCAGGCTGATTTCAGGGGCATTATCACCCGGTGGATTTCCCGGCAGCGGCCCTGGGCGTCGATTTTCAGAGCCACGCCCTGAAGCTGGAGATTTTGGGTGGCCACTTTGAAGGGATGGGGCCGCTGGGTCAGGAAGCGCTCCTGGATGATCTCCCGATTCATACCGATAACCGAATCCATGGGGCCGGTCATGCCGGCATCGGTGATGTAGCCGGTGCCTGAGGGCAGGATGCGCTCGTCCGCGGTCTGGACATGGGTATGAGTCCCGATCACCGCGCTCACCCGGCCGTCCAGGTACCAGCCCAGGGCCTGTTTCTCGCTGGTGGCCTCGGCGTGGATGTCCACCAGGATGACCTTAACTTCCGGGGTGAGAGTTTGCAGAAGGTCGTCGGCGGTGCGGAAGGGACACTCCAGGGAACTCATGAAGACCCGGCCTTCCAGGTTGATGATGGCCACAGGTTCCCCCACGGCAGTCTCCACAATGGCGAGCCCCCGGCCTGGGGTCTCCGGGGGATAATTGGCCGGCCGCAGCAACCGGTCGGTGCCGTCCAAATAGGGGAGAATCTCTTTGTGTTTCCAGATGTGATTGCCGCTGGTGAGCAGGTCCACGCCCTGGGCCAGGAACTGGTCGGCCACCGGGGGGGTGATGCCGATGCCGCCGGAGGCGTTTTCCCCGTTGGCCACTACCAGGTCGGCGCGATATTGGTCCACCGCCCGGGGCAGGAGTTCGGTCACCGCCCGCCGGCCCGGAGCCCCCACAATATCGCCGATAAACAGGATATTCATGGAATCACGGGACATTAGCGGGCGTATTCCACGGACCGGGTCTCCCGGATGACGGTGACCTTGATCTGGCCGGGGTAGGTGAGGTCCTGTTCGATCTTTTTGGCCACCTCCCGGGACAGGAGAATGGCCTCCTCGTCGTTGACCTTTTCGCTTTCCACGATGAGGCGGATTTCCCGCCCCGCCTGAATGGCGTAAGATTTGCTGATGCCCCCGAAGGACATGGCTACCCGTTCCAGGTCTTCCAGGCGCTTGACGTAGGTCTCCAGCATCTCCCGCCGGGCGCCGGGCCGGGCGCCGGAGAGGGTGTCGGCGGCCTGCACCAGCACAGCCAGGATGTTCTCGGGTGGAATGTCTTCATGGTGGGCGGCGATGGCATGGACCACCTTGGGGGATTCGCCATGGCGCTTGGCCAGATCGGCGCCGATGAGGGCATGGACGCCTTCGGTCTCCTGGTCCACGGCTTTGCCGATATCATGGAGCAAACCGGCGCGCTTGGCGTGTTTGACGTTGAGCCCCAGTTCCGCCGCCATGATGCCGCAGAGGTAGCAGACTTCAATTGAATGTTGCAGGACGTTTTGGGCGTAGCTGGTACGGAATTTGAGCTTGCCCAGGAGTTTGACCAGCTCGGGGTGGAGTCCGTGCACCCCGGCATCGAAGGCGGCCTCTTCGCCTGCCTCCCGGATATTGACTTCCAGTTCCTGGGTGATCTTTTCCACGATTTCTTCGATGCGGCCAGGATGGATACGGCCATCGGAGATGAGGCGGTCCAGACTGCGGCGGGCTACTTCCCGGCGCACCGGATTGAAGGCGCTCAAGATGACCGCCTCGGGGGTATCATCAATGATGATGTCTACGCCGGTAGCGGCTTCCAGGGCGCGGATATTGCGGCCCTCCCGGCCGATAATGCGGCCTTTCATCTCTTCGTTGGGCAGGGCCACCACCGAAACGGTCTGTTCGGCCACATAGTCCGAGGCATAGCGTTTGATGGCCAGTCCGATGATCTCCTTGGCTTTGCGGTCGGCGTGCTCCCGGGCTTCGGTTTCGATACGCTTCACCATGCGGGCGGCATCCGCCCGGATTTCCCGCTCCATGGACCGGAGCAGATGGTCCTTGGCTTCGGCGGCGCTCATGCCGGCCATTTGTTCCAGGCGGGCGTTTTGTTCCTCTATGAGGCGTTGATAGCGATCGGTCTGGTTTTTGAGTTCGTCTTCCTGTCTGGTCGCCAGCTTTTGCTTTTTAATAAGTTCGTTGTCCCGTTCGTCCACCAGCGCGGCTTTCTTTTCCAGATTTTCCTCTTTCTGGAGGAGGCGGCGTTCCAGTTGGTTGAGTTCGTGGCGACGTTCCTGGGTCTCCTTTTCAAAGTCCATCTTTAGTTGCAGGAGCTGATCCTTAGCCTGGAGCTTGGCCTCTTTCTTTAGGGCTTCGGCATCCTTGCGGGCTTCATCCAGGATCTTTTTCCCCAGTGCTTCCAGGGACTTCTGGTGGCTATCCATCACGTACTTGCGATAGTAAAAACCGCCCACGAAGCCGAGTCCCAAAAGAAAAATTTCGAGGATAAATTGTAATACGGTCATTTAAGTTCCTTTAACGGTGGTACAGAACTCCGGACATATCGGGGTTGAGCGGATTTCCATTAAAAAACCCTGGAGAGGTTAAAGGGGCGGGCGGTGGCACCAAGGGCCACGTGGCGCTTTTCTGGGGCGGAAAAGAATGAACGACATTGCCGATGAGGAATCACCGGCCAATTCATCGTTAATGTACGGACTTACACTCAACTGACATGGCCAGCAAGTTGGGTAATGCCGCTGACCTGGTAAATATTGATTCTCTCCCGGACCACAACCCGGGATAGCTTAAGTGTTGCCGGTTTTCCGCCTGGGTCGATATTTCTGACCGGTGCGTCGTCTGCCTCCGCCCGGATTAAATTCCCCCGTGTGATTAATTCCCCCAATGATGGTGCTAAAGGGGCGCCGCGCCTCTCAAAACCGGGTTGTACCGAGGGCGCTCAAGGCCCCGAAGGAAAGCCTGAATCACTTGCCTCCAATATTTGGATTAACTGCCTAGACCGTTTTTCGATTTCCGTGTGAAGCTGATGGTAATCCTCCTTGCTCTCAAGACATTCGTAGGCCAGGTTCAAGGCCGCCAGGATTGCCAAGTCACTTAAGGGTCTGGTGGGGAACGCCTGCTGGAGCTCGCGCAGTTGGGCATCAACCTCCTGCGCCACGGCCTGCAGGCTTTCCGGGGCCACGCTGCCCTTCAAAGTGAAGGTGCGGCCCAATATTTCTACGGTCACCGGCGTGGCCTCCTGCATGGAATTTATGCCGATTCTCCCGTATCAATAATTTTTAAGCGGTTAAGGATCTTATCAATCCGCTCCCGGACCATCTCCCGTTCCCGGGAGACCCTGTCCAGTTCAGCCTGGGCCTCTTTAAGAGCTTGTTCTTTTTCGTCGAGGCTATTCTGCAAAGCAGTGTTGGTTTCTTTCAAGCTGGCGATTTGGCTTAAAACCAGTTCCAGTTTTTGTTCCAGAGTGGTAAACAGATCAGTGACCACGTATATCCTCCCCCCGATATCCTAGATTGTGCTCTTGCGAGGCATAATTGTCAAGCATTTTTACAACTTCGCCGGAATCAAGGCGTCCCGCAAACGGGCTGCCAGGTTGGTAAACCGGCGGATGGGCCGATCATTTCGAATGGCCATACCCAGGGCCCGTTTGGTGCCCAGGATCACCACCAGGCGCCGTCCCCGGGTGAGGGCGGTGTACAGAAGGTTGCGCTGCAACATCATAAAATGGTGGGTAGTGAGCACCAGGACCACGGCGGGAAACTCACTGCCCTGGGCCTTGTGCACGGTCACGGCATAAGCCAGGGTGAGTTCCTCCCGTTCGCCGGGGTCATAAGTAAGCACCCGTCCGTCAAAATCCACCTGAAGCTGATTGGTGGGCGCCAGGAACCCGCAAACCTGGCCGATATCGCCGTTGAAGATTTCTTTGTAATAGTTGTTCCTAAGCTGCATGACCTTGTCACCGCGGCGATAGAATCTCCCACCCCAGGTCCAGCGCTCGCTTTGGGGGTTAAGGCGCTGTTGCAGCTCAACGTTCAGGTTCTGGATGCCCACGACGCCCCGGTGCATGGGGCTAATCACCTGGAGGTCTTTTAAAGGGTCCAGGCCGAAGCGGCGCGGCAATTCCTCGGCTACCAGATTCAGGAGCCTGGCCTTGATGGCTTCGGGATCCTCCAATTCCAGGAACACGAAGTCGCCTTTACCGAATTCCTTGGGCAGGATGGGATAGTCTCCCTGGTTGATGCGATGGGCATTGACCACTACAAGGCTGGCTTTGGCCTGGCGGTAGATTTGGGTGAGACGGGCCACCTTGACGACCCCTGAAGTCATCAGGTCTTTGAGGATGTTGCCCGGCCCCACCGCGGGAAGCTGGTGAGCGTCTCCCACCAGGACGAGGCGGGCGGCGGGGGGAATGGCGCGTAGCAGGTGATACATCAGATAGATATCCACCATGGAGGTTTCATCCACTACCACCACTTCCGCCTTCAGGGGGTCGGCGGGACTGCGCCGGAAGCCGCCGGTCTGGGGAGAAAACTCCAGGGCGCGGTGAATGGTGCTGGCAGTCATGCCGGTGGTCTCGGAAAGGCGCTTGGCCGCCCTGCCGGTGGGGGCCATGAGCAGAACCCGGGCCCCCAGACCCTGATAGAGGTCCAGAATGCAACTGACCAGGGTGGTTTTGCCCGTGCCAGGGCCGCCGGTAATGATGAGCACTTTCTCCTTTAAGGCCGCGGCCACTGCGGCAATCTGTTCGGCGGAGAGCATCAGCTGGCGTTGTTGCTGTACCCGGTTGACGAGGTCTTCAAGATGCAGCGGCGGGTGGCTGCCGGCGGCGGAGAGCAGACGCGCCAGGGATTGGGTTACACCGGTTTCCGCCACCCAGGCGGGGCGCTTGTAGACCGCCCGCCCGGAGTCCAACTCCGGCAGCGCCACCCGGCCTTCCCGGGCCAGGTCCTCCAGGGCTTGACGCAGGTGGGTCCGGTGGACCTGGAGCAATTCCTCGGTGCGGTCCAAAAGCAGGTCCTCCGGGACATAGACGTGACCTTCGCCGGAGGCGGTGTCCAGGATGTGAAGCAGCCCCGCGGCCAGGCGGGCCGGGGTCAGGGGGTCCAGGTTGAGGCGGCCGGCCAGGCGATCGGCGGTAGCAAACCCTAAGCCATGGATATCCAGGGCCAGTTGATAGGGGTTGGTGGTCACTACTTCCAGGGCCTGATCGCCGTACTGCTGGTAGATTTTGGTAGCCATACTCAGGCCCACGCCCAGGCCTTGCAGGGCCACCAGCACCTGCCGGGCCGCTTTCTGGGTCTGCCAGTCCCGGCGTATCTGCGCCATTTTTTTCGGGCCGATGCCGGGGACTTCCGCCAGGCGCTCCGGGTGGTCGTCAATAATTGTCAGGGTCTCAGGGCCGAATTGGGCCACCAGGCGCTGGGCCAGTTCCGGGCCGATACCCTTGATGAGCCCTGAGGCCAGATATTTTTCGATGCCGGCCACGGTGGCAGGAAGCACGGCGTACCACCACAGCGCCCGGAACTGCTCTCCCCACTTGGGGTGCACCTCGTAGCGGCCCTTGAGGTGAAGCTGTTCGCCTTCCTTGACCGCCGCGAGGGGACCCACCACCGTGGCGGGCTGGCGCCGTCCCCTGACCTTGAGGCGCACCACCGCATAGTGGCTGTCCGGGTCGGCGAAGGTGAGACGCTCCACGGTCCCTTCAAGGGTCTCCAGGGGCTGGGAGGTCAGGTCTTGGGGCAAGGGCGGTTTGGGTTGGGCCAAGGTTTTATGTACCGATGCGTTTTTTAGGTTTTGGTTAAAATAATTAAGTTTTATTATGAGGTTATATTTGTGGCTGCGGCTTGCCCGTTAAGTTATTAAAAGGGGCATAAAGGAAATCCTAGCTGTTCTCCTCTTCCCGGTCTAGACACCAAAGACGTGGGAAAGAGCAAGGTGATGGGAGGCAATCTCTGTCTTAAGCCACCGCCCTCGTGGTTTTTAACAGGATGCCCGGATGGGCGTCCTGCCCTTTTCAAACACAGTGCATTTCATCATAAACCGGGTTAACGCAGCCCGTCAACGGGAATCCGTTTCAAGCCAGGATTGCTACTCTGGCAGGCGTTATGCAAGGTTGCATTTGCCGCGTAGCGTTCCATTACTCCCAAAATTGGCTTGACTTCTCGATTAAATAGGCTATTATTGATTTTTATTCTCAATAATATAGATTGATTTATCCGGGCAAGGGGATGAAATCGGAAATTCAGGTTTTCCGGGAATATATTCGCCGGCGGAGTCTGAGGCGCACCCGGAAGCGGGAAGAGATACTGCGGGAAATGTTTGCGATTCACGGGCATTTTGACGTGGATGAACTGCACCGGAGGCTCAAAAACAAGGGCTCCAAAGTATCCAAGGCCTCCATTTACCGGGCCCTGCCGCTATTTATTGATTGCGGCCTGATCCGGGAGGTGGATTTCAAAGACGGACATTGGCATTATGAGCACATTTACGGTCACGCCAACCACAGCCACCTGCGGTGCCTGGGATGCGGCGAAGTCCTGGAGTTTGAGGAGCCCGGGTTGAGTTTGGTCGAACAACAATTGGCCCGGGAATACGGTTATTTGATTAAAGGGCACCAGTTGCAGGTGCACGGCTATTGCGTCACCTGCCAGGAAGAGCAGAAAAGTGGCAGTTTTTGAAAAGGCTCTCAACGCCAGGGCGGAAGTAATGGGAACTTTGGAGAAGTCCCTGGCCGGGATTCCGGCCGGCCAGCGGGTGAGGATTATCGGATATCGGGGTGGCCGGATGCTCCGGGCCCGGTTGCTGGCCATGGGCCTCAATCTGGGCCGGGAAGTGGACATATTGCAGAATAATCGGGGCCTTATCATCGTGGGCATCGCCGGGGGCCGGGTGGCCCTGGGAAGAGGCATTAGCCAAAAGATCCTGGTCGAGTTGGTGGTGCCTCTCCTCTCCCACCGGCGCTAGCAATAATTGCAAAAACAAGTATTGGCTATTTTGCCAGGGCGGTTGCACGCGGCACTTGTGGAAACGGCGCACACCTCGGTGCGCCTCTGTATCTCAGGGGTATTGTGGTTGGATTTCGGGGTTAACTCAAATTGGTTCTGAGAAAAACCCGCTTCTAGATTCCTCGGGAGAATAACGCCAACAGTAGGGCCCCGAGGGAGACGGTCCCGGCGGGTATCCAGGTAAGACGGTCTTTGGAGAACAATCTGGCCCACTTCCAAGTTTTGTTGTTCGCCGTGACGTGGGGCACCTGGCGCAAATAGGCGAGATTGATATGAGCCTGGGAAAATTCTCCTGCCGATGCCAGCGGTTGGGCGAAGGTGGCCGGCCGGGGGAGCAAGCTGGGAGTTGAGGTTTTGGGAGCCGGCAGGGGTTCCCCATAAAGCCTCAAACAGGCGTCCACCACTGTCGTATCGTAAAGAATTCCTTTATTCATGGAGAGTTCTGCCAGGGCAACGGACGTTTCCAAGGCGGGGCGATAAGGCCGATGGGAACACATGGCCTCCATAACATCAGCCACACCCAAAATCCTGGCCTCCATCAGGATGTCAGGCTCCTTCAGGCCTTGGGGATAGCCGGAGCCATCCAGCCTTTCGTGATGTTGGAGAATGATCTCGGCCGTGTCGCCGGGAAGGTTTACGGGCTGCAAAATATTGTAGGCCACCCGGGGATGAGTCTTGATCAGGTCAAACTCGATAGGCGAGAGCTTTCCCGGGCGGGCGAGCAATTCGGTAGGAATGGCGATCTTGCCGACGTCATGCAGGGTAGCGGCAATCCGAAGTTGGTGCAGGCGGTCCTCCGGGAGAGCCATCTCCTCGGCGACGGCACAGGCAATTTCGGTTACCCGCTGCTGGTGAGTCACAGTATACGGGTCCCGGGTTGCGATTGTGGATTCCATCACATGAATAAGGGCTTCCATGGATTCTCCTTCTTGACCGAATTTTCAACCCGACAACCGGCAAATCCTGCCTGGTATTAGCCTAAGATAGAAATATTGATGATAAGGTATAGTTATTAATTGAATCTGACAATTAGGGTTTTCCTGATTTTGCTTTCCGAAATCCCTTACTTAGAAAAAAAGGGGCGCCGGAGGAAAAATTTATTGGTAAACTTCGGCCTATTTTAGGTTTGGGGTGGCCGGGGAACGGGGCCTGGGGGGGCCGGGGAAGGGCGGTTTGAAACCGGAGAGAAAGCAAGAACTGGAAAGCCTGGCGCAGCGGCTGGGCCACCGCTTTGCGAATCTGGAGCTGCTGGATCAGGCCCTGCGCCACAGTTCGTATGCCCATGAAAACCCCCAGAGCGGTGAAAGCAATGAAAAGCTGGAGTTTCTGGGAGATGCGGTCCTGGATCTGACGGTGAGCACCCTGCTTTTGGCCCGCTCTCCCCAAGGTTCCGAAGGAGACCTGTCCCGGGGGCGGGCGGCGCTGGTGAATGCCAGGCAGTTGGCGAGCCTGGCCCGGCACCTGGGTCTGGGAGCCCATTTAATGGTGGGGCGAACCGAAGAACGGCAGGCAGGCCGGGAAAAAGCTTCCATATTGGCCGATGCCCTGGAAGCGGTGCTGGCCGCAGTTTATCTGGACGGGGGCCTGGACGCGGCGGCGAGGTTGACGGAACTCTGGTTCAGCCCGCGGCTGGCGACGGCCTTGCCGAGGCAGGACTACAAGACCTCCTTGCAGGAGCTTATCCAGGCCCGTTTCAAGACTTTGCCGTCGTATCATCTGCTGGCCGAAAGCGGGCCCGGCCACGCCAAACATTTCCAGGTGGAGGTACGCCTCAATGGAGCGCCCCTGGCGCAAGGGGAAGGATACACCAAGAAACAAGCGGCCCAGCGGGCGGCCCGCCGGGCCCTAAAGAAATTGGCAGGGAAAGAAAACCAGGGGGAGAAAGGCGGGGTCGCCGATGAGGGGATTTGACCAGCGAGGGGATAATCGGCTTGGGGCGCAGTAAATGCCTGCGCCCCGGCTTATTGATGCATCAGTCGATGCGTTTGAATAATTTTTTTACCGCTTTGCACACCGGGCAGTTGTCCGGGGGCTCGCCTTCCACAGTGTAGCCGCAGACCGGACAGACGTAGATATCCACCTGTTCCTTGGCTTCCAGGTTATCCAGGGCTTTCTGGAAGAGACGGGCGTGGACCTTTTCCACTTCGTTGGCATAGGTAAAGGTGCGTTCCGCCTCTTTGTGCCCCTCGGATTGCGAGTCGGCGATCATCCGGGGATACATCTGCTGGAATTCGCCGACTTCCCCCGAGATGGCCTCCTTGAGATTATCCGCGGTGGCGCCGATACCTTTCAGGGCCCTGAGGTGATTCAGGGCGTGCACGGTTTCGGCCTCCGCCGCGGCCCGAAACAGTCGAGCTACCTGGGGATAACCCTCGCGGTCGGCCTTTGCAGCAAAGGCCAGGTACCTACGATTAGCTTGAGATTCTCCGGCAAAGGCTTCCTTGAGGTCCGCAATACTTTTTTCCATCCGTGGTCCCTCCCTTAGCCTTCAACCTGTTTCATGGGGACGCCGCAGCAGACCAACACACCGCCGCCGGCCTCTACTACTTTCACTTTATTGCCGCAAATCTTACAAACATATACCTGTCCCACTTCTGTAGCCATGTTAGTCCTCCTTATTAGATTGGTGCTGACACTGGGGGCACAGGCCCCAGAAAGTCAGAGATGGTTGCTCAATCTGGAATCCGTGTTGGTCATCCGGCGGCAAGGAAGGAAACTTTTCAGGCCGCCAATCAAGATCGACGATGCGGTGGCATTGCCGACAGATAAGATGAGCATGAGGGGCCGTTTTCCCATCGTAGCGCGCCACTTCGTGGAGCGGGTTAATTTTGATCACCATGCCCTTTTGACACAGGATTTCCAGGGTCTTGTACACGGTGTTAAAAGAAATGGCCGGAAGTTGCTGACGCACTTCACGATAAATATTTTCCGCAGTGGGGTGATCCCGGCGATTCCGAAGGCTGGCCATCACCGCCAGGCGTTGGGGAGTCACCGCAATCCCCCGGTTACGCAATTGTTGAACGAGATTTTCCATAATCTGATTATTAGATAATAATTATTACTGTCTATGTCAAGGGGAGAAATCCCCTTTCTGAACCCAGGAGCTATTTTTTCTCGGAATAAGAAAAGGCGATTTTGAGCCTTGCAGAAGTTGCCCTTAGGGACATGCTCCCGTTTTGCTTAGAAGGCAGCAGTAGCGTTGCAGGCAGCCCTTAGCGCTTTTGATGAGGAGTTGTCTGCTGATAGGTGGGAACTTCTTGCAGTTCCAGGCAGTCCAGCCAAGGGTTCCTGGCCGCAAGCAGAGCCAGGCTGCTGAATCCCAGCAGGAAGCCCAGGAGAATGCCGCCGAAGAAAATGACGATGACCATTTTATTACCTCCCTCGATCCCTTAAAGCCAGGCAGAGAAATGAAAGATAATCTCGCAGACCAAGGTTTTACTCATCTCATAAATTTATTTTTTCATGATATTTTCATCCTGCCAGCGCGATCAGGCAACCGACAAAAATGCCTAATTAGACCTCGGTAGAAATACCTATTATAGTAATTGCCAAAAGTCTTTTCCTCCCCCCGCTGGGGGGAGAGGGAATATAAGGAAGAAATTTTTGGCAAACGCGATAACAGATTTGAAATTGCGAAAACCGGCGGGATCGGTGGGGTTTAAAGGCAGGAGGCGGTGAAGACCCGGAGATTCTTCACCGCGTCACATGGAAATCGGGATTTAATAATAGTAATTCAGGCCACACTGAAAAAAGTTGACGTTAAAGGCCGGATTTTCTTTATAGATGCCGGCATTGGAGGAATGCCGGAAACGGTAGGCCACGGACACGGCGAGTTGGGGCGTCATGGCAATATCAAAGCCGGCCCCCACCTGGGGAGTGAAATTGAAGGCGTGAGCCAAGGCCGGACTGTCAATGCTTTCGCTGATGATCCCGGCGCCTCCCTCGATATAAGCCAGGACTGAAGGAAAGAGGAGACAACTGAATTTGATCAGGGGCGTGATGCCGACTTCGAAGCCGGTTTCCTCAGCCCCGGCGACGCTGATGATGCCCTCAGCCACGAAGGATATGCCGAAGGGGCCCATACTTTTCCCCGGGGGAATCAGAAAAATTCCCCAGCGAGGCAATAAGCTGTAAAGATGAACAGAGGCTTTCTTGGTGTTTTTGCCGTAGGCGAAGCGTAATCCCACTTCCCGGTGGAACTTGCTGACATCGAATTCCGCCCCCCGAACCATACCTGGGAGCAAAACTGCTACCGCCAGCACCATGACCATCAGGCCATTGCCGCACTTGCGCCGCATCATTTCTCCCCCCCTTGCGATGCAGGCTAAATTCCTTTCACGGATTTATAATTAGCACTGCGGCACCCAAAAGTCAAAAAGTTTGCTCAGGATGATTGCGGTTTGCGGTCCTGACCTTGACGGGGTGGGGGAGAGGGGAGGACTGACCAGAAGTAAGTCGGTCAAGGTCCTGCTCTCCCTCAGATGATCAGATTGGGTTTAATGCGGCGCCCCAGGAGCCTACTTTTTCTTCTCCCAGTAGCAATCTTCCTTGAAGCGGGCCGCGGCCCCCAATTCGTTTTCGATGATTATTAGCCGGTTATACTTAGCAATGCGTTCGGACCGGGAGGCAGAGCCGGTCTTGATCTGGCCGACGCCGGTGGCCACTGCCAGATCAGCGATGAAGGAGTCTTCGGTCTCGGCGGAGCGGTGGGAAATAACGGCGCGATAGCCGTGGCGCCGGGCCAGGCTGATGGTTTTCAGGGTCTCGGTGACGGTGCCGATCTGGTTCAGTTTGATCAGGATAGCATTGGCCACGCCCATATCAATGCCCCGTTGCAGGAATTGGACATTGGTAACGAAAATATCGTCGCCCACCAGTTGCAGCCGTCCACCCAATTCTTTGGTATGATGGACCCAGCCGTCCCAGTCCTCTTCGCCCAAGCCGTCTTCCAAAGAGATGATGGGATAGCGGTCGGCCAGGTTCCGGTAATATTCCGTCATGGCTGCGGCGTTGCGCCGGGACCCATCCCCCTTTTTAAAGACATATTCTCCGGTGGCTTTATCGAAAAACTCCGAAGCCGCGGGGTCCAGGGCCAAAACTACGTCGGCGCCGGGGCGGTAGCCGGCCTGTTCCACGGCCGACAGGATCAGGTCCAGGGCCGCCTCATGGGAGGGTAAATCCGGGGCGAAGCCTCCTTCATCCCCCACGCCGGTGCCCAATTTCTTGGCAGTCAGGACTTTTTTCAAGGTATGGAACACGTCCGCGGCGATGCGGATGGCTTCACGAAAATTGGAGCCGCCTACCGGCATGATCATGAATTCCTGGATATCCAGGTTATTCCCGGCATGGGCCCCGCCGTTGATGATGTTTAGCATGGGCATGGGCAGGGTGGCGGCGTCAGCGCCTCCCAAATAACGATACAGGGGCAATCCCGTAACGGCGGCTCCGGCCCGGGCAACGGCCATGGACACGGCCAGAATGGCGTTGGCCCCCAAGCGGCTTTTGTTGGGGGTGCCATCCAGTTGGCACATGTGCCGGTCGATCAGGGCCTGGTCCAAGGGATTGAGGCCTTTCAGGGCCGGCTGAATAATCTCCTGGACATGGCCGACAGCCTTAAGCACCCCTTTGCCCAGGTAGCGGCTGCCGCCGTCCCGCAGTTCCAGGGCCTCGTTCTCGCCGGTGGAGGCGCCAGAGGGCACCATGGCCTGGGCGCGGATACCGTTTTCCAGTTCAACTTCGGCGAACACGGTGGGTGTTCCCCGGGAGTCCAGGATTTCCAGGGCACGGATAGCTTCGATATGGGGCATGTGGTCCTCCTCTCAGACAAGATGGCTACGGCTTAGCCAAGGGCCAGATATAAATTAGGTGGCAATCTAATCATGCCAAGAAGCAATCAGGTCACGAGCAGGGATGCCGCCTGACGCAGTGATGAATCCTTATTTCATAATAAGCCGGGCAGCACCCGGAAGCAACCTTTCTCCAAAAGAAAAGCCGTCCCCCATCTGAACCAGCCAGAAACAGACGGTTTGGGGGACGGCAAGCTATATTACGACCAGGCCCCGCGTCCTACGAGGCGAGGCCTGGGGGAAAAGGGATT
>JARRQO010000017.1:0-25077 GCA_037381685.1 Deltaproteobacteria bacterium | reverse complement strand
GTGGTTACATGCAGTTTCAGAAAGTTAATATTGAAAAGAATTTGTTTAATTCTCTTTACAAATTTAGTGGGGGAAATGCCTGGATCATCGCCATATATTCCTGTAATATTAGGGGCCTAAGTTTTTGGTACAATAGTTGCTTTTTTATACTGCGGATAATTACGGATTCAGGCGACGGATGGAAACGTTCATGATTCTATACAGCAAAGTTTTCGCCAATTTTATCGGCAAAAGGAGGGCGGGCTCAAGTCATCTGGCAAATGGCAAGGTTCGGTAAGCGGTTCGAGGAACCCGAAGGCACGCCTTTGCGTAAAAAGAATTTAAACTGGGGATTGACTGCCTCCTTACAAGGCTTTTGAGGAAAGGCGGTGGTGGCGGCAAAAGGAGGTAAACGTGAAGCGCAAATTATTGATTCTTTTGGCAGTGGCGGCCATGGCCTTATGTCTCTCCGCGCAGGCGATGGCGTACACTTCGATCCTTAATTTGCCAAATTATACCAGTCCTAGCGAACCTCAACTGTCCGAAGCGCCTGGCCCTTACGCCGAGTTACAAATCACTGTGAGTGGAAAGGTTGCGACGGTCACGGTTACGGCAGACAAGGTTACGATTGATAGTGTCGAGCATCAGTATTTGCTTGGCGATGTAATCGGCCTCAATCTAAGCCAAGCTGCCACCGCGGACAATTTTAGCTATGTTTTACCTACTGGCAACACTGCTCCTACGGCAACTCAAGGAAGCAGCCCGCCTACGGTGGATGGCTGGGGCTACTTTAATACCTTGTTGAACTTCGGTTCCGCGGCAGGCAACCGCTTTATCTCGGTAACTTTTGATTTAACCGCAGATAACAATTGGGCCAGCGACTCTATGGTTCTGACGCTTAACTCAGAGGGCTATCAGGATGCCGCCCATATCTTCACAGACATAACTAGCCCAACAACTGGTCAAGATATAACCGGCTTTGCCGCCCAAGTCCCCCTCCCCAGCACCTTGCTGCTCTTAGGTGCGGGAATGGTGCGGCTGGCGGCCTACGGACGGAAGAAAAAACAAACTGCCGCTTAATTATTTTTTTAGGAAGTTTTCACTAAGCAGGGCCTCTGGCCCTGCTTTTTTGTCTGCCGAGCATGCACAGCAGCTTGGAGGTGCACGTCCTCTACCCAACCTGATGGAGGTGAAGGGTGGATCTGCGCGCCAGGGCGTCATCGTGAGGTGAGGTCTGAAGGAAGCGTGGAGCAAACCCATAACCTGACGGAACATCAAGAAGCTGCGGAAAGAAAGTCTGGCAACTGGCGTTCAGACGCATTATCTTTTCCCGGGGACCACTCAGTGCATGGTCCAGACGGTGCAAATATTGGTGCAGAATCGGTGCCGAAGCAAAAAAGAAGGCGTAACCCCTGGAGATTACGCCTATTCCTACCAACTGGTGCCGAAGCGGGGATTTGAACCCCGACAGGGAAACCCCTACTGGACCCTGAACCCAGCGCGTCTACCAGTTCCGCCACTTCGGCAGGATGCCAAGGTCTTGCCACTCTTCCCCTGGCAATTTCCAAAATTTATATATATAGTTTAAAGTTATATATTGTCAAGGGCAAACTACAAGAGGCAGCGCATTGATGGTCTATAATGATCTCCCTCCAGGGGAGTCAGCTTTTTCCAGAACGGTGGCCACTATCGGTAATTTTGACGGGGTCCATTTGGGACACCGGGCAATCCTGGAGCGAGTGCGCCAACGGGCCTTGGAACTGGAGGGGCAGTCCGTGGCGATAACCTTTAACCCTCATCCTGTCAAGGTTCTGCGCCCCGAAGTCAATCTTCCCCTCCTCACCACCCAGGAACAGAAACTCAGGCTACTGGCCGATTCCGGGCTGGACGCGGTGGTGGTCCTCCCTTTTACCCAGGAATTTGCGGCGCTTTCGGCCCAGGACTTTGTCAGACTATATTTTTATGAACGCCTGCGGGCCCGGGAAGTGGTGGTGGGCCATGACTATTGCTTCGGTCGAGGCCGAGAGGGCAATATCGATCTGCTGAGGCAGATGGGAACGGCTTACGGTTTTAACGTCCAGGTGGTTTGGGCCGTGGAAGTCCAAGGCGCGGTGGTGAGCAGTTCCCTGATTCGGGCCATGCTGCGTCTGGGCAAAGTTAGGGAAGCCGGGCGGCTTTTGGGGCGCCCTTATGCGGTGTCGGGCCGGGTAATCCAGGGCAAGGGAAGAGGGGCTAAGCTGCTGGGGGTGCCCACGGCCAACCTCTGCACTCCCAACGAACTGTTGCCGGCCTCGGGAATCTATGCGGTTTGGGCCTGCCGGAACGATACCATCTTGCCCGGGGTGGCCAATATCGGCACTTGTCCCACCTTTGACAATGCTGAGCTCTCTCTAGAGGTTCATCTCCTGGAGTTCTTCGGCGACCTGTACGGCGAAACCCTGGAAGTGCAATTCGTGACACGATTGCGGGAAGAACAGCGCTTCCCCTCCCTCGAGGCCCTATCGGCCCAGATCCACGCAGATATTGTTGCGGCCCGCCAGGTCCTGATCCATGAATGAACCGCATTATTATCTACTTTGTTAACCCGTCCTCAAAGCGGAGCAGCAGAGCAAAGTTTGATTGCTCTTGCCAGGACCTAACCGGATATCGTCGGCAAAGACCGGCTCAGTCGCGTTCTTTTAAGTAGAGGGTGGGATAAACGTTGGTCACGCATTCCGGGCAAATGCTATGGGTGAATTGCACCTGGAAGCGGCTTTTAAAGTAATTTTCCACCTGGGTCCAGTCGCCCTGGCCGTTCCGAATCCTCTTACAACACGAGCAGATGGGCAACAAACTGCCTTTGTGATGATTTTCAGCTTTGATCACCTGGAGTTCGGCAGTAACTCTTTTTAGTTTGGCGTCTTTTCGGGCCAGAGCCTGCCGCAGATTAGCCAGTTTGCTGTTGGCGAGGCGGAGTTGTTCATCTAAGGTCGAATGTCGTTCATCCGGTTTTGGGGCCATCCCGATGTTTTCCCGGATAGCCTGATCAACGGCCCTCATAAGAAGATTGTCCATAAAATAGCGGGAGAAACGCAACAGACCTGACCGGGTCTGGGTCCCGTAGATCGTGAGCCCGCGATTTTCCATCACCCCCCCGACAAACAGGGTGGTCACCTGATCGGCCAGGGAAACCTTCAACTCCCAACCAAAGGCCGACTTTCTCTTTCTCAGCTCTGCTAAAAAGGCAAAGGCTTTATCCAGGTTATCTCGCTTTATCAGGTGATGAAAAGAAACCCCCGCAGCCACCCCCGGGAGCAACCCTAAATCATCGCGCCGGATCTTGACCAGGGTTCCCCGGTCAGTACATTCCAACACCACACCCGGTCCGGGTAAAGCCTGACCCTTGCCAGAGGTTTGGAAAGCTAAGCCGGCTGTCTTCTTGATGGCCACTCTGCCCCCTTATGCCGCTCGGATTACACTCCTTTATAGCACAAAAAAATATTTTGATAAATTTAATTATTAAGAATTAAATTAAAGAAGATAATTTACAAAGATATCCCTTGGCTTAGCGCCAAAGACAGTTCCAACTATGGAATCAGGGTTGCGGATTTTGGGTCCTGGTCTTTGGCTTTCTGTAAAGGGTGGTCTCTGCTGGCGAAAAGTTCAAGGTTCAAGGTGAGTTAAGCTAACGCGCCGTTGGGCAGCAGGGTAGCCCGCTTACAGACTTGTGATTATTTCGAGACGCCCCCAGACTCATGGCCGACTGCTTTCTTTCGAGGCGTCCAAAAACTCCCGCACCCGTTTCACCAGGTCCAAGGGCCTGAAAGGTTTGGCAATAATCGTTTTGGAGGGTTCAGGGATTCCGAAAGGGACCAGGTCGCTGTCCATATATCCCGACATGTAAAAGACCCGCATTTCGGGATGCAACGGCGCCAGCCGGTCCGCCAACTCCCGTCCGCTCATCCGGGGCATCACCACATCCGTCAGCATAATGTGAATAGGCCCCTGGTGCTGCTGGCAAATCGACATGGCCTCGTCCCCGTCCTTGGCCTCCAGGACTTCGTAGCCATAAAGACGAAAAAACCGGCCCAGCAAGATCCGCAAAGCCTTTTCATCTTCAACAATGAGGATGGCTTCCGACCCCTCCAATTGTTCTTTTAGGACCAGCCGGTCGCCAGTCGAATCTTCCGCGTCTTCCCGGCGCGGCAGATAGACCGAGAACACTGTGCCCTGTCCGGGCTGACTCTGGACATCCAGGTAACCGCCATTTTGTCTGACTATGCCATAAACCACCGGCAGGCCCAGCCCCGTTCCCCGGTCGGCTCCCTTGGTGGTGAAGAAAGGTTCGCAGATATGGCTCAAAGTCTCGGCATCCATGCCGGCGCCGGTGTCTTCCACCGTCAACTTCACGTAATGTCCCGGCGGCACAAAATCGAAGCGGCCATGGTGGCCGGAGGGCAATTCCACATTAGCGGTGGCAATTGTGAGTCGGCCTCCGGTGGCCATGGCATCCCGGGCGTTGACCGCCAGGTTGATAATGATTTGTCCGATATGCCCCTGGTCGGCCTTCACCATCTTCAGATCGGGTGCGGCGATTATCTCAAAATCAATATGTTCCCCGATGAGGCGCCGCAACATCTTATCCAGGTCCGCCACCACGCCATTAAGATTGAGCATTTGGGGTTGGATCATCTGGCGGCGGCTGAAGGCTAGAAGCTGTTGGGTCAGAGAAGCGGCCCGATCCGTGGCCTTGAGGATATCTTCAATATAATGAAACAGGGGATTGTCCTGAACCAGGCTGCTGCGCACGAGTTCGCCATAACCCATAATGGCCATCAGAAGATTGTTGAAATCGTGGGCCACGCCCCCGGCCAGCCGACCCATGGCTTCCATTTTTTGGGCCTGCAGAAGCTGGGCCTCCAGGGCTTTGCGCTCGGTGATATCCAGCAAAGCCCCGGCGATTTCCAGGGGCTCGCCGGTTTGGTCCCGCACCATTTTGCAGGAGTCATGCATCCAGTGATAGGTGTCATCCCGGCCCCGGATGCGGTATTCCTGGGTCTGGTGGTCCTCCGGCCAAGGCAGGGCTAACTGTTCAAGTATGCGGGGCTGGTCTTCGGGGTGGATGTGATCCAACCAGAAACGCGGGTCTTGCAAAAATTGGCCCGGCTTCCAGCCCAGCAGCGTCTGGATATTTTTGCTCATAAAGGTAGTAGCAAAATCACCCCGGGGCTCCCGGGTATATATGGCCGTGGGGGCGGATTCCAGCCAATGTTCCAGCCGTATCTTGGTTTGCATTTGCTCGGTGATTTCGATGGCGTTAATGCCGATCATGGCAGGTTTGCCACTGGCATCGTCAATGAGAAATCTGGAGGAAATCCAATGGCGCAATCCTTCGGCATGAGGCAAAGTGCCTACGGAAAACAAGGGCTTCCCGGTTTTGAGGACAATTTTATCCTGCTCGAGGAATTTTGCCGCCACTTCAGGGGGCCAGAGCTCTTCAGAGGTTTTTCCCAGCCACTCATCCCGGCTTTTGTTGAAGATTTTTTCCCAGGCGGGATTGACAAAGAGGAAGCGCCCTTTTAGGTCCTTGATCACAGCCACGCTGGGCAGGCGCTCTATGAAGGCCGATAACATTTTTTCTCGAAGGTTTGGGGTTGAATTGGGGGGCTTACTTTCCTGTCCCATAAACTCCTCGCAGTAAAAATGCCAGCTTGCCGCACCGGTGATTAATATTCCCGGCGACCGAAGCACGCGCCGCTTCCGCGGTTTGATTCCAGCCTGTCTTGTTAAGTCTAAATAATAAACTTTTATCACAATTTTTCAATTAATATAGAAATAATTTAAGGATATTGGCGTTCACCGGGCTGGATGGGGCAATTGCTGCAGAAGACCCGAAAAATTATCAGGCTTGCATTCATTCGAGGATAAGACTATGAATAAATCCTGAGAAGCCCAAAGCGGTTCTGTTCTTCTGAACCAGGCCTGGCGAACCAGGAAAAGCTTCCGGTTTTTACCTCTCAGGGGCATAATGATCAAGGCGGCCGGCAGCCCGAATCCAGGGCCGGCCATGAAATATTATCTCCAGAACAGGATGAGACCAATGAGACATGAACGCAGCGCTGGTCAAATTTTAAGCGAACCCGCAGGTAAAGCCGGGGCTTCGGGGTGGAAGGGCATTATTTTGGCAGGCGGCGCCGGAACCCGACTCTATCCCGTCACCAAAGTGGTCAGCAAGCAACTCCTGCCCATCTATGACAAGCCCATGATCTACTACCCCCTGTCGGTCCTCATGCTGGCTGGCATCCGAAACATTCTCATCATTTCCACCCCCCAGGACCTGCCCAGATACCAAACCCTTTTGGGAGACGGGGCCCAATTGGGGTTGCGCTTCAGCTATGTCGAACAACCCCGCCCCGAGGGGCTGGCCCAGGCCTTTATCCTCGGTCGGGACTTTATCGGCTCCGACCGGGTCTGCCTCATCCTGGGAGACAATATTTTTTACGGGCACGGCTTTGAGGACATCCTGCAACGGGCCGTGGGCCTGACCACGGGCGGCCTGGTGTTCGGCTACTGGGTCAAAGACCCGGAAAGGTATGGAGTGGTGGAATTCGACGCCTCGCGCAGGGTCCTGGATATCGTGGAAAAGCCCCGCAGCCCCCGGTCCAACATTGCCGTGGCCGGTCTTTATTTTTACGACAACAGGGTGGTGGAGATTGCTTCCGGTCTGAAGCCATCCGCCCGGGGAGAATTGGAGATTACGGATGTGAATAAAGCCTACCTTCACAGCGGCGAACTGCAGGTAGAGGTCTTGGGCCGGGGATTCGCCTGGCTGGATACGGGCACCCACGAATCTCTCCTGGAGGCTTCCACTTTTATCGAAACCATTGAAAAACGTCAGGGACTCAAGATTGCCTGCATCGAGGAAATTGCCTTCCGCCAGGGCTATATCGATGCCGGGCAACTGGACCGGCTGGCCCAACCCATGAAGAATAACGGTTATGGACAATATCTGCAGAAGATCTTGGCGGAATAATTCTTTGAAAAGATTCTGAGCAAGCCCGGGAGATTTGCCCTGGGGTTGCCGGGGCCGGATTTATCGGGGCGCCGGCTCGGCCGATTAATGGGAGCCCCGGCCGCCCCCTAATCATCGGTTTGGATTTTTTTCCGGAAAAAATGCGCGCCCGGCGCGCGGGGGAGACTAGATGAACGTCATTTGGCTCTTGGTCATTTGCATCAGCATCTTGTTTTCAGCCGTGAGCGGCAGGATTGATGAGTTCACCAAAGCCATGTTTGAAGCCGGCAAGGCGGCGGTGGAAGTCTGCCTCTATCTGGTGGGCATTGTGTCCCTGTGGTTGGGACTCACCAAAATCCTGGAAGACTCCGGCTTGATTTACAAACTCTCCAATTTCTTCGGGGCCGCCATTTCTCCGCTTTTCCGGAAGATACCCAAAGGCCACCCCTCCATAACTTCCATCAGCCTGAATCTGCTGGCGAATCTGTTCGGGTTGGGCAATGCGGCCACGCCCCTGGGCATCAAGGCCATGGAAGAACTTCAGACGCTCAATCGCGAGCCCGACACCATCACCTTCGAAATGATGCTCTTTATAGTGATCAATACTTCGAGCATTCAACTGATACCTTTTACGGTAATCGGCTTGATGGCGAATTATGGCTCCCGCAACCCCAATATCATCGTCTTGCCGACCTTCGTTTCAACGGTGATATCTACGACCACCGCGGTGGGCATACTGTTCTTATTCCGGAAATTAAGCGGGAGAGCGGGGTAAGATGCAGGCAATAAGTCTCATCTGTCAGTATTTAATCCCGGTATTCGTGCTGTTCACCGTGGTTTACGGTTTTATTAAAAAAGTACCCGTCTATGATTCCTTTGTTTCGGGAGCCAAAGATGGCATCGGCATAATCACGGGAATCTTCCCCTATGTCCTGGCAATATTCATAGTGGTGAAAACCTTCGACGCCTCAGGGGCGCACGTTTTTATCAAAAACATATTTTCTCTGGTCTCCGGTCCTCTGCACAGCCCCCCGGAAGTGTTTTCCATCGCCATTGTCAAGCCGTTTTCCAACGCGGCTTCCCTGGGTATTTTTACCGAGATTCTTAAATCCAGCGGCCCCGACTCCATCGGCAGCATAGCCGCCGCGGTCATCATGGGCAGCGCGGAAACCACTTTCTATGTTTTGGCGGTCTACCTGGGGGCCGTAGGCATCAAGAAAACCAAATATCTGGTGCCGGTCTGCATTACGGCTGATGTCGTGGGGATAATTGTCGCCATCGCGCGAGTAAAGTTGATGTTTTGAACCGGGGAGTGCGCCCGCCAGCCCGGGCAGACCTGGAGGACCTGCATATAAGCTGAGGGGCTAATCAAACATGAGAGGTGAAATAAAGCTCTCGCCGCGGCGAATGGTGGCTATGGCGTGATGCAGGATGTCATTGGCGTCTTCTTTGAGCACATAGCCATCGGCGCCCCGTTCCATGGCCACATAAAGGTATTCTTTGCTCTTGTGCATGGTCAGGACCAGGATCTTGATTTCGGGGTGAAGTTCCTTAATAATCTTGATTGCATCAAGCCCTCCCACTCCGGGCATCGAGATATCCAGGATAACCATATCCGTCAGCTTTTCTTCAAGCAGCCGCAAGAGTTCCAAGCCATCGCCGGTTTCGTCAATCACGCGTAGTTTGGGATCTTCCTGGATTATTCTCTTAATGCCTTCCCTTACCAAAACATGATCATCTGCCAGTATAATCCGATAACTGGACATTGATTGTCCTTTGGGAGGCAAAATCCCGAATATGTGCCACTATGGGTAAATATAATTTCGGGAAAATACCTGTCAAGCGCAATACTGACAAGATTTTGCCGGCCCGGTGAGCTTTTATCTCACCTGCATCGCCAAGCCGCATTCCGGACAATATTCAATGTTGCAGTCCGCTCCGATCCTGGCCGGAAGTTCCTTCCCGCATTGCGGACAGATGCATTCATTGCCGCGCCGGTCGCTGCCGGTCTCGATCTCTACTTCTTGGTGCAGTCCTGCCGGAATTTCAAGGGGTTCCAGGGGTTCGGTCTCTCGGCCTGCCTCGCTGAAAACCTTTTTCAAGGGTTCCTTTAAATCCTTTAGATCAGCCATGTTATACTCCTCGTTGCCGGCGCGCTTTAAGCCTGCAACTTTCTCTGAATCAGGCAAATTCCGCGGCCCTGTCCGCCAACCCGCCCCCAGCTGGATAAACGGTAAGCGGGGCGCACCCGGAGAATTTTTCCCCCAGGCGGTGCCAAACTCTTCTTTTCAGGTATTCATTCCTGTCATAAAATTCAAGGTCCCGCGGGCTATCCCGTGAGATTTCGGCGACTTTTGAAAACGATAAATTAATGGGCTCGCGGGCATTGAATTTATGATCCGAATATTGTATCTTCCAGCCATCCTCGGGGGATCACTTGTTCTAACGGTTTGACAGGAAAATTCACCCCTAGCTTGGCGGATGCTCAGTCCATGCCAGGAGGAGTGCAGTATTGATTCAGGCGCCGGGAAAGGCCCCAGCCGGGCGCGTGCGCCGCAACCCTGCGGTCCCTGAAGACGTTGAACCGCTAATCCTCAACCACCAATATTCCATTCAATCAGGACAATTGCCTATGACTCGTTTGCTGCGCGTGCTGGCCGGCATCACCCTGCTGGCTACCCTGTGCCTTTGCTGCCAGGCGGCTCTGGCCGATGATCAGGTCAGCGTCCCCATTTTGCTTTACCATCGGTTTGGCCCCACGGTCGCCGACAGCATGACCACCAAGACCAAGGTGTTCGCCGCGCAACTTAAATGGCTCAAGGATCATCAGTACACGGTGATCCCGCTGCGGACGCTGGTGAACTACTTGCGGGGCCAGGGACCGCCCCCGCCCGCCAAATCGGTGGTGATCGTGGCGGATGACGGCCACAAGACGGTCTATAGCGACATGCTGCCCCTGGTGCGCCAATACAAAATTCCCGTCACCCTGTTCATCTATCCCTCCTGTATTTCCAACGCCTCCTACGCCATGACCTGGAAGCAATTGAAAAACCTCCAGCAAACCGGCCTGTTCGACCTGCAGGGGCACACCTTCTGGCACCCCAATTTCAAGAAGGACAAGAAGAAAATGACCCCTGCCCAGTTCCAGAAGGATTTACACCGGCAGCTTGTCGTCTCCAAAGCGGTGCTGGAAAAACACTTCGGCGCCAAGGTGGACATGTTGGCCTGGCCCTTCGGCATCTATAACAAGGAATTGGAAGACGCGGCCGCCAAGGCGGGTTATGTCGTGGCCTTCAGCATCGATCGCCGGAATGCCAGCAAGTCCGAAAACCTCATGGCAGAGCCCCGCTACCTGCTGGTCAACGCCGACCAGGGCAAACGCTTTGCCGCCATCGTCGAGGGCCGGGCCCAGGAAAAGCGGCACCGGACTTATTAAACGATTCCCGGATTGTCCCAAGCATCATCTTCGTGGTCCCCATAATTTGGTGAGGTAGGCATGTCCCAGAGACTCCGTTTCTCCGTGTTTATCCTGGCGTTGTCCCTGATTGGCGCCGTCCCGGCCCTGGCCGCCAACGGCCAGGCGGATGGCAGCAAGATCACCAAGTCCGTTGCCGGCGAAACCGCCCTGGAAGGCAAAGCCCCTGAGGCTGGGAGCCCGAAACCGGGCACAGACGCCGCCTCGGAAAAGGACACCCAGGCCGCGGCTGGCCAGGCCCGGGAACCCGAGGCCAGCCCGGAAAAAACCTATAACGGCCGGATTATTGACGCCCGGACCCAAGAACCCATCGCCGGCGCCTCGGTCACCCTGGGCGCTACCGTTGTGCGCACCGGCGAAGATGGCGCCTTCCATCTGGAGGGTGCGGGGGAGACCCTCAAGCTGCGGGCCCCGGGCTATGCCCGGCGGGAAATTGCCCTGGCGGATTTGGGTAACCCCCAGGCCGAAATTACTCTCACCCCCTTGAAAGTCAAGGCGCTTTATCTCACGGTCTACGGCATCGCCAGCCGAAAGCTGCGCGAAGGCGCGCTGGAGACCATTCGCCGCAACCACATGAACGCCCTGGTGATCGATGTGAAAGGCGATCGCGGTTTTATTCCCTTCAAGGTCGACATTCCCCTGGCCCAGGAAATCGGGGCCCAGAATACCATTCTGATCAAGGACATGCCGGCCATGATGGCGAAACTGAAGGAACAGGGACTCTATCTTATTGCCCGCATCGTGGTTTTCAAAGATGATCTGCTGGCCCGGGCCCGGCCCCAGTGGGCCGTCAGGCGACATGGCGCAGTGTACCGGGATCGGGAAAGACTGCGTTGGGTCGACCCCTTCCGCCGGGCAGTTTGGGATTACAACATCGCCATCGCCAAGGCCGCGGCGGCCCTGGGTTTTGACGAGATCCAGTTCGACTACGTCCGTTGTCCCGACAAGAAAGGGGTGGTATTTTCCCGGCCCTCGAACCAGGACAGCCGTACCGCGGCGGTCACCGGCTTCCTGAAGGCGGCCCACCAGGCCCTGGCGCCTGCCAACGTCTTTGTGGCCGCCGACATCTTCGGTTACGTCCCCTGGAATACCGATGACACCGGCATCGGCCAGAAGATCGATGCGGTCTTAAGCGCGGTGGACATCGTCTCGCCCATGCTGTACCCCTCCGGGTTCCAGTTCGGGATTCCCCATTACCGCAATCCGGTGCAGCATCCTTATGAAATCGTCTACCTGTCGTTGAAAAAGGCCCAGGAACGCACCGGCGTCTCACCCCTGCGCTTTCGCCCCTGGATTCAGGCCTTCCGGGATTACGCCTTCCACGGCGGCGACTTTGCCGAAAAGAGGATGAATATTCAGATCAAGGCCGCAGACAAGTTCGGGGCCAGCGGCTGGATGTTCTGGAACCCGCGCAATATCTACCCCAAGGGCCGGTTTGTGGATTATGGGGTCCAGCAGGCTCAAAATGGTTAAGGACAATCTTGCTATCAGCCGTTGATTAGGGCATACTGGCGGACAAATAACGTCCGGGAGGCCCGGCGATTACCGTGATGCACCAGGCTTACCGCAATTGCCAAAAATTCTTTCCATTTATTTCCCTCTCCCCTTGCGGGAGAGGTTTCGGGTGAGGGGAACAAGCAGAAAAAACTTTTGACAACGAATATAAGAGGACCAAGATGCTTTTCTCCAGGTCTTTCGCCGCTTTAAGCGTCTGTGTCGTTGGCGTTATCATGGTTTTTTTCTCCGGTTGCGCCCATGTGCCGCCGCCGCCCCCGGTTATCGTGGAGCGGCCGCCTGCGCCTGCGCCCCCGACCCCGCCTAAACCTCCCCCGGCAACTACCGAGATCGATTCCCCCCGCTTTGCCCACCTCGATCGGGTGGCCAGGCACGAAGTTGGCTCCGGTCACGTCCCCGGCGCCGTCATCCTGGTGGGCCACCAGGGCCGCATCGTCTATCGCAAGGCCTTCGGACTGCGGGAAGTGAAGCCCTGTCCTGAACCCATGAGAGTGGATACCATCTTTGATCTCGCCTCCCTGACCAAAGTCGTGGCCACCACCATGGCGGTCATGAAACTGGTCGACCAGGGCCGCATCCGCCTGACCGCCCCGGTGGCCACTTATTGGCCGGCTTTCGCGGCCCACGGCAAAGGTTGCATCACCATCAAGCAACTTTTGATGCACACCTCCGGTTTGCGCCCCGGCCTGATGGCCCGGTACCACTGGTCGAATTATGACGGCGCCATGGCCGCGCTCATCAAGGATCACCCCATCACCACGCCGGGGACGAAATTCCGCTATAGTGACCTCAACTTCATCACCCTGGGAGAGATCGTGCGCCGGGTCTCGCACCAGCCCCTGGATGTTTACTGCACCCAGAAAATTTTCCGGCCCCTGGGCATGAAAGACACCTGCTTCAAGCCGTTGGCGGACCTGAAGTTTCGCATCGCGCCCACGGATTTTCAAGGCCATGGCCTGCGCTGGGGTCAGGTTTCGGATCCCACCTCGCATCGGATGGGCGGGGTTGCCGGCCACGCCGGGGTGTTCTCCACCGCCAACGATCTGGCCATCCTGGCCCAGATGCTGCTTAATGGCGGGACCTTCCGGGGCCACCGGATTTTCAGCCCCAAAACCGTGGCGGCCATGGAAAAACCCCGGCATATACCGGGGAGTTCCAACTGGCGCGCCCTCGGCTGGGATGTGCGCTCGCCCTACAGCAAGATCTTCGATACCTCGTTTCCAACCGGGTCTTTCGGCCATACCGGTTATACCGGCACTTCCATCTGGATCGATCCGCGTTCGGAGACTTTCCTGATTATTCTCACCTCCCGGCTGCATCCCCACGGCAAAGGCAATGTTAAACCCCTGCGGATCAAAGCCGCCGCGGCTTTAGCCCAAGCGGTGCCCATGGGGCCCCCGGCCCGCCGCGCCGCCCTTTTACCCGAGGCCGGGGATGCGAAGGCGGGATATGGCGCCAGTGCCCGGGCCGACAGGGCCGAGCGCGTCCGGCCGGGAATCGAGGTCCTGGCCGCGGAAGGTTTTGCGCCCCTGGTCGGAAAAAATCTCGGGGTAATCACCAATCATACGGGCATCGATGCCGAGGGGCGCTCCACCCTCAACCTGTTGCTCAGGGCCCCCGGGGTTAAAGTGAAGGCAATTTTCAGCCCGGAACACGGACTGACCGGCCAGCTCGACCGGAAGGTGGCCTCCGGCAACCACCGGGCCACCGGCCTGCCGGTCTACAGCCTGTACGGCAAGGTCAAACGGCCTACGGCCCGGATGCTGCGGGGCCTGGACGCCCTGGTCTACGACATCCAGGACGTGGGGTGCCGTTATTACACTTATATCACCACCATGGCTTATGCCATGGAAGCCGCGGCCGCCCATGGCCTCGAATTCTATGTGTTGGACCGGCCCGACCCCATCAACGCCGCCGTGGTGCAGGGCCCGGTGCTGGACCCGGACCTGAACTCCTTTATCGGCTATTATCCGCTGCCGATACGCTACGGCATGACGGCCGGGGAAGTAGCCCGGCTCTTCAATGCTGAGAAAGGCATCCATGTCAGGCTGCACGTGGTGAAGATGGCGGGTTATCATCGGAACCTTTGGTTGGACCAAACCGGTCTGCCCTGGGTCAATCCGTCCCCCAACCTGCGCTGTTTGACCCAGGCGATCCTTTACCCCGGCGTGGGCCTGGTGGAATCCGCCAATGTCAGCGTCGGCCGGGGCACCCCGACGCCCTTTGAGGTTATGGGAGCCCCCTGGATTTCCGGGGTGCAGCTGGCCCGGTATCTGAACCGGCGGCGCCTCCCCGGGATCGTCTTCCAGCCCGTGTCCTTTACCCCGGTTGCCGGCCCTTACCGCCATCACCGGTGCCAGGGGGTCCGCGTGCGGGTTGCGGATCGTGACGCCTTGAATAGCCCGGTTCTGGGGATTGAGCTGGCTGCGGCGCTGCATCGCCTGTATCCGGGTAAGTTTCACTTTGGCGGCACCCTGGGCATGGCGGGCTCCCGGGCGGTCCTCCAGGATCTGAAGGGGGGGACCGACCCCCGGAAAATTTGCCGCCAGTGGCTGCCCCGCCTCCAGAATTTCAGCCAGGTGCGCGCCAAGTATCTGCTTTACTGATCCTACCGCTGGTCCTCGGATTTATCGCGTTTGCCAAAAGTTTTTCCTCTAATGCCCTCTGCCCCCGCCGGAGGCAGAGGGGCAGGGTGAGAGGGGTGAAGAATAAACTTTTGGCAGTGAATATATCATCCCACCTGGGTTACGAGACCTTAACCCTTAGCTTCCCCCTATATTTTACCTGCCGGTCCCCCTGATTCTGGCAGCCTCCCAAGTATTCCATTCCTCTGCCCTTGAAAATAGTCTAAAATTGTCAGTATGATATCTGGCGCCAAAAGCGATTACCGGGTGAAGTGGCGTATCCTGCTGGTGGCGCTGGGGCTCATCCTGCTGGCGCTGGGCTGCGCCCGGGGCAACTATGCCACTCAGAAATCACCGCATTGGGCGCATTATGAGGCTGATCCCACCGCCAACTCCTTCGGACCACCGGGGGGGTGACTGATGGTCAAAGGCTTTTGGGACTAAAAGCCGCAAGTTTATTGGGTAACGAAGATGCGCGGCGGGGTTCCTGCGCCCGCGCCGAGCCGTACTCTCAGGATCATGGACGAATTAATCTACTCTCGCACTGATCTAAAAAGGCTGGTCCAATTTTCTTCCCTGGTCAACTCCTCCCTGGATACCGAAGAGGTCTTGAATAACGCCTTGATGACTGTGGAAGAGTGGCTGAACGCCGAGGTTAGCTCCATTTTTGAAGTTGATGCGAGTAAGGGCGAACTCTTTTTTCGCCTGGCCCGGGGTAAAAGCGTAGAGCAGATCAAACTGCTGCGCCTGCGGATCGGCGAAGGCATTGCCGGGTGGGTGGCTCAGACGGAACAGCCTCTCTTTTGCCCCGATCCCTACCGGGACGGCCGGTTTTCCCGCCAGTTTGATGAAAAATCCGGGTTTTGCACCCGCTCCATCCTCTGCGTTCCCCTCAAGTCCCGGGACCGGCTCATGGGGGTGCTGGAAGTCCTCAACAATCCCAGCGGCTGGCCGCGCTGGGCAAACTTTCCCAGGGAGTGGCCCATGAGGTCCGGAACCCGGTCATGATCATCGGTGGATTTGCCCGGCGTCTGCAAAAACACCTGCCCGCCGAAGATCCGAGCCGGGAGATGATCGGTCCCATTCTCCACGAGTTGGGCCGGCTGGAACAGATGGTGGCCGAAATCGAGGGCTTCACGGTCTTTCTCGAACCCGACCTGAAGCGCCGGGACCTGGCTCAAGTCATTGATCAGGTGTTGTCCAAAGCCGCCGGGGTTCTGGAGCAACGCCGGATCAGCTTGCAGTGCCAGATCCCCCCGCATCTGCCCCAGATTCCTCTGGACGCTAATCTTCTCGGCCAGGCCCTCCAGCAACTCATCGACAACGCCGTGGACGCCATGCCCGGCGGGGGCTGCCTGACCCTGGCGGTGACCCCGGAGGCCAAAGGCCTGTGCCTGACCCTGAAGGACACCGGGAGCGGCATCTCCGCCGCGGATTTGCCCTATATATTTGACCCGTTTTTTTCCTCCAAACCCCACGGCACCGGCATGGGCCTGACCAAGGTGCACCAGATCGTTACTGACCATCGGGGCGAAATCCAGATCGCTTCGGTTCCCGGCCAGGGCACTGAAATTTCTGTCCGCCTGCCCCGGTGGCAGGTCAAATAGTTGGCTATTTCGGGCACATATTTGATGATAGAACTTGCTAATTAGATCAGCTAGCCTTATGTTGTGGGATAGTTTAATGGCCGTAAAAAGTCTTCTGCCTGAAGGCGCCTGATTTGGCCTTCAGCCAGCGGCGGAAAGCACAAACCTTGGACCAGGGATAGATTAAAAAATGTATTGCGAGTAAGTCACATCCTCTTCCATCCGGTGAGTTCCTGCGGCCGCGACGCCGCCGCACCTTCCGAACTTGCACATCTATTAGGCGTCGGCCCCCTATTCCCTGGACAAAGCGATAAACCTTAGATAGAATTCTATTAATTTTTATTATTGAAGTTCGCTCGGCTCGGTAGGCCTGGCCAACGCCGCAGGATGCCGGAGCCAGGCAATACAAACGCTTCCGAGGGTCTCCATAAGAGGTTAAACAATGAAACGCACCCTGTTGCTTAACCCGCCGTCTTTCCAGGATTTTGATGGCGGAGCCGGTTCGCGCTATCAGGCCACCCGTGAGGTTACCTCCTTCTGGTATCCTACCTGGCTGTGCTATCCAGCCGGCCTCATCCCCGATAGCCGGGTGGTGGACGCACCCCCGGAGAACTTGAGCGTGTCCCAGGTGGCGGACCTGGCCTCGGATTTCGAACTGGCCGTTCTGTTCACCACCAAACCGTCTTTCCAGCACGATCTGGCCACCGTGACCCGTCTGAAGGAGAAAAATCCCCGGCTTATCGTGGGCCTGGTGGGGCCCCAGGTAAGCATCCTCTCTCAGGAATCCCTCACCATCGGCGCCCAGGTTGACTTTGTGGTCCGCCGCGAGTTCGATTATGCCGTTACCGAGGTGGCCCAGGAGCGCCCCTGGGACGAAATTCTGGGTATCAGCTATCGCGCCAATGACGGTATCCATCACAATCCGGACCGGCCTTTTGTGGAAGACCTGGATGTCCTGCCCATGGTCACGGAGATTTACCACCGGGACCTGACCATGGAGCATTACCAGATCCCTTACCTGCGCTACCCGTATGTGTCATTCTATACCGGCCGGGGCTGCCCCGGGCGTTGCACTTATTGTCTCTGGCCCCAGACTTTCACCGGGCAGCGCTACCGGGTGCGAAGTGTGGCCAACGTGGTGGCTGAAACCCGGCGTTCCCTGGAACTCTTCCCCCAGGCCGCGGAGATTTTCTTTGATGACGACACCTTTACCGCGGACGGGGCGCGGGCTCGGGAAATCAGCCGCGCCTTACGCCCCCTCAAAATCGTCTGGTCGGCTACGGCCCGGGCCAATACCTCCTACGAGACCCTCAAGGCCATGAAAGAGGGGGGCTTGCGCCTTTTGGTGGTGGGTTTTGAAACCGGCGACCCCCAGATTTTGAAAAATATCCGCAAAGGCGCCACCCTGGAAATGGGCCGCCGCTTGACCAAATGGTGCCGGGAACTGGACATCCAGTTGCATGGCACCTTCATGGTGGGCCTTCCCGGCGAGACCCGGGAGACCATTGAAGCCTCCATCCGGTTCGCCTGCGAGCTGGATCCGGACACTATCCAGGTTTCCCTGGCCACCCCTTATCCGGGCACGGAATTCTATGAATTTTGCCGGGAACAAGGCTACCTGCAGGATGACGCCCTGGTCAACGACTCCACCGGCTACCAGCAGTGCGTAGTGGATTACCCCGGCCTGGCTGCCGCCGAAATTTTTCAGGCCGTGCCGCAGTTTTACCGCCGCTTCTACTTCCGGCCCCGGTACATGGCCCGAACCGCTCGGGTCATGATGCGGGACCCCGAAGAGCGCCGCCGCCTGCTCAAGGAAGGCCGCCAATTCTTGAGCTTTGTGTTCAAGCGCCGCCAGTGTCACGACACCCCGGTAGCCGAGGGCAGCCACTGTCCATGAACTTAAAGGAGCTTCTCCGCCTGACCGTTCGGGGGGAGCCAGGTTTCTGTCCGATCGCCGTCACCAACGCCTGCAACGCCCTGTGCCGCTTTTGCAGTGTTTCCGGGTAGCCCCCAACGAAAAATTCCTGGCCGATACCGCGCGGCTTTACCAGGGGCTTGCCGCCCTCAAAGCCAAAGGCGTGGCTTATAAGCCTAAGCGCCCTGCTGCGTCCCTATAACGTTCTTTCCCTGGCAGCCTGGCTGGAGGACAGTCCTGGGCTGCGCTCCCGAGCCTGAGCCAGAGAAGCAGGGAAGGGGAGGGGGGCGGGAAAAACACCGGGCTTTTTAGCGGCCTATGCCTGGCCGGAAAAATTCCGCCTTGCAACAATCGCGCATGAGCCTTGGGCTCTCTCAACACATGGAAAATGGTGTATTCTTTAGTATAGCTCAAGAGAAATCCGTCAACTTTGAACCTTAAACCTTTCGACAGAGATCGAAATTTATTTTAAAAAAATTATGGCCAACGCGGCAAAACCTGAAAAATCCGTGATCTTCACCGCTGACGACTTCGGGCTTTCCGACGCCTTAAATGGGGCGGTGGCCTTGGCCCACCGCCGGGGTCTGCTTACCAGCGCCGCGCTGATGGCCGCGGCCCCCCGGACCCGGGCCGCTTATGCCCTGGCTCAAGAAATGCCCGACCTCTGCCTGGCGGTGCACCTCACCCTCATCCAGGGGCGGGCGGTTTTGCCCCCTAAACACCTGCCCCATTTGGTCGATTCCCAGGGATTTTTTTCCAATGACCCCGCGGCTACCGGCTGGCGCTACTTTTGTCAGTCTCATCTGCTGCCGGAAATCCGCCGGGAACTGGCGGCCCAAATCGAAGCCGTGCAGCGGGCCGGTCATACCGTCTGGCACCTCAACAGCCACCTCAACCTGCACCTGCATCCCAGCCTCTTTCCCATCGTGGCGGACCTGGCCCGGGAATACGGCATCCCCGCAATGCGCCTGGCCCGGGAAGACTGGCGCGCCACCCTGGCCCTGGCCCCGGACGGGCCGCTGCCCAAAATCGCCCAGGGTCTGATCTTTGGCCTGCTGTGCCGCCGGGCCGAAAAAATCGCCCGGGCCGCAGGTCTCCTCGTTAACGATCAGTTCTTCGGTCTGCTCAACGACGGGCGGATGACTGAAAAATACCTGCTTGGCCTGGCGCCGCGCCTGCAACCCGGCGTGACCGAAATCTGCTGCCATCCGGCCTTCTGTGCCGACCCGGAGTTGCAGCGCTGGGCCCCGAACTACCGGCGTCAGGAGGAATTGGCGGCGCTGTTGAGCCCCCGCCTCCAAGAAGCCCTGGGCGCGGCGGGGGTCAAGGTCACCGATTTTCGGGAACTGGCCGTGGCTTAACCCCGCCATAACAGTCATCCTGTAAAGAAAACGGTCCGGAAACACGGGGGTTCCCTTGACGCCAGGAACTTGGTTTCTTATTTTTAAATCAGTAAGCTGACAAGGAGAGAGCCATGGCCAAAGATCCAGCCAAATGCGACGTGGACCCGGTGTGCATGATGGACCTGAAGGATATGCACGGCAAGTTTGCGTATGAGTTTGAAGATGAGACCTATTATTTCTGTTCCGAACTCTGCAAAGAGCGCTTCGCCAAGGAGCCGCACAAGTACATCAAGAAGCAGAAATAGGCGTTGGAGCAAGGCGCCCGGCGCGGGGCGCCTTGCCGTTGCCAAGCGGAGGGGTGCGAGTTTCGCACCCCTTCTGAATTACAAACCTATGGTGGGTCTTACCCCAGAGCGGCCACGGCCTCGCCCCGGAGTTTGGCCCGCATGGCTTGACTCTCCCCGGAGATTTTGTCGGGGTCGCTGCCCGGGGAGAGGTAGATATTCAGCATACCACCGTCAAGCCCCCTCATGATGGGCTCGATGACCTCTTCCGGGAGCACCAGGCTCCGGGACTTGTCCCGGGTCTCCGGGGCCGCTACTTCCAGCACTCCTTCTTTGCCCCACAACTGAAAAATGGCGGTCACCAGCGCCATGGACCAGGCGTTGTCCGACACCATCACCACCTCCGCGGCGCTGACCGCATAGCGATTGCCGTTGAAGGAAATAGCCAGGCCGCCGCCGGCCCGCACCGCCTCAAAGGCCTGAACGTCGGTAATGCTGTCCCCCACGTAAATATTGTCGGACATCGACAGGCCGGTTTGGGCCAGACTCTCGGCCACGGCCTTGGCCTTTTCCGGCCCGCCCACAGGATTCACTTCCTGGAAGATAGCGCCGATCTCCAGGGCCGGCAGCCGCTTCCCAAAAATCCGGTCCAGCACGCCCACCGCCTCCTGCACCGGACCCGGCAAGTCCGCCGGCGACGCCGCGCCGGAAGGCAGCGCGATGGTGGGCGCCCCGGTGATTTCCGCCAACAGGCGTTTTACTTCCTCGGCTTCGGCCGGGGCCAGCTTGTAGCGGTCCAGGTCCAATTCGGTGCAGAAGATGTGTTCCCGGTCAAAACCCAGCTGCAGCCCCACGGTCTCGGCAAATTGGCGGTAGCTGGTGCTGACCTCAAAGATGGGAAAGTCCCGGGTGTGGAGGAACTTATAGGCGCCTGCGGCCCCGGGCATCAGCGCCGCAGTCTTGCGGGAGTAGTCCTCGATTTGGGCATTGGTCAGGCCGTGGGCCTTCAAGAAAGGCAGGATGAGTTTGAGGGTGTTGCCGGATTGATAACCCGGTCTTTGGGCCACGTCCGCCAGGTAATCGTCGTAGCGGCTCACCTGCTGAAAAAACCGGTCTCCCTGGGGGGAGATGAAGTCCCGGCAAAGCTCAAAGGCGTTATCATTGAGGGCCAGGGGACCCTCGCAATCGGTAGTCAACTGGATTTTGCGCATACCTTCCCCTTATCCGTCAAATCTTATCTTATCCTCCATGATAACCTTAAATGAATCTGGAGGTTAAATTCCCAGCTTTTGCTGCAGCCAGGAGAGGGCGTGTTCTTGAGCCGTTTCCGCCTCATCCGCCGCCCAAAAGCCGACATGGGAACCGCCGGGGATCCAGTACAGCTCAGAGCCGGTTATGGTGGCGTGGGCGTATTCCGCGTGGCTGGGCGGTACATCTTTATCCGCCGAACCGTGTATGATGAGCGTCGGGCAGGTTATCGGAGCCAGGGGGAGCTGAGTCAGCGCGGCATATTGCGCCAGATCATTGTGGACTCCGTCCTGGCGTGCGGCGAACCGCTCGCTCATGGTGGCGATCAACAGCTTCAGATAGGCCAGCTTACTCTCATCGGCCACAATGTGCCTGGCGCGTGCAAGAATTTCCTGGCGCTCCAGGGTGCTTTCCGTTTTGAGAAAGCTCTTGATGGCGGCTTCCGGGAAATGGTCGATAAAAAACCGCGTCAGCCAGATGCCGGCCCGGCTCAAAAACATCTTCTCTTGCAGAGGGCTGACCTCGGGTTTGTAAGTGAGGCACACGGAATCGATTTCTACAAGGGCCTGGACCTTTTCGGGGTACAGGGCTGCCAGCATATAGCTGGGAGGCCCTCCGGCGGAGGCGCCCATGGCCACTGCGGCTTTGATCTGGAGGGCGTCCAATAGCGCCGCCAACGCTTTCGCCTGCTCTTCAACAGTATCGCCCGTGGCCAGCGGCGTTCCCAAATAGCCGGGCCGCGAGGGCGCAATAATTTTAAAGCCGTTAGCCCGGAAGAACTCTCCCAAAATCAGGCCTTGGTCATAGCCGCCCGGGCCTCCGTGGACGCACAACAGCGGCGGTCCTTCACCGCGCTCGGCATATTCCACCGGCCCTTTGGCGGTATCCACGACTTTGGCAGGGTGGGTTAAGCAGGCCTTGAGCTCATCCGGTGTGGGGTAGTGGACTGGGGTCATGAGATTTTTTGGTCTCCTTGGGGTTGTAAAAATTCCTCCACCTGGCTCGATAGGTCCAGGCCCTGGGCCAGCCAGCGGCCCTCGGCGTGGACCCCGTCCCGTTTGAGGTTCAGCCTGCCTTCCGCCAAATTTTTCAGGGTCAGCAAGATCAACGGAAATTCCCGGCGCAATTCTTCCCGGCGAATTTTGGCAAGCAGGGGTTCAGCCACCCCTTCTTTTGCCTTGATCTCAGCCAGCCCCTGTTTTTGACGCTTCCGGGTGAACTCGCCCCATAATGGTTCAAAATCCGGCCCGGATAAAGGAAAGCGGAAGTAGCTCACCGGCGGGCCCGCGTCCAACTCCGGGGTGGCCAGGTGCATCATGCCCCCCGCTTCCTTGGCGCCGCGCTCCATAAGCTGCCACATCACTTCCTGCCAGGTGCCCGCAGGGCCGCCGGGCATCGCCGGATGCAGGTTGAGGCAGAGAAAGGCTTCGCACAACCGGGGACTGACGATCAGCATGTAGCCGGCCATGATCACCACTTCGGCGTCGAATTTTCGGATCAGTTGGATCACCTGGGCGTCAAAGGTTTCGCGGAAAGCCTCCAGTTCCGGAGGCCGCGCCTTGATAAGGTCCCGCAATTTTTTCGAAGAGTGGGTGACCAAAGGCGCCTTTCGAGCCCGGACCGCGGCCAGAAACCGGTCGGCAGCCTCGCTTTCCCCCGGCTCCCGGTCGCAAAAGACATAAGCCAGCCGCCCGGGGATAGAACCTATCTCAGTGCGGTCCATCACCGCCTTAAACAGATCGATGGCCGCCTGATCCCGGCCGCTGGAGAACCACCCGAAGTTAAACATGCCGCACCTCGCAGAGGAAGCTTGTTTCCAAAAATGATCTGCTTCCCCTAATATAAGTTGAGGGGGCTGGCTAATCTACACCAGGAGACCTCGAATTCGCGGTGTATTCCTAAATTTCCCGGCGGGGACGGAACTTTGGTCAAAATTGTTGCAGCAATTCCACCTGCCGCTCTAAAAAATTCCGGTCCGGGTAGCTCTCTCGCCCGGCCCCTGAAAGGCTCACCGCCGCGGCCCGGTTGCCCAGCCGCACGCACAGGTTGAGATGCAGCCCGGCCAGGCGTCCCGCCAGGTAGCCCGCGGCAAAGACGTCGCCCGCGCCCAGGGTGTCAACTACCTCCCCGGCCAGCTCCACCGGAAAATCCAGGTGTCTGAGGGGGGTCAGCAGCCGGGCGCCCAAAGCCCCGCGCTTGATTACCACCACGGGCGGGGCCCAAACCGGGTGAGCGTGCAGTTTTCCCCCCAACAGCCGCCACTCGGTTTCGGTCACCAGCAAAGTTTCGGTGTTATCCAGGATGGCTTCCAACGCGGGCCAGCCGCGCCGGGCATAAAGTTCTCCCGGGTCCAGGCTGAGGCGCACTGATTCGGGAATCCGGCCCGCGATGGCCCCCTGAAGCCTGAGAGGGGCCTCCCCCACAAACGCGGTGAGGTGCAGAAACCCTGCGCTTCTCAGGGTTTCCCAAGGAATATCCTGTTCCTGTAAATCATCGTTGGTATTGGGCGCCACCAGAATGGTGCGTTCCCCCTCCAGGTCCGTCAGGATATAGGCCCGGCCGCTTTCGCCCTGGGTGCGCACCTGCGTCAGGTCCACCCCGGCCAGGTTTTCCTTGAGAAATGTCCCATCGGCATCGTTGCCCACGCGTCCGATCAGGGACACCGGGAAACCCAGACGGGCCAGGGCATAGGCCGTATTGGCGGCCATGCCCCCGCCGCAGCGCCCGGCGGCGCGGCCGTAGCGCGCCAGCAATCTCTGGAGGCGGGCCTCCTCTTCCCGGGAGACCGCCTCTTCGCCTCCCCGGGTCAGCCGAGTCCCCCATTCTTGCAGAAATCCGGCCAGATCCTCTACCTGAAATTTCAGGTCCAGGTTGATGGCTCCCAGACATATTACCTGCGCCGACATGTCTGGGAAGCTAACAGGATTTGCCATATCGGTCAAGGCAGGGATTTAACCGGAAGCCTGGCAAAACCCCGCTTACGGACTCAAGTTCTTTCTCAACAATAAAAATTTGGGAACGACAGTTTTAAATATCCGTTTCCAAGGGCGCAGTTAAAAAACCTGCAATTTTCAGGGCGCTCGCCCTGCGATGATGAGACAAAAAATGGCTGATTTTGCAGATAAAAGAGCGCGGCAATCTGGATTTTGCCATTAAAATTATTAAATTAAATCGAAATACTTTTTTGAGGACCCTATGTATCGTCTCATCAAAATCCGCGTAATCCGGGACCTTGACCGCCTGGAGGAACAGGTGCGCCGCGGTCTCGATATCTTGTTGGAAGCTCAGAGAACCTCTGCGTCTTTTCGGCCCGCAGCCGACTTCTATGAAACCGCCGAGGGCCTGGTGCTCCGCCTGGAGTTGGCCGGAGTGCCCGCAGAGGCCATTTCCCTGTCTTTGACGGCTCACGAACTGGTGGTGCAGGGCTGCCGGCGGCCTCCCCGTCCGGATAGCCTCCGGCGCTTCATTCACCTGGAAATGGGTTTCGGCGCCTTCGAACGCCGCTTCACGCTGCCCCTCCCCATCGATGCCGAGGGCGTACAAGCCACTTATGAAGATGGCATCCTGGAAGTCCGCCTGCCCCGCAAGGCGCCTGAGAGCCGACAAATCACTGTAAAAACCACTACTTAAGTACATGGAGATATCATGACCAACAATCACCAAAATGAAGAAACCCGGGTGCCGGTGCCCTCGGAAGAGCCGCCGGTCCCCCGGATCTTACCCATATTACCCTCAACCGACCTGGTACTTTTTCCCCGTATCGTCATGCCCCTGGCCCTCTATGAGGAGCCGGCCCAGAAGCTGGTCCAAGAGGTTTTACTGCAGGACAAAACCCTGGGTTTTTTGACCAGCAAGGAGGAAAAGCCCACCGGGTTTGACCCGGCAAATTTCTACGAGATCGGCACCGCCGCGGTCATCCTGAAGATGCGCAAAGCCGACGATGACTCCGTGCGCCTCCTGATTCAAGGCCTGTACCGCTTCCGGCTGGAAAGCTGGGTGGGTCAGGACCCTTACCTGGCGGCCCAGATAAACCCGATTTCGGAAGAATACGAACCTTCCCTGGAAATTGAGGCCCTGGTCTCCAACGTCAAGGGCCTGTTTCTGAAGATGCTGGAGC
>JARRQO010000016.1:24897-28981 GCA_037381685.1 Deltaproteobacteria bacterium | reverse complement strand
TGCAAATCAGCCGGGGTTTTCTGGCGTTGTTGGGTTTTCGCCCGGAATTGCCGGTGCCCAAGGTCCAACAGGAAGATTTCGTGCGCATGGTGGAAGAAAGCCACCGCCGGGGGGTCATTGCGGAAATGGAGCGGGATTTTATTCAGAATCTGCTCAACTTCGGCGAACTCCGGGTGAAGCAGATCATGGTTCCCCGGCCCGATATGTTCACGCTCCCGGCTGATCTGAATTTTGCCGAGATGATCCAGGCCATCAAACGCTCGCGTTTCTCCCGGGTGCCCATTTTTGAGGAGACTTATGATAACGTCCTGGGGGTGCTCCACGCCAAGGATATCCTGGAGCTGTGCCAGCAGGGCCCTTGTCAGGGTGAATTGCCCCGCCGGCTGTTGCGTCCGGTTCATTATGTTCCGGAGAACAAACGGGCTTTCGATCTGTTGACCGAGCTTCAAACCCAACACCAGCGCCTGGCCCTGGTGGTGGATGAATACGGCGCCCTGGTGGGCCTGGTCTCGGTGGAAGACCTTCTGGAAGAATTCTGTGGCGAAATCCCCCAGGAGTTTACCGAAGAGAAAGAAGATTTGAGAGAGGTGGCGCCGGGACTTTGGCGGGTCCGGGCCGGAATGTCCATGGCCGAATTCAATGAAGCCCTGCAAGTCAGTCTTCCCGCCGAAGAATTCGATACCGTGGGCGGCTTTATCCTGAACCTCTTCGGCACCGTCCCCAAGGAAGGGGGCACTATAGCTTATGACCATTTTGCCTTTCGGGTTTTGCGCATGAAGGGAACCCGCATCCTCGAAATCGAGGTGCATCACCATCCATGAAGTATAGCTTTCTCATATTTTTTGTGCCGCTGCTGCTCCTGGAGGGATTCTTCGCGGCCTCGGAACTCGCCCTGATCTCGGCCAACCGCCGGAGATTGCGCCACCGGGCCGAAGAGGGCTTCCGGGGGGCCAAAGTGGCCTTGAGGTTGCTCTCCCAGCCGGAATATATGCTGGCGACGACGCTGCTGGGAGCCTACATGCTGGGCGCGGTGAACAGTATCCTGGTTACTGCCTTTTTACTGGATATCCTGGGTGCTAGCGGCGAAATCCTGGCCTTGATCATCCTGCCGCCCGTGATCCTCATTTTTGGGGAAATTATTCCCAAATCCATCGGCCGCCAGCAGGCCAACCTGTTGGCGGAACGGTTGGCGCCGGCGCTCTGGACCGCTTCCTGGGTCATCTATCCCATCACCGTCATCTTCGCTTCTTTAAGTCGCGCCATTCTGCATCTTACCGGGGCCCGCAAAACCGGCCACCTCCCCTTTATTACCCGGGAAGATCTGCGCCTGGTGGTGGATAAGAGCGGCCCGGAGGTGGACCTGGAACGCAAGGAACGGCTTTTTATCCACCGCATTTTGCAGTTTTCCCTGCGCACCGTCAAGGAAGTGATGGTGCCGTTGATCCGGGTGACGGCCATCCCGGACACGCTCACCATGAGGCAGGCCCTGGATGAATTCCGCACTTCCCATTTTTCCCGCCTGCCGGTCTATCATCACCGGATTGATAATATTATCGGGGTGGTTCACGACTTCGACTTGCTGGGGGAGGACAACCTGGAACGCCCCCTGCGCAGCTTTATACGTCCCGTAACCTATGTGCCGGAGCTCAAAAAGATCGACCGGCTGCTGAGCGAGATGCAGCGCCAGGGGCATCATCTGGCGGTGGTGGTGGATGAATACGGCGGCGCGGTGGGGATTGTCACCATTGAAGACCTTTTGGAGGAGATCGTCGGTGAGATCATCGACGAATTCGATCAGGAGGTGGCCCCCTTCAAAAAACTGGCGGAGAACCATTACCTGATCAATGCCCGCACGGAAATCAAGGTCTTAAACGAAGCTCTGCATTTGAAACTGCCCGGAGGGGATTACGAAACTCTGGCCGGTTTTCTCATTTCCCAGATGGGAGATTTGCCCCGGGCCGGGGAGCAGTTGCACTACCGGAATCTCAGGTTTACCGTGCGCCAGGCCGAGACCCGGGCCGTCAAAGAGGTGGAGCTTGTCGTTGACCAAATCCTCGAGTGATTGCCGACAATTTCGGGAGCAACCCAAAACCCCTGCCTGTCCTGGGCGTCGCAGCCTGCCCACCTAAGGCCCCGGTCTTTTTTTGGCACTATTAGCCCGCATCTTGAGGGCCAAGGCGGTGAGAGCCCGGAGAATTGGCTATTTTAGGACCACCGGCCCGATACCACGCTGTTTTTAAAAAATTGAGTGTAAGACTTTGATTATCTAAATACGAAGTTGCGTTCGTAGAAATAAAAATAGCTTCGTGTTTATAGGGACACCTGCAAGTGCGACCAGACTGAGGGCGGACACTTAGGTCCGCCCCTACGAAAATAAAAATTACCTGTATGAACGCAACTTGGTACAAGCGGTGTTTTTCTGAACCTTCTGGGTCGAATCCTGGCGTGCAGGACTTGTAGAAAAGTGAAAGAGAGTGTTATCATGGCGCCATGCAAGAGGGCTTTACCCGCAAGGAAAAGCTGGTGGGCGTTTTTCTCCTGGTGATGATGATCTTCACCATGGTGACCTTACTGGTGATCGCCCAGGGCAAGGGCTGGTTCATGTCCCAAAACACCTATCTGGTAAAGTTCAAGCAGGGTTACAACCTGCATCCGGGCTCTCTGGTCAAGATGTTCAATGCCGAGATCGGCAAGGTCTCCAACATGCACATCACCGAAACGGGGGGGCTGGCCCAGGTGCAGGTTACCATCAAGGTCAACAAGGAATACGCCAAGCTCATCCGGCAGGATTCGGTGGCGGAAGTGGTGAGCCCCACCATCATCGGCAGTGAATATCTGGAAATCAGCCCCGGCTCGCCCGGCTACCCCAAGATTGAGCCTTACGGCACCATACCATCCCGGGAACGTCAGTCCCTTACCGAACAACTGCAGGAACTGGTCAATCAGGAAACCATCCAAAAAGTCAGATTTACTCTGGATAATATCGCCCAGTTGAGCGAACAGTTGAAAAACGACGAGAAGGCCTTGCTGGCGGTGGCGAACCATGCCAACCAGGTGCTGGTAAGCCTTACCGAGGCCAAAGGCACCCTGGGGCTGCTGCTCATGCAAAAAGATTTGTATACCCGGATGGTTCAAAATCTGGGGCATCTGGACCAGCTGCTCGTTGAAGCCAAAAACCTGACGGGGGATTTCCGGCCCTCGGCTCAGGACCTGCAAACTTTTACCAAATCCATCACCGAAGAGATTGAGCCCTTAAAGGCCATCGTGGCCAACATCAAGGCCAGCAGCGAGGACTTGCCCGACCTGGTGCGGGAGGCCACCGAGACGGCCAGGAGCGGCAAAGAAGTCATGGACGCGATCAAGGCCAATCCCCTTATCCGTCTCACCGCCCCCAAAGAACCCCGGAGCCGATCTATCCATGTGGAACCGCGCAACCTTCCTTAGAGGCTGGGTGTGGTGGCCGTTGATGGCCTTGGCGGTGGGCGGCTGCGCCGGCAAACCGACGCCGTTTGGGCAGCAGGTGCGGCGCATCAACGATGTCTCCATCCAGGGGGAGAAGTGGTTCTGCCAGGGTAATCTCAAGCAAGCTTCTCATGATTTTTCCCGGGCCCTGACCATGAGCCGGTCGGTGGACTATCCTCAGGGCGCGGCGCAGCAGCTCAATAATCTGGGGGCCGTTGCCCTGCAGGAGGGGGATTTTCAGAAGGCCGGGGACTTCTTTACCCAGGCTTACCGGCTGAATTACGGACAGGGGCAGTGGGTGGCGGCAAGCATCAACCAGGCCAACCTGGCCACCGTGGCCATGAAGACCGGGAAGCCGGAGAAAGCTTCCCAGCATCTCCAGGCGGCTCAGGAGGCGGCCGGGGCCTCCGGTTCGGCGCCGGCCCGGGGCCGGGTGGATCTCCAGTGGGCCAGTTTTTATCTGGATCAGGGTGACTTGGCTGCGGCCGCGCATTTTCTGAAAGAGGCTCAACCCCTGGCCACCACGCCGGAACTCAGGGGGACCCTGGCGCACCACCTGGGCCGCCTGGCGTTGGCCCGAGGAGACCCCGGCCAGGCCCTGGAAGAGTTAAATCGGGCCCTC
>JARRQO010000016.1:0-24832 GCA_037381685.1 Deltaproteobacteria bacterium | reverse complement strand
TTTAGGCGAGGTGTATCGCACCCAGGGGGTCTTAATTCAGGCCTGGGATTATTACGTTCGGGCTTTTGATGTCTTTGCCGGGATGGGGAGCAAGCCCCAAATGCTCAGATGCCTGAAACAGCTGCGGGAAGTCAATGTGCAGGGGCAGTTGGGGCATTCTCTGGAAAGGTTTGAAAGGCTCACCAACCCGGTCCCCTCCTGATTTGTTTCAGCCCCCGCCCTCAAGCGAGGGCGGACATTCAGGTCCGCCTCTACATTAAGGATGCAGTTTGTAAAAAACCCGGGCAAGACGCCTGGGCCGCCATGACGCTTTCAGAGCAGTCGCTCATGAGGCTTCGGCTATCTCAAGACCAGGTAAGATGGTGTACTTTTTATTATTGAGAGAAATCCGTACTCCCAATCAACCTTGAACCTTAAACTTTGAACCTTGAACTTTTCCTTAAAGTAAGCCGAAGATATGCTTTTGCTGCTCACGGCTCAGACTTACTGCCCGCAGCAATAAACTCCCCGGGGAACCAGGCGGTGCAGGCCATGACGTGGGTGATGGCCTCGGTATCGTATTCATCGCCGGATTGGTAGGTGCGGAAAAAGTCGTGGAGCCGCTGGACCCGGTCCGGCTGCGCCCCTACGGCCTGGAGGCCCAAAGAAACGCCATAGTTGGTGAAGGCGAATTTGACCTGGGTCAGGCCCGGATGCCGGCAGAAGTAGCCGGGGGAGTCAACCCACATAGTCTGCAGGGTGTCCAGGCAGCGCTGCCGCTGGAGCACGGCCCAGGGTTCCTCAGGGAAAAAATGGGTGAACCAGAGCATCATGCCCAGGCCCAGGTCCTGGTCCACCGTCATCGCATGATAGCTGCGCTCCACCAAGTCTTGCATTTGAGCAATCTCGACGGCCAAGGCCTCGGGGTCCAGGGTGCGGTAGACCACGTAGCCGTGGAAATGATCCAGGCCCCCCAGGCCGTAGCCGGGATAAGGGGCGGTGAGGTCCTCGGTCATCTTCCACCAGACGCCGGTGCCCGGCAGGATAAAGCGGGGGTGAATCTGGCGCACCAGCTCCAGGGCCCGGTCGCGATAGACCGGCTTGATGCGGCCCAGGCGGCCTAAGGCGTAAAGCCACATGGCCAGGTAGTGAAAGTACTGGCCGTCCCGGTCGGGGGCCTCCCCGATACGCAGACCCCGGGCGCGGCCCAGAACCCGATAGACTTCGGCCACCAACGATTCGGCCTCCGCCAGGTACCGGTCATCTTTAAGCTCATGGTAAAGGGATACCAAAACCACCACGCCAAAGGCGTCGGTCCACAGGTAGCGCAACCCGTTAGGCCAAATTCTACGCTCCCGCATCCATTGGAGCCGGTCCAGCACTGCGGCGATCGCCGGGGTCATGGCGCCTCCTTTCTTGGGGATAAAATAAGCATGGTTTACCCCCGATGCCAGGAAAGTGAGCCTGTTGAAACCGAAAGTCCTGTTCATCTGCCTGGGTAACTCTTGCCGCAGTATCATGGCCGAGGCCCTGACCCGGCACCTGTGCGGGGCGCGCTGGGATGCGGCCTCCGCGGGCCTCAACCCCCTGCGGCAGGTGGCCCAGGAGACCAAAGAGGTACTGAGGGAGATAGGGGTAAACACCGACGGCCTGCGCTCCAAGGGCATGAACGAAATAAACCTGCAGGATTATCGCCTCCTGGTCAACCTTTCCACATATTCTCTGAATCAGTTTATCCCCCGGGAGTATGAAGACCGCGTGCTGCGGCGGCCGATGCCGGACCCCTACGGCGGCAGCCTCGAGGATTACCGCCGGAGCCTGGAAGCCATCAAAGAGCTGATCTTGAAAGAGTTCTGTCAGCAAGAGCCGCCTCCTCGAGAGTAATTCAAGAATTAATCATTAGAGAAGAGCGCCTGGGCGTTCGGGAGGATGCCGGTTATGGGGAGTGGCAAAGCGAAACTGGAGGTTAAATACCGGGGTTGCCTGGTGGGCAGCGCCCTGGGGGACGCCATCGGCGAACTGGCCTTCGGCGCGCCGGCAGCGGGCCGGCTTAAGGCCGCCATCGCCGCCGCGCCCCAACTCCGCTATACCGACGATACGGCCATGGCGCTAGGATTGGCCGAATCCCTGGCCGAGAGGCAGGGACTGGACCCCCAGCACCTGGGGCGGACCTGGCACCGTAATTTCAACCGGGAGCCCTGGCGGGGATACGCGGCCGGTCCTCCCACCATCTTTCAACTGGCGGAACAAACGGGACTGACTTACGAGGAGTTGGCCCGGCGCCTGTTTGGCGGGCAGGGCTCCTTCGGCAACGGCGCGGCCATGCGGGTAGCGCCCCTGGGATTGTGGTTTCACGACTCTGCGGCTCTGTATGATAAGGCCGCGGCCTGTGCCGCGGTCACTCACGCCCATCCCCTGGCCCAAGATGGGGCCGCCATCCAGGCCGGGGCCGTGGCCCTGGGGGTGGGTCTGGACCCGGAAAAGCCCTTTTCTCTTGAGGCTTTTATCGAGCCCCTGCTGAGGCGGGCCCGGACGCCGGAGTTCCAGGAGAAGTTGTCTTTGGTGCAGGCGCTGGTGGCCCAGCAGGTTCCCGGACCGGAGGCTGCCAAAATTTTGGGGAAATCCGTCAAGATTCACGAGTCTCTGCCTTTTGCCCTTTACGCCTTTGTCTCCCATCCCCATTCCTTCGAGGCCTGCCTTTTGGAGGCGGTGCTCAACGGCGGCGATCGGGACACCCTGGGCGCCATGGCCGGGGCCGTATCCGGGGCCTACCTGGGAGTGGCGGCCATCCCGGCTCTCTGGCGGGAAAAATTGGAAAACCGGGACCTTATAGAGAACCTGGCCCGGGCGCTGCTGCCTTAATAAATCCTGACCGGGCTAACTTAAAAAGCGTTACTTCCTGGCCGTGCGACGCTGAATGGCGTTATAGGTGTCAAGGATGATGCGCTCCGAGAGGTGACGCATGGCCTGGCTCATGGCCTGGGCCAGACCCTGGGGGGTTTTGCTCAGCATGGGTTCCACGACCCGGTAGTTTTTCTGAAAGACGATCCGCTGGGGCAGCTCTTGCTTACTGACATCCAGAAGAGTGATGGTCAGGCCCAGGGCCGCCTGCCAACCGTCGGGTTCATCCAGTTCCTGAAACTCATCTACCCCGCCTTGCAGAGAGAACCGGTACTTGCCGACGCTGCCGGGCCCGAACACCGCGGTGAACAGGTGGGAATCCCGGAAGTCCCGGAGGAGATAATCAGTGACCAGGTAGCCGGGATTGGTCCGCCAGCGGCTGTAGTTATAGGTCTCGCTTTTAAACGGTTGGGGCTGGTAGACCATGTGTTTGGTATTGTAGGCCTGGGCCACGGAAAACAGGCCGATCTTGACGGCTTCCGGGCTTTTGGCGCGGCCGCTCAGCACCGGGGCGGGGTATTCCAGGATGTACTGGTGGACCAGCATGGGCGGTTTGCCGCAACCGGCCAGCATTAAAAGCCACGCAGCTAGCAAAAGCACCAGAAGCCGGGACCGCCGCCTCCACGGGAAAGCTCCAGGCTGGACAGGGAAACAGGACCCAGGCGTTAGCTCAGTCACGGCCTTCATTCATTCCACCTTTTCTGGGGGGGCTTGCCGAACAAGATATCCGAAGGGCGGTCATAAAGTCTCTGCAGGAGCTTTTCCAGGGTTTCGGAACTCATCCGCAGGTTGTTGCCGGTGCTGCGCAGTTCCCGGGCGAGATCCCGGGTGGCGTTCAGGGTGGCCGGCAGCTGCATGGCCAGAAGCTGATCATTGACCGTGACCAGCATGGTGCGGGCCGCCTTGAGAGCCTCCCGGGCCTCGCCCAGGACCTCCTCCAGGTTGGCCCGGGACAACCGCTGTTTGGCTTGGGCGGTAAGGCCCTCAAGGTTGCCCACGGTTTTATCGGCCCGGGTGAGAATGCTGGTCATCTGTTTCCCCCTGAAAACCTCTTCTATGGCCTTGGTGGTGCTGATCAATTGCTTGGAGATCCCCTTGGTGTCGATCTCGTTAAACTTCTTGACGACTTTGTTAATGCCGCTCACCAGCCGCTGGATTTCAGAGGGGCGGGTGGGAATGATGGGATATTCCGCGGGAAAGTTGATCTTCGGGGAAAGATCCGGCTCTCCAGGTTTTTTAAGGTCCAACTCCACGAACATGATGCCGGTGATTCCTGCGGCCTTGAGCTGGGCCACGGTGTTTTGCTGCAGGTTATCCCGCATGTTGATCTTCATGACCACGCCGATGAGGCGGTTGTCGGGGGCCACCCGGATATCTTCCACCCGGCCCACATCGACCCCCCGGAACTTGACGGCGGAATCCTTTTGCAGGCCCTGGACCGATTCATCGAAGTAGGAGATGTAAGTCTCGCCCTTTTGGAAGTAACTGGTGGCGCCCACCCAGATAATGGCGGCGATGCCCAGGAGGACGCCCAGGATCACAAAGATCCCGATAATCAGATTAGTGCTTTGTTTGGCCATGTTACCTTCCTTGGGGCGCGGGTCCGGTGGCCGGCCGGCGATTGAAAAAGTTCACCACCCGGGGATCGGTGGAATGGTCCTTGAGCTCCTGGGGATCGCCTTCGGCAATGATGCCCTTGGCGCTCTTGTCCAGCATGATCACCCGGTGGGCGATGTTGAAGATGGATGCCAGTTCATGGGTGACGATTACCATGGTGGTTCCCATGCCGGCATTGATACTTTTTATCAGGTTATCCAGTTCCACCGAGGTAATGGGGTCCAGCCCGGCGGAGGGTTCATCGAAGAACAAGACCATGGGGTCCAGGGCCATGGCCCGGGCCAGCCCCGCCCGTTTTTGCATGCCTCCGGAGAGCTCCGAGGGGAGGTGATTTTCGTAGCCCTGTAGACTGACCAGCCCCAGTTTCATCCTGACGATGAGGTCGATGGTGGCCGAGTCCAGGTCGGTGTATTCGTAAATGGGCAAAGAGACATTTTCCGCCAGGGTCATGGAGCCGAACAGCGCCCCGGACTGGAAGAGGACCCCGAGGTTCATGCGCACCCGTTGCAGGACGCGGTCGTCATCGGTATTGATGTCAACCTCGTTGAACCAGACCTTGCCGCCGGCGGGCTTATAAAGGCCGATCATGTGCTTCAGCATGGTGGATTTGCCGCAGCCGCTGCCCCCCAGGATTACCAGGATTTCTCCCTGATTGACCTGAAAACTCACCCGGTCAAAGATGGTATTATCCCCGAAACGGGCGGTCAATCGGTCCACGATAATCACCGGCTTTGACGTTGAATTTGCCATATTCACCTTCGCCCTTACAATATATCGGCTCAGATATTCAGATAATGAAATGCCAAGGCAAAAGCCGAATCCGTCAGGATAATCAGAAAAATCGCCGCCACCACCGCGGAAGTGGTGGCGGAACCCACGGCCTCGGCTCCGCCCCGGACCTCAAAGCCGCGCTGGCAGCCGATCCCGGCGATGAGCACGGCGAAAACCCCGGACTTGATCAGGCTGGTGATAATATCCACCAGGGTAAGGCTTCTCTGGGTTTCCTTCAAATAGGTATAGACGGTCAGATCGAGACCCATGACGCCCACGATCACCCCGCCCAGGATGCCGAAGAGGTCGGCATAAATGGTGAGCAGCGGCACCACGATCATGGCCGCCAGGACCTTGGGGACGGCCAGGAAGCGGACGGGGGTGAACCCCATGGTGGTCAGGGCGTCCACTTCTTCGTTGACCATCATGGTGCCGATTTCCGCCGCAAAGGACGATCCCGAGCGCCCGGCCACCAGGATGGCGGTCATGATGGGGCCCAATTCCTTGACAATGGCAATGGCTAACAGGGAGGCCACGTAAATATTGGCTCCGAACTGCTTGAGTTGGAGCGACGACATGAAGGCCAGGATGAGGCCCAACAGGAGGCTGATGAGCCCGATGATGGGCAGGCCGTCCACGCCGGCCCGCTTCATGTAAAACAGGACATCCTGCCAGCGCACCTTCCAGGGATGAAGGAGGGCGTAAGTCAGGGCGCCTAAAAGCTCCCCCAAAAAGATCAGCACTTCTTTGAAGTCATTGATAATCCTGAGGGTTTCGTCACCTAGGCGTTCCAGGAGATTGCCGGTCTGGCGGTCGGTGAGCAGGGGCGGAAGGGTGAGGCTTTGCGGATCGATGAGGCTCAAAATCCCCCGGGCCTTGTCGCTAAGGTTCACGAGTTCACAGGTTATGGCGCGGTTGCGGGCTTGGCTTTCCAGTTCAATGAGGCCCAGGGCCCCGGCGCTATCCAGATAGTCAACGCCGGCCAGATCAACCGTGAGCGCGGCGGGAAGCAGTTTTTGGAGGAGGGCCTGAGTCTCGAGGTTGAAGGCGTGCAGGTTGTCCAGGGCGATAGGCCCGGAAATGGCGAAGGTGACGTGTTGCCCTTGTTCGCCCCGCACTTCAATGGTGTGGCCCCGACCCGCCACGCTAGGCTTTTTCCTCTGGCAGGCAAAAGGCCACGACCTGGGTCAGGGGCGAGATAGCCAAGCTTGACATCCTCAATAATCCGGCCGGACGGGGTTAACTATTGAAATCAAGGGCCAAAAACTGCTTATCCGAGATGCCCCATTTTTTAGCCGCCTCCACGGAGTTGACCGCGATGGCGACCAGGCCAATGACGTTGTCCTGCTGGAGGAGCGGCGCACAAATAATAAAAAGCTCAGAGCCATTTTGGAGATAGAAGCGCTGCTGCTGGATCCGTTTGCTCTTGAGCGCCTCGCTTATGAGTTTATAGCCGGAGTAATTTTTCCCTTGATAGCGGTTGGGCTGGGGAGGGTATACTGCCAGGGCCTCGCCAAACTTGTCCAAGACCCCGATTCGGAAAGGACACAAACGGCATAACTTCACGGCCGGGGATTCAACTTTTTCCAGGGCGGCGTTAATTGCCGCCACATCCTTTTGGGCCACCGGCTCTCTCAGCGTGGCGGAGAGATTGTCAAGACAGGTTTTGATATCGTGTTTGAAATGGGCGGCCTCGGGACTCAAGGTGGGTTGTTTGGCCTGGCAGCCGCAGAAAAGCAGGGCCGCCGCTACCAAAAGCGACCCGCAAAAGGCCCTCGATCTGCCCAGCCCCAGAGGAGGCCTTATCTGGTTCCACCAACTTGCCGACATATAATTTGCTTATACCCTATTTGGCGGTCATCTTACAAGGGTATCCAGGGAAAATCTGCAAAACTAATTGATATATAGGATAATTTGTCATTCTGGTTGGGAGACGGGAAACCCCCAAGGAGGGGTTCCGCGCCTCTTGACAGAATGAGCTTTAACCCATAAGAAATGTATATGGGCAGAGCGTAAAAAAGCCATAAGACTTCAGGCCTTATAGAAAGCCTGGAAAGGAGTACGGCCGCGCATGGAAATCCAGGAGAAAAAAGGCGAACAACCGGACCGGTCAGCCCAATTGCTGCCCCTGGTGGTGGAGATTATTCCGGGGCAGGCGGGGGAAGGGTTGATCGAGGTTTATGAACCGGGGAGCTACGAGGACAAATCCCTGCAGGAGTTGTGCAGCCGCATGTTGGCTAAAAAAGACTGGAGTATAGAGGACTTGCAGGTGCTGGAAGATATCCAGAGGCAACTTGACGGCGGCAAGCTTTTGGCCCGGGGAGGCGAAATCGGCGGCGCGGCCCCCAAATATGCAAGCCTGGAAGAGACTTCAGCCGGGGAGAAATACTGGTATATCGCGGTGAGAGCGATCAAACCGCAAGAGGGAGGATGAGCAAAAGGAGTTTTTCGTGCAACAGTTATTGGACTCCGACCTCGAATTAGTGGTGGCCGACAATTTCCTCTTTGCGCCCCTGTGGTTTGACCCCTCCATAGCCGCGGAAATCCAGGCCGCCGCAGGATCAAAAAGCCAGCGGGCGGCTCGGGGGTCCCCGGGCGGGGAGACGCTTCTTACCGTTAACGGCCAGCCCTTCATTAAGACCCTGAGCTTAGATTCCCTCCTTGAGCACTTCGAAAACCTGCATCCGGACGCTTATCACCGGTTGAGAAAGGCTTTTCTGGAAAAACATCTTGGTTTTACTTTAAATCGGGACGAAATCTCCCTTGATCAAAAACTCAGCACCATAGTTTTCCACATCATGCCCCATTTCATCAGGAGAGCAGACCGCATCCGGGAGAGGAAAAAACCGGATGACGAAGAATTCTTAAACTTCATCTGTGCAAAAATCGCTCTTCCCGGCAAGTACAAACGGCGAATCCGCCGGATGTCCGACCCAGAATTGTCCCGAAAATTACTGGCGTATCTGGACAAATTGGCCGTAACAGTGGAGCCGCTCAAGGAGGGCAGAATAGCCGCGGCAGATCTGCGCCACTGGTTTTATCCAGCCCTGACCGGGCAAATATTGCAGCAAGAAAAGGAGCGCTTGCAAAAAAAGCTTGCCCAAGATGAGCAACTCTCGTACCAACATTGGTTAAAAGCCGGGGTCCTGCTGTATCTGGCGGAAAAAGGAGCTTTAGAAATCGAGGGTTTCGGTTTCTGGCGTATGAGTACGACCGGTGAGTACGTAATTTACAAGCGCACCGGAGCGTTTGCCCTCAAAGACTTTTACGGCCGCCTGTATCTGTTTCCCGATTGCCGGGTTGCTATTTCTACCGCGGGCCGCCTCAAACCCGTGGTCCTGGAAAGATACAAACATCCTTTTCTGCACCGCTACGCCCCAAGACAGAAGATTTGCCTGAGACACTTCAACGCACCGCAGACCTTTACAGCCGCGGGCGCCATCACCGCGTTGGAAGAAGGAGTCAACGCCCTGTTTTATGGCTACAATTGCCGCCGCCGTAATGGCTATCACAGTCTGGACCGGCTGCCGCAGGAGGCGCGGCTGGTGGATTTCGAGGATTATCGCATTACCCCGGAGCACCCGAAAATTGCCACCGGGCAAGTGGAAGTAAAGAATGCCTACGCCTGATGTGGATTTGCCGGACCGCTTACGGCGGGAGCGGCTTAGAAACCCGGCCAAACAGCCGTTTCAACCCAGCCTGTTCGTACGCATCCTCGCCTTGGTCCAGGCCTACGGCTTAAGAGAGGACTTCTTGGATAAGCTTGCTAAGTTTAAGTTAAGAATCCCTACCTCCGTTTCGCCCACTCGCCGGACGAGATTCTCTGGTGCCGTCCCCTTTTTCAGCGCAATCCCGACATTGCGCCGGAATTGCTGGCCGCCCACCACTTCCAGACCTTGCTATTAGGCGATCTGTCGGGAAAACTTGGAAGGTCCAAGGAACCTAACCATGTATTATGATGATGCAAAACGGCAACAACAGCAGCGGATCACGGAAAAGCTGGGGGACCGGCGCGAGCGTCAGGTCAGCGATCTGGTGCAGCAGATCAGCGAATTCAATAAGACCCCGGCAGACCTTAAAGGTGAGCTGGACCGATTCATTATCGGCCAAGACCCCGGAAAAAAACTCATTTCCACCGCCATTTCCTTCCACTATCGGCGTCTGGGCGCGGCCCTCAAACAGTCGGCCCAGGAAAACCCGAAAGATCTGGAGGCCATCCTGCGCCACACCCGGACGCCCAAAGCCAACATCATGATCGTGGGTCCCACCGGGTGCGGCAAGACTTATACCAGTGAAATCGCCTCGTCCCTGGTGGGAGTCCCGTTCATGGCGGTGGATTTGGCCAAATTCAGTGAAGTGGGCTATGTGGGCCAGAATGTCGCCGACATCCTGGTGGACTTGTTGATTTCGGCGGGCGGCAACCTCCAGGTGGCCCAGGTGGGCATAGTCTATCTGGATGAAATTGACAAGATCGCCAACGAGCCCGGGGTGTACCGGGACGTGTCCGGCACCGGGGTGCAGAAAGGCCTGCTGCAATTGGTGGAAGGAGTTGAAAATACGATCGATTTAGGCAAGGAGCGCCTCAGGTTATCCACCAAGCACGTCCTGTTTATCGCCGGGGGAGTCTATGACAATCTCGACGCCATTGTCAAAAAAAGGATGGGGCGCCAGGGCCACAATGGGGATTGGCACAAACACCTCCTTACCGAGGATTTCGTTAAATTCGGGATGATCAGACAGCTCATGGGGCGGTTTCCGGTGCGGGTGGTCTACCGCCGGCTCTCCACCCAGGACCTTAAGGACATCCTGGTTACCAGCGAGGGCAGCCCCCTGAGGGCTTACGTCGATGATTTTAAAGCCTGGGACATTGACCTGGCCTTTACCGAGGGGGCTTTAACCGAAGTGGCCCACCGGGCTGAACAAGAGAGCACCGGGGCCCGGGGTTTGGTCAGTATTCTGCATCGGGTCCTTCATGAGGAAATGTTTCGGCTCCCCGGAACCTTTACGGGTAAATTCGTGGTGGATGAGAATCTCGTGCGGGAGAGATTCGGATGAGGTTCAAGAGCCTGGCGGAACTGAAGCGGCCGGAGGCTTATGAGGTAATCCTGGCGTCCTTGCCGGAAGACATCAGGCTGACCGGTTATGCCAGGGCCAAGGCCTTCAAAATCAGCGAGCTGGTGCGGGAGGTGCACCGGGAGAGCTACGAATGGTATGGCTACACCCTGGGCCGCCGGGATACCCCCGAGGTGATCAGCGACATCGGCTTACCGAAAAACGATGAAAATGTTCAAGAATACACCAGCATCGGCTCGGAAAATATCGCCGCCTACCAGGAGACCCTGCCGCCCGAGACGGTTATCAACGGCTGGATCCACTCGCACGGGGAGTTGGACCTGCAAGGCTTTTCCGCCATTGATCAAGCCAACCAGCAGGTGGTGCTCGATTATGTCACCTCGCGCCTGAAACAACCGGTGGCCAAAAGGGAACTGGTAATTAAAGACCTGGCCTTTTTGGTGGAGGGACGCTGGCAGACGGCGGACCTGGCCAGGGGCAGCGTCAGCCTTATCACCGATGTGCCGGTGTCGGCGGCCAGGCTGATGGAAACCGTGTACGGCGGCTTTTGCTTTGCCATCGTCATCGGGGACGCGGGCTGGCTGCGGCAGGAAATTCATTACAAGCGCCGGGGCATCCTTTCAGGACAAACCAGCCTCAGCCAGAAAGCCGCCGAGGTCATCGAAGAAGAACCGTCCGGCCCCCTTACCCAGGCCGAGAGCGCGGCGCTCAAGGAGGAGGTGCGGGCCAAAATTCAACCACTAAGATACAGGCTCGCCAAACTCGAAAGCGTTTAACCCGGAAACCAGTAGCACAGGCTGGAAAGCCTCTGCAAACGCAGGCCAAACCTGCATGGCTGGTAGAACAGCCACCCCTGAAAATGAAAATTTCTTGTAGGGGCGCACCTATGTGTGCGCCTCAGGGGAGGACACCCAGGTCCGCCCCTACGGAAGTAACCTTAAGTTGATGCTGTATGGAAATCGGCGCCGCCACCATGATCTTCGACGCCAGACTTGACCGGCAACTTCTCATTTCCGGCTGGGACCAGCGCCGCTTGAGCGCAGCGCAAATCGGGGTGGTGGGCGACGCCGACCGCCTGGCCTCCCTGTTTCTTCTGTCCGCTGCGGCTTTAGGCCTGAACCGGGTCGTGGTCCTGGCCCCGTGTCTGGATGGCCAGCTCCTGGAGATGGCCGCCAAGCTCAATCCCGATTTCCAGTGCACCTTTTTAGAGGGATTTTATACTCACCCGCTGCTGGGGGACCTCTTTTGCGGCTGCCGGGTGATCGTGGATCTGAGCCGGTACGGCCTGGCCAACAAGTTGCTCCTGGAAGCGGGCCGGCAAGCCCACCGGCCCCTGGTGCGCGGCTGCTGCTATGAAGCCGATGGGGAGTCGGGGTTTAAAATTTTCACTTACCTGCCGGGCCGGGAATGGCAGGCGCTGACTGAGGTGATTGCGCCCCGCAATCTCCCCCACCCCCATGCCGATGACGCCGTCTTGGCTATCACCGCGGCGGGCTTGGCCCTGGAAGAGACCAAAAATATCCTCATGGGGCAGAAGGTCGCAGACGAGGTGATGGACTACCGCAGAAAGAGCCCGATCCCGGGCCGCGCCGATCTGGCCATCGGCGTGGTGGGCGCCGGCGCCTTGGGCAACTTTGTGGGGCTGGCCCTGGCTTACTCGGGATTTCAAAATATTACTTTCCTTGACCCCGATGCCATTGAGATTACCAATCTTAACCGGCAAGTCTTTTTTTACGAGGCCCTGGGGCTCAATAAAGCCGAAGTCCTGACCCTCAGGCTCAATACTCAGTTCGGGACCCGGGCCCAGGCCTGGGTGACTTATCTGCGGGAGGACACCGACATTTCCCCCTTCGAGATTATTTTTGATTGCGTGGATAATTATGAAACCAAGATAGTGCTCAGCGAAAAATGCCAGCAGCAGGGGAAGATTTTGCTCAGCGGCGGGACCAACGTGGACCAGGGCCAGGTGGTGATCTATGACCCCAACCGGGGCGGCGAGACCCCCGCAGCTCTATTGGGCCTGTCCGAGATTGTGGACCGGCGAAATCTCAGCACCTACCAGCGGCAACAAGAGTCATGTATCCGCCGGCCTGACCCTTCCGTCATCATGACGAACCAGATCATCGCCGGCTTTTTGGTGGATTCCTTCAGAAAGCTCCTGGACGGGCAGGAGCCGCAGAACCTCTTTTATGACGCCCATGGCGCGCCGCGCCTCTGAGGGTCATGGGAAAAGAACTCGGGAGGCCAAGAATGGATAACGATTTGATGTGGTTTTTTGATGATCAGTCGGAAGATTATAAAAATTTCCGCAAAGAGGCCCTGGCTTTGGAAAAGGAATATCTGGAGCTGCGCCAGCATTTGGGCGCGGCCGAAGCCAGCCTGCAAGCCGAGCCCGACAATGAAAACTTTCAGGCCAAGGTCAAGTATTTAACCAAGAGGATCAAAGGGCTGGAAGCCAAGGCCCCCTGGCTGGCCTCGGGTTTGATGATAGAGTACGGCTTATGGGGAGTGCCCCATTAATCTGGTTTGGCGGCAGCCGCCTTGCCGGCCGCGCCGCCGGCGCCTTATGGTCCGATAAATTAAAATTTCGCCTCAATCCCCCCGATTGCCGCGATTATCCTCATCCTTAGGACTGACTCGAGGCCAGGGGCAGGCGGATGGTAAAGGTGGTGCCGCGGTCCACTTCGCTGTTGAGGTTGATTTCGCCCTGGTGCTGGGAGATGAGACCCTGACAGATGGTCAACCCCAAGCCGCTGCCCCCCTGCTTGGTGGTATGAAACGGCCTGAACAGGTTGCGTAGCTGGTCCGGGGCGATGCCACAGCCGCTGTCAGTGATTTTCAGGATCACGTTATCGGCCTGGGCTTCGGTGGTCACATGGAGCTCGCCGCCTTGGGGCATGGCCTCCAGGGCGTTTTTAAAAAGATTGAGCAATACCTGGCGTATCTGTCCGGGATCAAAGGCAAAAGCGGGGATGTGGGACAGGTTGTGCAGGTGAAACTCCACGCACTGGTCCTTGAAAACGCTGTCCATGAGTTCAGCCACTTCCCGAATCAAGACCAGGATATCTCCCTTGGTTTTCTGAGGCGGCGCGCCACTGGTAAAGTTGCTCATGTCTTTGAGAAACTTCTCCAGGCGCTGCACCTCTTGATGGACCAGGGTCAAACGGTGGCGGACGTTCTCCGGCAGGTCAGGCAGGCGCCCCAATTGGCCGACAAAACCTCCGATGGTCACCAGGGGATTCTTGATTTCATGGCTGATAAGGCTCACCATCTTGCCCAGGGTGGCCAGCCGTTCATTCCGCAGCAGCTCCATCTCCAGGCGTTGCCGTTCCCGCAGGTCGCGGAAATAACCCACAATGCCGATTTCCCGGCTATCTTCGTGCAAAAGGCGGGCCGACAGCCAGACGGGCACCAGGGAGCCGTCCTTATGCCGCGCCAGGGTCTCATAATTTTCCAAAATGCCCGATCCCCCATGGGCAGGGTCGTAAATCAAGCGCTTGATTTCATGGGCAATTTTATTGGGGTAAAATTTATAGACTTTGACTTTGCCGATAACCTCTTCCGGTTCGTACCCTAAAATGTTGCCCGCGCCCTTATTGAAGATGAGGACGTTTCCCAGCATGTCATTGACAATGATGCCATCCATGGAGGCCTGCACCAGGTTGCGTTCCAGTTCGTCCATCTGCCGGACCTGGGATTCCAGCCGGAACCGGTCAGTCACGTCCCGGAGAGACCAGAGGGTCCAGGTGGCCCGGCCGGCCCCCTCCAGGTGGTACAGCGTGGTCTCATAGACATACTCTTTGTCGCGTACGTCCCGGGTCAGCAGGGTGCGGGACGGATAGAAAGGACTCATTTGGGTGGGACAAAAACTCACCTCCAGGCCATCGGTACCCTGAAAAGGCTTACCCAACTCAGAGCAGTTGCGGCCCCAGATATCTTCCCAGCCCCGCCCGAAATGCTCCAAAAATGAGACGTTGGCGTAAGTAACCCGCCCATCCTGGTCCAACACCAGGGCGTAAATATCGGTAAGACTGTCCAGGAGGCTGGCGAACAGTCCTGCCGGCGGCTTGCGGGCCAGGGTGCGGGACGTCTGGGTGGAAGTCATTTTAACCTTTCATTTAAATGTATTCCTGCGCCTTCAGTGATGCAAGTGGTTTTTGAGCATCCCTTAGTCCTCGGGGCAGGGTGGCTTGAGAAAAGAAGGTATTGCAGGACCATCCAGAAGAAGGAAAGGCCGCAACCCAGGGTCTCTGACTAAACCGGTTTTTTTCTTTAGAAAAAATCGGTGAGGTAGGGATTGTTGACTTTTTCCTCCCCCAGGGTGGAAGTGGGGGTGTCGCCGTAATCATGCCCGGGCCAGATGCGGGTATCGTCCGGCAGGGGCATGATTTTTTCTTCCAGGGAGGCGATCAGTTGAGTCAGGGAGGCCCCGGGCAGGTCGGTGCGCCCGGCGGCGCCCACAAATAAGGTGTCCCCGGTGAACAGATGACCGGGGAAGTAAAGGCAGATGCCCCCCGGGGTGTGCCCCGGAGTATGGAGGACCTGAGCTTCGCAGGCCCCCAGGGGTAGGCGGTGGCCATCAGTCACCAAGACATCGGCATGGGTCAGGGGCGGAAAACCTTCGGCCCGGGCTTCGGCCTGCATCTCGGGCGTCTTAAAGAACTCCCAGTCCAGCCGGTGGATGACGATGGGGGCCCCGGTGGCTGCGGCCCATTCGTCGTTGCCCGCGATATGGTCGGCATGGCCATGGGTGTTGACGATCCAGCGCAGCCGCCAGCCTTGGTTCCGGAGCTTGGCCGTCAATTCATCAGAGGGGCCGCCGGGGTCGATAAGCAGGGCCGCGCCCGTGTCCCGGCAGGCCACCAGGTAGGTGATGACCTGGAGGGGACCGGTAACCGCGCCGGTGATATGCAGCGGCCCTGAGTCAATACTGGGAGCAAAACTCAACTTCTCTGCACCCCTGCCGCCCTTTCTGGGCATATCTTTGAAGCCGAGGGGATGGGCTACCTCAGCAAAAACTTGAAGACCATCTGCTGGTTGCGCAGGGCGTAAATTTCGGATCTGATCGAGCGCTTCTGAGCCTGCTCGTATTCCCCCTTGGCTTCGCGTTGGTATTTGATGTAGAGATTCGGGTTAGTATGCTCGATCTTGGCGGCCTTCCGGGTTTTTTCGTCCGCGGATTTCATCAGACGTTCGGCCTGGGCCAATTCATCCGCGGCCAGCTTTTGGTTGATGGCTTCCTGCTGGGCCTCTTTATCCGTAAGAATCCGATCCTTCTCCTGGGGAATGCACTCTTTTTTCAAAATGGTGAACAGGGAGTTGGCTTCCTTCAGATGGGCCTTGGCTTCGGCAGTATAGCCCTGGGCCAGTTTCTTTTCGGCATCATCCACCAGCTTCACCGCCCGCTTGTAGAGAATGACATGGTCGGGGCCGCATTTGACCGGGGGTTTGGCGGCCAGGGCCGACCCTAAAGGCAACAGCAGGAATCCCAGGATGGTCGGAACAAACCAGAGTCGAATCATAGATGCGTCCTTTATCAATGAAGCTGAAAAGTTTCCGTGATGGCCCGTTGCAGCCGGGGTCGGTAGATGATATCAAAAGCCGACTCTTTCCCGGGAAACAGCATCAGCGCCTGGCTGCGGACATTTTCCACCACCTGCCGGGCCTGGGACAGGGAAAAAGACCCGGCGCGGATTTCCATCAGGGCCAGGTCCACCATGAAGCACAGGAACCTGAGCCGCCGGTTCTCTTCTTTAATCGCCTGACGCCGCGTCGCTTCATCCGTGTCAAACAACGATATTCTCCCGGAAAATGGCGAGCCTAAACGGGGAAAACTACCGCGTCCGGCGCTCCCGGAACGTCTTCCCGCCCGAAGCCGCCGAACGCAAATTATTCTAACTTGGTGGCCTTGGGATGTAAAGGGGAAAGCCCGACCCGAGTTGAAGTGACGGCGGCCGCGCCAGCCGCGGTTACCACCTTCGGGGAGACCTTGGTGATATCCTGGGCGATGCCGTTGCGCCTCCGGACGATGCCCGGGACCTTGCTCCAATCGATGCGATCGGCAATCTGGTAGTAGCTGGCCATGCTCCTGACCCAGTCCATGGCATGCAACTCCCACCGGTAGATATTGGGATTGGCTTCCAGATAGACCCGGCCTTGGGGGGTGAGGGCCAGTTTGAGAGGCTGATAAATGATCTTCACCGGGGTGCCCACGCCAATCTGGGGAAAGAGTTTCTTGATTTCACCGGGGAGCATGCGGATGCAACCGTGAGATACCGTGTAGCCCACGCTCCAGGGGCGGTTGGTGGCATGAATGCCCACCCCTTCGGCCGTGGTGCCCATATAGAACTTCCCCAGGGGATTTTTCGGGCCCGGGGGCACCTTCTGCACCACGCGCTGACCCGTTTCTTCCATCTCTTCCTGGATGGACGGCGGCACGTTCCAGATGGGGTTGCGGCGCTTTTCACAGATTTTGTAAGTCCCGGTGGGGGTGGGCCAACTGGGCTTGCCCACGGCCAGGGCATAGCGCCGCTGGTAGACGCCGTTTCTAAAATAGTAGAGGTTGAGCTCGGGCAGGTTGATGACCAGACCGTCGGTGAGCACCTCAGGCACAATGTGAGTATCGTTGATCTTGACGGACTCACCCGGTTTAATCCGATAGGGTTTTTTCAGGTGATTTTGGCCCACTACCACCGGCCAGCGCACCCCCCGGGCCAGGGCCAGGTTGGCCACGTTGGTGCGTTTGGTCACGGTGATGGTTTCCACGCCCCCGGCCACCTGGTGATAGAGAGGCGGGGCCAAATCATCGGCGGCCGCCGCGTGAGCCCCGAGCAACAGGGCTAAGCCAATAAGCCAAGCACTTGAAAACCTCATCAATATTCAACCTCTGCTTCATAAGGAAAGTGATCGGAAGGATAGCGGCCATTCCGACTATCCGTGACTATGGCCGCGCCCCGGACCCGAAAGGGCGGGGTCGCCAGAATCCAGTCAATGCGGTGGCCATAAAGTTCGCCATCAAAACCGTGTTGGGTGGTAGCCTCCTGGCCCGGAGGATATACTTCCCGCCAGGTGTCTTTGAGGGGACTGTCCCCGCCGACGAGTTCTTGATAAACCGTATCTTCCGGGGGCTCATTGAAATCTCCCACCAATATAATCGGTCGATTCCGCGCAAAGAAAAAATTTCCCATCATCCGGGCGCCCTCCCGCCGGGCCATCTCCGAGATGTGATCCAGGTGGGTGTTGATAAAATAGAAGCTGAGGTCACGGCCGGTTTCCTGAAAGAGGCCATAAGTAACCATGCGGGGAAAGGCCGAGTCCCAACTGCGGCTGCGGTGCACCGTGGGGGTCTCCGAGAGCCAGAATTCGTTGCTCTCGTGCACCTGGAAACGGTCGGCCCGATAGAAAATAGTGGGGTACTGGCAGGTGGGGTCCACCCGGCGATGGGCCGTTAACGGCGCATAGCCCGGCAGATTCTCCGTAAGATATTGGAGCTGGGGCACTGTGCCTTCCTGGGTGCCCAACAAATCCGGTAAATGCGTCAAGATGACCTCCGCCACCAACTCCTTGCGAAACTGCCATTCATTGGGACCATCGGCGGGATTCGCAAACCTGAGGTTAAATGTCATGACGCGCATAGGCCCTCAACCGAATCCCACCCGCAAGGGCTGGGGAAAAAACAGTTTCTGGGAAGTGCGCAAAAAATGAGCGTCTGTCATGGAGGCCAGAAAATCCCTGACAATTTCCGCGGGTCGGTGGGTATCCAGGTAGCCGGAGTCCATGTCGCCCAAAAAATCCTCCCAGATGGGAGAATCTTGCCGTCCCGCCTCCACATCGGCCAGAAACTGATCAAAAAGTTGGTGAAACAAGGCCTCGATCTTGGGAGTCTCCCGCTTGATCCGGTTATCGCCATAGATGCGCCGGTAATTGAACTCCTTGAGCCTTTTTAAGAGCCCCCCGATCTCGGGACTGTAGCCCACGTAGTTTTTATCATAACTATGGGTGATAAGATCTGCCACCAGGCTGTAGACAATGGCGCCGTTGGTGCGGCCCAGACCTTCGGCAACCTCCGGGGGCAGCTCGTGCCGCTGCACCAGCTTCAGGGTAATGGCGTCTTCCAGGTCCCGGCCGATATAACTGATGGTGTCCGCCAGCCGGACCACGCAACCTTCCAGGGTCATGGGCTTGAGGTCCCGGGCCGGATCGTTCAACTTGAGCTGCATCTCTTCGGCAAGAACGGCAAAGGTCTTCTCCCCCTGGGGGGAAAGGCGTTCCAGGTGGGTTTCGCCGTCGTGGCACAGGATGCCGTCCAGGACCTGGAGGGAAAGATTGAGCCCCCGGCCGCGTTTCTCCAGGCGATCGAGAAACCGCACCCCCTGGATGCTGTGGAGAAAGGGGCCGATGCCGTGTTCCTGGGAAAGCCCGCTCAGGATGCGTTCCCCGTCATGGCCGAAGGGGGGGTGGCCGATATCGTGGCCCAGGGCGATGGCCTCCAGGAGGTCTTCGTTTAAACGGAGAAACTTGCCGATGGTGCGGGCGATCTTGGACAGGAGCTGGACATGCAGCACCCGGTGGCTGATATGCTCGTGGTCGATAAGATAAAAAACCTGGGTTTTATCGATGTAGCGGGTATAGGCCAGGGAGTGGAGGATGCGGTCGGCGTCCACCGCAAAATTCTGGCGGTGGCCTTCGTTGATGCGCTCTTCAAAACGCCGCCGAATCGCCCCCACACTGCGGCTGGCATAAGGAGAGAGCCAGGACTCCTCTTGTTTATCCAGTCTTCGCCGCAGTTCTGCCAGCTTTATCATCAGGCACCCACTTCCCCCGGGGGTATCATAACACAGAGCCCCGCCGGGCTCAAGACGGCATAATGTTAATCAATATTGAACTTCGGGGCTATCTGTTTATAATAAAAAAATATAACCAACATTATAAAGTGCACCCATTTCCGGACCGCAGGGGACCACAAGTGCTGGCCGGAGACGGATTTCCTCCAACCCCAGCCTTCGCAAAGGAGAGGAACATGGTCAAGGTGTTGATGGAAAGGACGATTCGAGGGCAAAACGTGGGCAATATTGTGCGTCTGCTGCGTCAGCTGCGCATTATGGCCATGCAGCAGCCCGGCTACATCACTGGCGAAACCTTGCATGGGGTGGATGACCCCAACTATTATCTGGTAATCAGCACCTGGGAATCCCTGGATCAATGGCGGCAATGGCAGAGCCACCCGGAGCGGCAGAAATTGGCGGGGGAAATTGACGGTTATCTGGAGTCTCCCACCCGAACCCGGGTGCTGACCACGTGAAGATTAGGCTTCCTGACGTTGGCGGCCCGAGAGCCAACCCAGCCGGGGCGGGTATTAAACCCGCCCTGGGGCATTTTAGGTAAACCGCGGAAATCTGGGGGACAGACCCACCCGCCTGTCGATGCCAGTTGGAGCCCCGGCCAGGGCACCTAGGCGATATTTTGCGCCCGCGGCCGGTCAGGTTTTGCCCCCGATAATCTTTGGCATTTGGGGCAACTTCATGATAAAATTTATATTTTAATGAATTAAAGGGAGAAGCAGGCCGTTATGGGCGGGATGGGGCATTTGGAAGAGTTTCTGCGGTACCTCAGGGTGGAGCGGCAGGTGTCGCCCCATACCTTGAGAAGCTACCGCCTGGACCTCACCCAGTTTCTGGAGTTTTACGCCGGACGCCGGCCGGAAGCCGATCTTTCCCAGGTGACCTACCCGGACCTGCGGGCCTTTCTGGCCACGGCCCTCCAGAAAAATCGCAAAACCACGGTGGCCCGCAAGCTCTCGGCCCTGCGCACCTTTTTCAAGTATTTGCAGCGGGCCGGCGTCTTGACCCAGAATGCTGCCAAGCTGGCCCCCAGCCCCAAGCTGGAAAAGGTTCTGCCCCATTATCTCTCCGTGGATGAGGCCTTTCACCTGTTGGGCGAGCCCCAGGGTGATGACTTTGGCGTCTGCCGGGATAGAGCCATCCTGGAGGTATTTTACGGCGGGGGGCTGCGCCTGGCGGAATTGGCCGGACTTAATCTGGATGACCTGGATCTGGGGCCGGGAATCCTCCGGGTCTGGGGCAAAGGCCGCAAGGAACGCCTGGCTTTCCTGGGAGAGCCCGCCCAGGCGGCCCTGTCGGCTTATCTGCCCCGGCGGCGGCAATGGCTCACCCAGCGGGGCGCCGGCGACGAAGCCGCCCTGTTCCTCAATTCCCGGGGGCGCCGGCTGTCCACCCGGGGCGTGGCCCGGATAGTGGACAAATGGGTAAGACAATCAGGACTTTCCCCGGGCCTGACGCCCCACGGCCTGCGCCACAGCTTCGCCACCCATCTGTTGGAAGGCCAAGCCGACCTTCGGGCCGTTCAGGAACTGCTGGGCCATGCCTCCATCTCCAGCACTCAGCGGTATTTGCATTTAAACCTGGATTACTTGATGCAGGAGTATGACAAGGCCCATCCCCGGAGCAAATAAGAGGCGAAAAAGGGGAAAAGGATTTCCTTAAAGGGCCTTGGTGTCGGCCGCAGATGCGCTCCGCGCCCCCGATAACCTGACGTAGTTCAGGATGGTGGATATGAAACTGATGATCATCATTTCCAGCGACGTCGGTGAAACCATTTATAATGCCCTGCGCCTGGCCAATGTGGCCCAGGGCCAGGGCGATGAGGTCAGCGTCTTTATGCTGGGCCAGGGGGTCACCTTTGAGCAGCGCGGCTCCGAGGCTTTCGACGTCATGGGGGAAGTCAACAAGTTTGAAGGGGATTTTTACGTCTGAGGCGTGTGCCTGAAAGCCCACGGTCTGGCGGGCTCGGGCACCTGTCCCATTGCCTGGATGGATGATCTGTACCACTTAGTCAAGGAAGCAGATAAGGTTCTCACTTTTTAAAATAATTTGGGTTATGGGGGTACTGCCGCCTCGTACGGACCGAAGGCAGAATGCGGCTAAGCCCCAATGGCGTCACAGGCTAAACCGTTACGATAATTATTGTGAGCACTCCAGAGAATTAAAATCTTTTGTAGGGGCGACCCGGCGGGTCGCCCTACGGTGGGATTTTATATTCTCGTTCCCAAGTTCCAGCTTGGGAATGCATTTTTAACCTTTGCGTCTTGGCGCCTTTGCGTGAGGTTATGAATGTTGTTCTCGTTCCCAAGCTCCAGCTTGGGAACGCCCAATATCAGCCCAAGCTCTGCTTGGGCGCCACCCGTGGTGATGCACTCTCGGGTTAAAAGCAGGTTCATATGACCGATAATCAGAAGTTTCGCGGCACCACCATCCTCATGGTGCGCCGGGGCGATAAGGTGGCGGTAGCCGGCGACGGCCAGGTCACCCTGGGCGACATGGTGATGAAGCACCATGCCAAAAAGGTCCGCCGGCTCTATCACGGCAAGATCCTCGTGGGCTTCGCCGGCTCCGCGGCCGACGCCCTCACCCTGTTCGAGCGTCTGGAAGGCAAGTTGGAGAAGCACCAGGGCAACCTGACCCGGGCCGTGGTGGAACTGGCCAAGGACTGGCGCACCGACAAGATTCTTAGGCGTCTGGAGGCCCTGCTCTTGGCGGTGGATGAGACCGGGACGCTCCTGGTCTCCGGCACCGGCGACGTCATCGAGCCCGACGAAGGGGTGATGGCCATCGGCTCCGGGGGCTCCTTTGCCCTGGCTGCGGCCCGGGCCTTGATGGCCCATACCAAAATGGGCGCCGCGGAGATTTGCCGGGAGGCCATGAGCATCGCCTCGTCGCTGTGCGTGTATACCAATAGCGAGATTGTCATCGAAGAATTATAATCCGGGTTTATCTATGTCCATCGGCGTTCATCTGCGGTTTCAATTGGCCGCAGATAAACCCCGATGTACGCTGATTGCTTAAAAGGAATTACAAACATGGAACTAGTCAGATTTCTCCCCACCTCCGGGGATCATCTCACCCCCCGGGAGATCGTCGGGGAGTTGGATAAATTTATCGTGGGACAGCACGACGCCAAGCGCGCCGTGGCCATTGCCCTGCGCAACCGCTGGCGGCGGCAACAGATCCCGGAAAACCTCCGGGATGAGATTGCCCCCAAAAACATCATCATGATCGGCCCCACCGGGGTGGGTAAAACCGAGATCGCCCGGCGCCTGGCCAAGCTGACCGCCTCGCCGTTTCTGAAGATCGAAGCCTCCAAGTTCACCGAAGTGGGCTACGTGGGCCGGGACGTGGAATCCATGATCCGGGACCTGACGGAATTGGCGGTCAACATGGTCAAGACCGAAGAGCGGGCCAAGGTCCAGGCCAAGGCCGCGGAGGCGGTGGAAGAACGCCTGCTGGATTTGCTGCTCCCCGGCTCGACCCAGACAGATAAGGGCCCCAGCCGCGCCGAGGGTTTTGGGGAGATGACGAGTGAGGCCCGTGCCGAGCTTGACAAACCGGCTGACGTTACTGCGGAAAGAGACAAAACCCGGGAAAAACTGCGGTCCCTGCTCAAGGCCGGTCGCCTGGAAGACCGGTTTGTGGAAGTGGAAGTGAGCCAGCGCACCACCCCGGTGGTGGAAATTTTTTCCGCCGCGGGTATCGAGGAAATGGACTTCAACTTCAAAGACATGCTGGGCAATCTTTTTCCCGGCAAAACCAAGCAGCGCAAGGTCAAAATCTCGGAGGCCCGGGAGTACCTGCTCCAGGAGGAAGCCGGCCGACTCATCGACATGGACCGGGTGGTGGAAGAAGCCCGGCGCAAGGTGGAGCACAACGGCATCATCTTTTTGGATGAGATCGACAAGATCGTGGGCCGGGACCAGACCCGGGGGCCCGACGTCTCCCGGGAAGGGGTGCAGCGGGACCTGCTGCCCATCGTGGAAGGCACCACGGTCAACAGCAAATACGGCATGCTGCATACCGACCACATCCTGTTCATCGCCTCCGGGGCTTTCCACCTGTCCAAGCCCTCGGATTTGATCCCGGAGATGCAGGGCCGCTTCCCCATCCGGGTGGAGCTTTCCTCCCTGGGGCCGGAGGAGTTCGAACGCATCCTGACGGAGCCGGAAAACGCCCTGATCAAGCAGTACCAAGCCTTGATGAACACCGAAGGCATCCGGCTGACGTTTACCCCGGAGGCCATCAAGGAGTTGGCGGATTTGGCCACCCGGGTCAACGAACGCACCGAAAACATCGGGGCCCGGCGGCTGCACACCGTGATGGAAAAGCTGGTGGAAGAAATTTCTTTCAGCGCCCCGGATATGGCGGCCCAGGAAATCACCATCACCGACGCCTACGTCCGGGAGCGCCTGGCGGCCTTAATCGAAGACGAGGATTTGAGCCGGTATATTTTGTAAGTTCAAAGTTTGAGGTTCAAGGTTCAAAGTCAGAAAACCACCAACCTGGAACTTTGAACATTGAACCTTGAACCCGGGATGACCATGAACAACGAGTATATTCAGACAGCCGAAACCCTGCTGGAAGCCCTGCCCTACATGCGCCGCTTTCAGGGGCAAACCCTGGTGATCAAGTACGGCGGCGCCGCCATGATCGAGCCGGAGCTCAAGACCGCCTTTGCCCGGGACATGACGCTGTTGCAATACCTGGGCATTCACCCGGTGGTGGTGCACGGCGGCGGGCCCCAGATCGGCACGGTCCTGACCAAGATGGAAATTCCCACCCGCTTTGTGGAGGGCCTGCGGGTCACCGACGAGTCCACCATGGACGTGGTGGAGATGGTCCTGGCCGGCAAGGTCAACAAGGAGATCGTCAACCTGATCAACGCCGCCGGCGGCAACGCCGTGGGTTTGAGCGGCAAGGACGGCCGCCTGCTCCTGGCGAAAAAGCTGCAATTTTACCGCCCCCGAGAAGACGAACCCCCGGAGATCATCGACATCGGGCTGGTGGGCGAAGTCATAGGGGTCAACACCGCCCTGCTCCGCACCCTGCAGGATCATCACTTCATCCCGGTAGTGGCCCCGGTGGGCGTGGGGGAAGGCGGCGAGACCTATAACATCAACGCCGACCTGGTGGCCGGGGCGGTGGCCAAGGCCATGGGCGCGGTCAAGCTCATTTTGCTCACCGACGTGGCCGGGGTCCTGGACGAAGAGGACCACCTGGTCTCGACCCTGACCCGGGACCTGGCCCTAAACATGTTGGAGACGGGCGCCATCAAAGGCGGCATGATCCCCAAGGTCAACTGCTGCCTGGATGCGGTGGCAAACGGCGTGGGCAAGGCCCATATCCTGGACGGCCGCGCCCTGCACGCGGTATTGCTGGAAATTTTCACCGACACCGGCATCGGCACCGAAATAGTTGGGTAATTTAGGGCAGGTTCCACGCACCCAAGTTTTTGTAGGGTGGGCACTGCCCACCATTCCTGCTGAGAGCTGATAACCTGAGAGTTGAATGATGAGTAACCATTGGATAAACCGTTCAGACCAAGTAGTCATGAACACCTACGGCCGGCAGCCGCTGGTGCTGGTCAGGGGCCAAGGCTGCCAGGTCTGGGACGACGCCGGCCGGGAATATCTGGACTTCGTGGC
>JARRQO010000015.1:0-16225 GCA_037381685.1 Deltaproteobacteria bacterium | reverse complement strand
CCGAGAGGACCGGGAACCTGTAGTTTTCATCCAGGTGCGTGTCATCGCCTCCCAGGAATCCGTCTGCGAATTGGCCGAGCATCTTGAACAGGCATTACAGTAGCCTGAGCCTGCAGGGTCACAGCCTCCAAGAGAAGAGTGCTTCAGGATGGGTAAAGTCAAGAATCCATCCCTGACGATAGATACGGAAAACCAAGCAAAGCTCCCGCACACGAGAAAGGTTCCAATATGGAATTTCGGCGGAAGGACCTCCTGGGCATCGCGGATTTGGTCCCCGAAGAGATTCATCACATCCTGGACACCGCGGCATCCTTGAAGGAAATTTCGACGCGTCCCATCAAGAAGGTCCCCACTCTCAGGGGTAAGACTGTGGTGACGGTCTTTTACGAGCCCAGCACCCGGACCCGTATGTCTTTTGAGATTGCGGCCAAGCGCCTCAGCGCTGACACCCTCAACCTGACGGTGGCGGCCTCCAGCGCGGTCAAGGGTGAAACTTTGATGGACACTGCCCACAACCTGGAGGCCATGCAACCGGATGTGCTGGTCATCCGCCATCCCGCCAGCGGCGCCCCCCACTTTTTGGCTCGGCGGCTCAAATGCGGGGTGATTAACGCCGGCGACGGCCTCCATGAGCATCCCACCCAGGCCCTCCTGGATCTGCTCACTGTTCAAGAAGCCAAGGACACCCTTTCCGGCTTGAAGGTGGCCATCATCGGCGACATCGCCCACTCCCGGGTGGCCCGTTCCAATATTCACGCCTTTAGCAAGATGGGTTCCCAGGTCATCGTGGCGGGACCGGCCACCATGCTGCCACCTTACCTGGAGTCCCTGGGGGTACGAGTCACCTGCTCCCTGGAGGAGGCAGTGGCCGGGGCCGACGTGATCATGATGCTCCGGCTGCAACTGGAACGCATGGGGCAGATGTTTCTCTCCACCTTGCGGGAGTATAGCCGCTGCTTCGGGCTGAGCCTGCGCCATTTGGAAATGGCCAAGCCGGAGGCAATCGTCATGCATCCTGGCCCCCTCAACCGCGGGGTGGAGATCTCTCCCGAAGTGGCCGATTCCGCCAGATCCGTGATTCTACAACAGGTGACCAACGGCGTGGCAATACGCATGGCCATGCTCTACCTCTTGATCGGGGGAGAAAAGGCATGAGCTTACTGATAACAGGCGGCCTGCTGGTGGACCCTTCCCAAGGTCTGGAAGCCTCCAGGGACCTGCTTATCGAACAAGGCAAAGTGGCCGCCCTAGAGCCCGCCGGAACCATTGCCCAGGACAGGCACCGGGTGATCGACGCCTCTAACCTGGTAGTAACCCCCGGGCTCATCGACATGCATGTGCACTTGAGGGAGCCGGGGGAAGAGTACAAGGAGACTATCCTGACGGGGACTCGGGCCGCGGTAGCCGGCGGGTTCACTGCGGTGGCGGCCATGCCCAACACCAAGCCGGTGAACGACAATGCTGCGGTCACCCGTTTTATCCTGGAAGCCGCCCAGGCTGCGGGGTTGGCCCGGGTCTACCCGGTGGGAGCCATTTCCATGGGCTCCTTAGGCCAGACCTTGAGCGAATACGGCGACCAGAAAGAAGCCGGGGCGGTGGCCTTCTCGGATGACGGCCAGCCGGTGATGAACGCCATGCTCATGCGCCGGGCTCTGGAGTATGCCCGCACCTTTGAGGTTCCCCTCATTGCTCACGAAGAAGACCTGGCCCTCAGGGCCGCTGGGGTGATGCATGAAGGCCGGGTCTCTCTGGAGTTGGGTCTGCGGGGCATCCCTGCGGCCGCGGAAGAGTCCATGATCTTCCGGGATCTGGCCCTGTTGCAACTCACCGGCGGACGCCTCCACATCGCCCACGTCAGCGCCTTTGGCAGCGTGGCCCTGATCCGTACTGCCAAAGCCGCGGGTCTAGCCGTCACTGCGGAGACTGCGCCCCATTACTTTTCCCTGACCGATGAAGCGGTGTATGGCTATGACACCTTGGCTAAGGTCAACCCGCCGCTTCGGAGCGCGGCAGACGTGGCCGCCATCAAGGCAGGGCTCAAAGACGGCACCCTGGACGTCATTGCCTGCGACCACGCGCCCCACACTTCCCTGGAAAAAGACCTGGAGTTTGAGGCCGCGGCTTTTGGCCTCATCGGCCTGGAAACCTCCCTGGGTCTGAGTCTCAAGCTGGTGCACGACGGGGTCCTAAACTTAAGCCAACTGGTGGCCAAAATGAGCCCCCACCCGGCACGAATCCTGGGCGTTCCTGGAGGGACGCTGGCCCCCGGCTCCATCGCCGATGTCACCCTCATCGACCTCAACCGGGAATGGACCGTGGACGTGAACACCTTTGCGTCCAAAAGCCGCAACTGCCCCTTCCACGGCTGGACCTTGCAGGGCCGGGCCGTAATGACTATCGTGGGAGGAAAGGTAGTGTGGAAGGAGTAGGGGTCAGGGGGTCAAAGGTTTCGTCGCCCTAAACCGGTAGCCGCAGGTTTTAGCCTGCGTAGAGGATGGGTACCGCCCGCCTATTTTCAAATGATGGTGTCCATGCCCACCCCACATGAGGTAAACCATGCCCAGCCAAGTCTTTTTAATGGACCTTCGGGCCTCCGCCAAGGAGCCCAATTTCAAAAAATTCGGCCGTTTGCTCGACGCCCTGGATATTAAGAGCATCATCCAACGTAAGAAGAAGCGGCCCTTGATTGCCCTGAAACTGCATTTCGGCGAGAAAGGCAACACCGCTTTTATCCGGCCCATTTATGTGCGCCAGGTGGTGGACAAGGTTTGGGACCTGGGCGGCCGGCCCTTTATCACCGACGCCAATACCTTGTATGTCGGCACCCGCAGCGAATCCGCCAGTCATCTCACCACTGCCATCGAAAACGGTTTTGCCTACGCGGTGGTCAAAGCACCCCTGGTCATCGCCGACGGCCTCACCGGCAAGGCCGAAGTGGAGGTGGAAATCAACCAGGAGCAGTTTAAAACCGTGTTTGTGGCTGAAGCCATCGCGGAAGCCGACGCCCTGGTAACCCTGAGTCACTTCAAATTACACGAAATGTCGGGTTTTGGCGGTGTCCTGAAAAACCTGGGCATGGGTTGCGCCTCCCGGAAAGGCAAGCTGGCCCAGCATTCCAACATCTCGCCCCAGGTGACCGACAAAAAGTGCACCGCTTGCGGCGAATGTATCGCCCACTGCGCCCAGGAGGCCATCGGCATCAATCCGGAAACGGAAAAAGCGGTTATTGACCCCAAAAAGTGCGTGGGCTGCGGCGAATGTATTTTGGTGTGCCCCTATGGCAACATCCAGATTCAGTGGAATGAATCTATCCCGGTTTTCCTAAAGAAAATGATGGAATACACCTACGGTGTCCTCAAAAACAAGCAGGACCGCGGGGTGTTTATCAATTTTATCACCCAGGTGTCGCCCGCCTGCGACTGTTACGGCCACAACGATCTGCCCATCGTGGGGGATATCGGTATCCTGGCCTCCCGGGACCCGGTGGCCTTAGACCAGGCCTGCGTGGACCTGGTCATCGAAAGCCCGGGCATTGCCGGGTCCGCCTTAAAAGAATTAAGCCCCGGGACCGACAAATTCAAAGATATCTACCCCCAGATTGACTGGCCTATTCAGTTGGACTATGCCGCTCAGTTGGGCTTGGGAGTGCGAGAGTACGAGTTGATCAAAGTTTAAGAGTGTCAACTCCTAAGGCTGTGCGATCTTGGCGCCTTGGCGAGAGATTTTTTCCCGCTAGGGCGCCAAAACGCCAAAACGTCAAGACCCCTTTATACATCAGCTAAACAAGGAAAAAAATATGCAACCCATCGGCCCGTTAATGATCGAGCATCGCCTGATCGAGCGTATGCTGCACCTGATGCAGGAGGAATTCGCCCGCATTAAGGCGAACATCGACGTGGACCCGGAGTTCGCTTTTGTGGACCCGATCTTTATCGACACCGCCGTGGATTTCATCCGCACTTACGCGGATCGCTGCCATCACGGCAAGGAAGAAAACCTCCTGTTCAAGGCCCTGGCAGCCAAAGATCTCTCCCCGGATCACCGGCAGGTAGTGGAGGAGTTGATCAAAGACCACGCCTGGGCCCGGGAGACCACCGCCAACCTGGTCAAAGCCAAGGAAGGCTACCTTTTGGAAAGCCCCGGGGCGCTCGATGACCTCATGGCCCACATGGAAAAGTTGGTGGAATTCTATCCCCGGCACATCGAAAAAGAGGATAAGCACTTCTTTATTCCCTGCATGGCTTATTTCAGCGACGCTGAGAAGGCCGACTTGCTGGCCCAGATGTCCGAGTTCGACCGCCAGTTGATCCACGAAAAATACCGGGGCGTGGTGGAGGGTATCGAGCAGCATCGGGGCTGCAAGACCTGCCATTAAGCGATGAAGCCACAGCCGCGGCCGAAAATTATGTTATAATAATTAGATGGTTTATTTAATCGGCGCCGGTCCCGGAGACCCGGGGTTGATCACGGTGAAGGGCCGGGAACTGCTGCGCCGGGCTGATGCTGTGGTCTATGATCAGTTGGCCAGCCCGGCATTACTCAAGGAGGCTCCTGCCGGAGCCGAACTTATTTATGTGGGCAAAAAGGCCGGCGCCCATGCCCTGCCCCAGGACGCCATCAACGAGCTTTTAGTCCAAAAGGCCAAAGCGGGACTTACGGTGGTGCGCCTCAAAGGCGGCGACCCCTTTGTTTTTGGCCGGGGCGGCGACGAAGCAGAAGCGCTGGCCGCGGCCGGCGTTGCCGTCGAGATAGTGCCCGGCGTGACCTCCGCGGTGGCAGTGCCGGCCTACGCCGGCATCCCGGTGACCCACCGGCGCTACACTACGCTGATGACCTGCATCACCGGCCACGAAGTTCCAACCAAGGAAGCCAGCACCATTCCCTGGACTGCCTTGGGGGCGAACCCCGGTACCCTGGTCTTTCTCATGGGAGTGAAAAACCTGGCGGAAAACTGCCGCCAGTTGGTCCAGGCCGGGCGGGCCCCGGAGACGCCAGCCGCGGTGATTGAACAAGGCACCACTTTTGCCCAGCGCACCGTGGTGGGCACCCTGGCCGATATTGCCGGGCGCGCCCGGGAAGCGGAAATCAAGCCGCCTGCGGTTCTGGTAGTGGGCGGGGTGGTGGACCTGGCCGAGAAACTGAAGTGGTGGGAAAACCGTCCCCTATGGGGGAAAACCGCGGTGGTGACCCGGTCCCGAGACCAGGCCTCCCGGTTAGTGGAAGCGCTGAACCAGGCAGGGGCCCGGTGCCTTGAGGTGCCCACCATCGAGATCAGGCCGCCCGCGGATTTCGGTCTCCTGGATGCGGCCTTGCAACATCTGGGGCGCTATGACTGGGTGATTTTCACCAGCGCCAACGGGGTGCGCGCCTTCATGGATCGCCTCTTCCATCTGGGAGGGGATGTTCGCGTCCTGGGCCGCGCCCAGATTGCCGTCATCGGTCCGGCCACGGCCGAAGCCCTGAAGCATTACGGCCTGAGCGCGGAGGTGGTGCCCAAGACCTTCCAGGCCGAAGGACTGCTGGAGGCGTTGACGCCGCGCTTGATGGGCGGGAGGCGGATGTTGCTGGCCCGGGCTGAGCAGGCCCGGGAGGTGCTGCCCCAAGGCCTGGCCCGGATGGGGATGGACGTGGATGTGGTGCCGGTCTACCGGGCCGTGCCGCCGGCCTCCGTGCCCGAGGAGGCCGCCAGGTTGCTTAAGGAGGGCCGGGTGGATATCCTGACCTTCACCAGTTCCGCCACGGTCCATAACTTTGCGGCTTTGATCGGCAAAGACCGCTTCCAAACCCTGGCCGCGGGCGCCGCGGTAGCCTCCATCGGACCCATTACCACGGACACTTTGCAGGAATACGGCATCACGCCCGCAATCGAGCCGACCGCGTTTACCATCCCGGCCCTGGCCGCGGCGATAATCGAATATTTTAGAGGTGAGTAGTAAGCGGTGAGCCGTGAACGTCCCTCATTGCCTGCTGCTTACTTCCTGAAAGTCTATGTCCTATACCTTTAAACCCATATCTCCCGCGGCTCCGGGCCATCGCATCGACTACGAAAAGGAGCTCAACCCGGCCCAGTACCAGGCGGTGACCACTGTAGAGGGGCCGGTGCTGGTCATTGCCGGGGCCGGCAGCGGCAAGACCCGCACCCTGGTCTATCGCCTGGCCTACCTGGTGGAACAAGGGGTGGACCCCAGCGCCATCCTGCTGCTGACTTTTACCCGCAAGGCCTCCCGGGAGATGCTTAGCCGGGCGGTGCATCTCCTGAACCAGGGCCTGGGCCAGGTGGTGGGCGGCACATTTCATGGGGTCTGCTACCTGTGGCTCCGGCAGTACGGCGAGCGCCTGGGGTACCCCAAAGGGTTTACGGTCATGGACCGGGCGGATCAGGGCGACCTTTTAAAAATGCTCAAGGAGCGCCTGGGCTTTAAGCAGGTCTCCGGCCCCTTCCCCCGGAAGGAAACCATCGCCGAGATTTTCGGCGGGGTGGTGAACAAGGATCTGTCCCTGGATAACCTTTTGGCCCGGGATTACCCCCAATTTCTGGACCACCGGGACCGCCTGGCCAAAATGGCCGCGGCCTACCAGGACGAAAAACGGCGCCATGGCCTGTTGGATTATGACGACCTGCTCCTGGAGGGCCGGCGCCTCTTGACTGAGCACGAAGATTTGCGCCAGCATCTGTCCCGGCGCTTTCAATACCTCATGGTGGACGAATACCAGGACACCAACCGGCTCCAGGCCGAACTGGTGCGGCTGTTGGCCGCCACACACCAGAACGTCATGGCCGTGGGGGACGACTCCCAGTCCATTTATTCCTTCCGGGGCGCCAATTTCCGCAACATCATGGATTTCCCGCAGCTCTTTCCCGGCACCCGAATCATTAAATTGGAGGAGAACTACCGCAGCACCCAACCCATCTTGGACCTGGCTAACGAGATCATTGCCGGAGCCCAAGATCGATATACCAAGTGTCTGTTCACCCGGCGGGCGGACGGAGTGCGGCCGCGCCTGTTCCGCACCGCTTCGGAAAACGAGCAATCCAGGCTGGTGGTGGCCCAGGTAGAGGCCCTCCAGGAAGAGGGCACCCCCCTGAGCCGGATCGCGGTGCTGATCCGGGCGGGCTATCACTCTTTTGACCTGGAAATCGAACTGGTGCGGGCCGGCATTCCCTTCATGAAGTTCGGGGGCTTTAAGTTCATGGAGAGCGCGCATATCAAAGACCTGCTGGCACACCTGCGGGTGGTGGCCAACCCCAGGGACGCCATGAGTTGGAACCGGGTGCTGCTTCTAGTCCCGGGGGTAGGACGCCAGACCTGCAACAAGTTCACTTCCCAGGTGGGCCGCGGTTTTGACCTGGAAGAAGGGATTAAATGGCTCAGAAGCCAGCGGCGTCCCAAGGACTTAAAGGCCCTGGCCGACCTCATGGCCGGCCTGAATGCCCCCGGCCAAAGCCTGATGAGCCGGATGAATCAGACCCTGGCCTATTATGAACCTTTAGCCAAGGCCCGCTATGATGATTATCCTAAGCGGTTGAAAGACCTGGAACATCTCCTGACCATCACCGCCCGCTACCGGGAACTCCAGACTTTCCTGAACGATTTGACCCTGGAGCCCCCCAGCAGCCTGGCGGACGTGGTCACCCCTACCGATGACTACCTGACCCTGTCCACGGTGCACTCCGCCAAGGGCTTGGAATGGGATGCGGTGTTTGTCATCTGGGCTGCGGAGGGCCGCTTCCCGGCCTTCTACTTTCAGGAGAAAGACGAGGAAATGGAGGAGGAACGCCGTCTGATGTACGTGGCCGCCACCCGGGCCCGGAACTATTTAGCGGTGATTTTTCCCGGTATCGGATATAGTAAACAATTTGGGATGACCTTCAATTCGCCCTCCCGGTTCATCGCGGCTATCTCCCGCACCCTGCTGGAACCCTGGCGGGCCGAAGTGGAGGAGTGGTGAGACCAGGGCGCAGTAAACTGTAAGCAGGAAGCCGTCTTAATTGGCGTGAAGGGCGCGTTTTTGGGCGGGTAACTATTGAAAAATCGTTATGAAAAAATGGGAGCCGGTTTATCTGGAGACGCATCGCCGGGGGTTGCTCACGGCGAAGATTGCCGCGGCTTATGATATCTTAAGTCAGTGCAATCTCTGTCCCCGCAACTGCCTGGTGGACCGGCATCACGGCGAAAGGGGTTTGTGCCGCACCGGGGATCAGCCCGTGGTGTCGTCGTTTTCCCCCCATTTCGGTGAAGAAGATCCTTTGGTGGGCCAGCGCGGGTCCGGCACCATCTTTTTCACCCACTGCAACCTGTACTGCCTTTTTTGCCAGAACTATGAGATCAGCCACGGGGGAGAGGGCGAGGAGGTAGACATTGCCGACCTGGCCGCCATGACACTCATCCTCCAGAAGCAGGGGTGTCATAACATCAATTTCGTCACCCCCAGCCATCAGGTTTACCAAATCCTGGCGGCCCTGCCGGCGGCCATCGAGGGGGGCCTCAACCTCCCTCTGGTTTACAACTGCGGGGGCTATGACGCGGTGGAGACCTTGCGCTTGCTGGATGGCGTCATCGATATTTATATGCCGGACTTCAAGTTTTGGGACCCGGCAGTGGCTCAGGACTTGTGCCAGGCGGAAGACTATCCGGAGATCGCCCGCCAGGCCTTTAAGGAGATGCACCGTCAGGTGGGCGATTTGGTCCTGGATGAGCAGGGGGTGGCCCGGCGGGGTCTGCTGGTGCGGCACCTGGTATTGCCTGACGGCTTGGCCGGCACCCGGGAGGTTATGGAATTTTTAGCCCGGGAGATTTCACCCCGCACCTACGTGAACGTCATGGGGCAATACCGGCCCTGTGGTCGGGCCGCCCAACATCCCACGTTACGAAAATTTCTCACGGGTCTGGAACACGAACAGGCCCAGAAGTTGGCCCGGGAAGCGGGCCTCACCCGCCTGGACCGGCGGGAAAAGTTGTTTCGCTGGTTATAATTGCATTGGGTGCACCTCTGTGTGCCCCAGGGCGGACACGCAGGTCCGCCCCTACGGAACCCCAAAGAGCTCACATGAGCGGTGACTTTTACGCCATCGGCGACATCCATGGGAGTCTGGATTCCCTGGAACGCCTTATGGAAAAGATCAACCCCGATCTTGAGAGGGATCGGCTGCTGTTCATAGGAGACTATATCGACCGGGGCCCCCGGCCCAAGGGGGTGGTGGATTATATCATCCGTCTGAAGAATCTGGCCCCGTCCGGACAGATCATCTGTCTCAAGGGTAACCATGAAGCCATGTTTCTGGATTTTCTGCAGGGCCAGGAAAAAGCCCTCTTTCTTTTTAATGGCGGCCAGGCCACTCTGGAGGATTATTGGGGGGATGACTGGGTGGACACCGAGTACTTGGCGCTGCCGCCGGATCACCGGCAGTTTTACCAAGACTTACAGCTTTATTATGAAACTGCCGATTATATCTTTGTGCACGGCGGCCTCAAGCCCGGGGTGGCGCTGGCCGACCAGCAAGAAGAAGATTTGTTGTGGATCAGGGGTGAATTCATCACTTCCCCGGAAGATTTTGGGCGGCGGGTCATATTTGGACACACGCCTTTCAAACAGCCGCTCATCATGCCCAACAAAATCGGGATCGACACCGGCGCGGTTTATGGAAATTTCCTTACCGCTTTGAAGTTGCCTGAAGAAGAATTCTTTTTTGATCGGTAGGTTAAATCTGAAGCCCAAATATCAACGTCTTAGGGCTACAACCTTTTGCCGGCATTAGGGACAGAATAATTTTATTTTAAACGAGTGAGGATAGAGTTGGCGCCTCCAGCAAAATCAAGACCCTTTCCATTTATTTCCCCGCGCTGGTCTTATCACTTCCGCTGGTTCACGTTAAGCATAATCGTAGGAGTGGTCTCCGGCATCGGAGCTATTGTTTTCGATGAGCTGCTGCTTAATATCTTGCGGCACACCATTGTCGCGTTTACCGGTTATTTGGAGCCCAAACGGGGCGCCCCCGCCGCCGAGGTGCTGGGCTTTGTTTCATCTTATAATTATTTGATGGTGGTGATTCCGACCATAGGGGGACTCATCTCCGGGTTGATCGTCTATAGCCTCGCTCCCGAGACCGCGGGCGACGGCACCGACGCCATGATTGAATCTTTTCACAAAAAGGGCGGTTACAGTCGCCCGCGAGCCCCGATTATCAAAATCATCACGTCGGCCATAACCATCGGCACCGGTGGTTCCGCAGGGAAAGAAGGGCCTATTTCCCAGATCGGCGCAGGGTTCGGCTCCTTTTTGGCCACTACCTTGAAACTCCGGCCCCGGGAACGGCGCATCCTGGCCCTGGCCGGAGCCGCCGCGGGTTTGGGCGCCATTTTCCGAGCCCCCTTGGGCGCGGCCCTCTTTGCTCCTGAGGTGCTCTATCGGGAAATGGAATTCGAATTCGAGGCCATTCTTCCCTGCATCATCTCCTCCATTGTGGCCTATTCCATTTTCACTCAGTTTTATGGCCGCGCCGCCCTCTTTTTCCCTGGCCCGGTGGACTTCGCCCTCCCTAAGGAACTTTTACCTTATGCCGTCTTCGGGGTCCTGTGCGCCGCGGCGGGCTACGTGTGGATCAAGGTCTTCCACGGCATGGAACACAAGTTTTTCAGTCGCTTGCAGATTCCCCGGTTTCTAAAACCACTGTTGGGCGGCTTTATGTGCGGTATTATCCTCTTTTTCTACCCCCACGTCTTGGACGGCAGCTACGGCTGGGTGCAGATGGCCCTGGAAGGCAAAATGGTCTGGTATACCATGTTCCTCATGGCCGGCATGAAAATCGTGGCCACCTCCTGCACCCTGGGCTCGGGCGGCAGTGGCGGCGTTTTCGGTCCCTCGGTGTTTATCGGGGCCATGTTGGGCGGCGGCTTCGGGTATTTGGGGCAACACCTGTTTCCGAACTGGATAGTCTATCCTTATTCCTTTGTGCTGGTAGGGATGGGCGGCTTTTTCGCCGGCGTGGCCAAGACCCCTCTGGCCGCCATCATCATGGCTTGCGAAATGAGCAACAGCTATACCTTGCTGGTTCCCTTGATGCTGGTGTCAGCCATTGCCATTCTCCTTTTAGGCCGAACCGGCCTCTATGAGAAACAGGTCTTTACCCGCCTGGCCTCTCCGGCCCATGTGCGGGAATTTACCCGGGGTCTCCTGGAGGAAATGCACGTCCGGGACGCCTTACAGCGCCGAGGGGTTACCCTTATCCCTGAAAATCTGTATTTCGGTGATTTGGTGCAAACGGTATCCAGATCCGCCAATATCTATTTCCCGGTAGTGAACCTCAAGGGCGAGATGACCGGCATTCTCTCCGTGAATGACATCCGGGAGATCATGTTCGAAGAGGGTGTCAGCCATTTGATCGTCGCCAGGGATGTGGCTTCCCCTAACGTGGTGCGGGTATTCTTGAATGACTCCCTTCAGGAGGCCCTGGACAAAATGAACTCCATCCAGGTGGACGAGTTGCCGGTGGTAAAAGAGGGGTCCCCCAACGATATCGTAGGTATGCTCACCAAGCGGGACATCATCAGTTATTACCACTCCCACACCCAACGTCCAGTGGCCTAAGGCGCGACCGCAACTGATTCGCCTTAGCAGGGTCCATGCGTCCAAGAATCTTGACAATCCGGCGGCTCTCGGATAACGTTTGATGGATTGACCAGACCGGGGGCGGAGCGTTTTTGGATCATAGCCCGGCTTAAGGAAAAATGCTTAAGCTACGCCCGACTTCCCCCGGCTTTAAGGAGACAGGTGCATGTTGCGAGCCATTCGCTTAAAGTTTCTCTTCTTATTCATTCTTACCATCATTGCCATCATCTTCGTGCTGCCGTCCTTCACCGGAGCGCTTCCTGCCTGGTGGGAAAAGCACGTGAGCCGCGGCTTGAAGTTAGGATTGGACCTGAAGGGAGGCATGCACCTGATTCTCCAGGTTGATATGGAGAGCGCCATCAACAATGCCTTGAGCCGTGACGCCGCCGACATGAAGGATATGGCGAAAAAGCGCAATCTCACCCTTAACGTGGGGGATGTGGCCAAGGAGACGTTGCCCGTCACGGTGGTGAACCGAGACGAACAGGCGGCTTTTCAAAAATTGATGCGAGAGGAGTTCCCCCATGTGGCGGCAGGGGAGCCCCAACGCCAGGATAACCACCTGGCCTATAACCTGCACCTCAAGCCCGATGAAATCAGCCATCTCCAGCAACGCACTTTGTCTCAGAGCCTGGAGGTTTTGCGCAACCGTATTGACCAATTCGGAGTGACCGAACCGGTTCTGGTGCGCCAGGGCTCCGATCAGATCGTAGTTCAGCTTCCCGGCATCCAGGACCCCCAGCGAGCCCTGGACCTCATCGGCCAGACGGCCCAACTGGAATTCAAGCTGGTGGATGATCAGGCCCAGGTCAATCTGCCCGAATTGATCGACCAGGCCTTGAAAACCGGCGCCTTGAAACCGGGCTATAACCGGGCGCAGCTCAACCAGGCTTTAAAGAGCAAGATCCCCGCAGATGATGAAGTTTATATTGAAAAAAGCATCAACCGGGACACCGGCCGTTTGGAAAGCAAGCCTCTGTTGCTCAAAAAGAAGGTGCTGCTCACCGGCGCGGCAGTGAAAAATGCCACCGTGCGCATCGGCGAATACAACGAACCCTACGTGTCAGTTGACTTTAATCGCCGGGGAGCCGCGCAATTCGCCAAAATCACCGGGGAAAACGTCAAGCGGCGGCTGGCCATCATCCTGGATGGCATAGTGCGCTCGGCTCCGGTTATTCAGGAGCGTATCGGCGGCGGCAAGGCCCAGATCACCGGGTCCTACACCCCGGCTGAGGCCCACGACCTGGCCATTGTGCTCCGGGCCGGAGCCCTGCCGGCCACAGTCAAGATTGTTCAGAACATCACCGTGGGTCCCACTTTGGGGGCCGACTCCATCAAAAAGGGCCTTACTGCTGGCCTGATGGCTACTCTTTTGGTCATCGGCTTCATGATCTTTTATTACCGCTTCTCCGGGGTGGTGGCCGACTATGCCATGATGCTCAATGTCATCCTGCTCTTTGGGGCCCTGTCGCTTTTGGGCGCCACCCTGACCCTGCCGGGCATCGCCGGTATCATCCTGTCCATCGGCATGGCAGTGGACTCCAACGTGCTCATTTACGAGCGCATGCGGGAGGAATTCCACGCCGGCAAGCCCCTGAAATCCGGCATTGACGGAGGCTATGACAAGGCCTTCTGGACCATCATCGACTCCCACGTCACCACCCTGATCACCGCCTGTGCCCTGTTTCTCTTCGGAACCGGGCCCATCAAGGGTTTTGCCGTCACCTTGAGTCTGGGCGTAGTCCTCAACCTGTTCACCGCGCTGTTCGGTACCCGGGTGGTCTATGATTGGACGCTGGCGAAGCGCTGGCTGAAGCACCTAAATTTCTTTGAATTCTTCAAGCAGCCGAATTTCGACTTCATTGCCTGGCGCCATTACGCCTTTGTTATCTCCAGCGGTTTGGCGATTTTAGGCCTCGTGGCCTTCGTGCAACTCTCCCGGGGACACGGCAACCTGGGGGTAGAGTTTAGCGGCGGCGCCCTGGTGCAGATGACCTCGGCCAAACCCTTCAGTGTCAACCAGGTGCGAGACGTCCTCAATAAGGAAGGCTGGGGCCGCGCCGAGATTCAACAGGTTGAAGGCGGCAAGGAGTTGATGGTCAAGCTCAAGAAATCCCAGACCACTGTGGGACAGATGTCCGAGCACCTGGTCAAGATCCTTAATAAGGCCATGCCCAGCAATCACTTCAAGGTCATCGGCAAATCAGAGATCGGGGCCTCTATCAGCCATGATCTGCGCAATAAGGCCATCGTGGCCATCATCATTTCCTTGATCGGCATCATCATCTACATCGCCTGGCGCTTCGAATTCATCTTTGCAATCGGCGCCACTGCGGCCACCTTTCACGACGTTCTGGCGGTGTTGGGGGTATTTTGGTTATTCCATGTCGAAATCACTCTGCTGGTGGTCACGGCTCTCCTCACCATAGCGGGCTACTCCCTCACGGACACCGTGGTGGTCTTCGACCGCATCCGGGAAAACCTGGCCCGGAGAAGAGGCAAACTGGGGGATGTCATCAACCTCAGCGTCAACGAGGTGCTTTCCCGCACCATCATCACCAGCACCACCGTATTTCTCGTTGTGCTGGCGCTGTTCCTCTTGGGTGGCGTGGTCCTGCGGGACTTTGCCCTGGCCATGATCTTGGGGGTGCTGGTGGGCACCTATTCTTCCGTTTTTGTAGCCAGCCCTATCGTTTACGCCTGGCGTAAAGAGGCCAAGCGGGTGGACGTGAAGCGGGAGAAGGTGGTTGAATTGGCAACCCAGAAGCAGAAGCGGGAAGACAAAAAGACGACCAAAGCACCTAAGCCACCCAAGGTGACCAAGACCAAAACCAAGAGCTCCTCCAAGAAAAAGAAGAAGAGTGGGAAGAAGTAAAACCGGTTTTCGGTTTTGCGAGGAACGAATTTCCCGAGTCAGACATTTTTCAAGATGAATGACCTTGCTGGCGCAAAGAGTTTTTTGATCAAGGCTTTTTGTGTGCTAGCGACGGCCTTCACCTCAACTAATTAACAATTCTGCGCGGCTTTATGACCGGAAACCGGAAACCGAAAACTGAAAACCAAGCACCAAAGCCCAAGGCCTTGGTGCTTTACGGCTACGGTCTCAACTGCGATTATGAGACCGCTTATGCCCTGGCGCAGGCCGGGGCCGCCGCGGTGCGGGTCCACACCACTGATCTGTTGGAAAACCCGCAACTCCTCTGGGACTATCATCTCCTGGTCGTGACCGGGGGTTTTTCCTGGGGGGACGAGCACGGGGCCGGGGTCATTTTAGCGCTGCGGCTGCAGTTGGCCCTGGGCTCGGCCTTGGCCGAATTCATCGATGCAGGCCGCCTGGTCTTGGGGATCTGCAACGGCTTCCAGGTCCTGGTCAACCTGGGGCTGCTGCCGGGCCTGCCCGGGCGCCCGGAGGAGCGCCTGGCGGCGTTAATTCCCAACGACTGCGGCAACTTCCGGGATGCCTGGGTCCACCTCAAGGCCATACCTTCCAAGTGCGTATTCACCCAAGGGCTGGATCTTTTCGAGCTACCCATCCGCCACGGCGAGGGCAAATTCTACGCCGAGGGGCCGGTTTTGGCAGAGCTGGCCGACCGAGGCCAGATCGCTCTCAAATATGTCACCCCTACGGGGAAAGCGGCTATGGGCCGGTTTCCCTATAATCCCAACGGCTCCCTCATGGATATCGCCGGCGTTTGCGATGCCACTGGCCGGGTCCTGGGTCTCATGCCCCACCCTGAAGCCCACATCTCTGCCTTCCAACATCCCACCTGGACCCAGGATAAAGAATCCTACCGCCGCCGGGGCGAATCCTACCCGGACAAAGTCGGCGCTGGTTTAGCCCCTTTTCAGAACGCGGTACGTTACCTCCAAAATCTGGTATAAGACAATGGGGTTTCCTCCATTGCTGAGATTCACGGGGTCTGGGGAAAAACCTGGGCCCAATTTTTTTAGTTTTATGGTAATGCAATCGATAATCAAATAAGATTTTTGACTATACTTGCCTGCCGGAGGAAAACGATGATGACCAAAAATTTAAAGCGGATGATTTTCTTGACCCTGGGTGTGGCCGGGCTTCTATTCAACTTCAGCGGCTCGGCTTCGGGCGCGGTTAAGCTCTTGAAAGGCCAAACGATTTATATTCCCAGCTATTCGAATGTGGTTAGCGGCCCACCTGTTTTGATGGTAGTTCCCTTAAGAGCCAACCTGATTATTCATAATACCGACCCTTCTCAGGCCATCACCATTGTAAGGATCGATCATTATGATACCGATGGTAAACTGGTTGATAAGTATTTAAAAAAGCCGATCAAACTAAATCCGCTGGCCGCTATCCGGGTCATCGTCAAGGAACCCAAGAAAGGCAACGAAGGTATAGGGACCAATTTTATCGTGCAATGGCAAGCAGAAAAACCGGTAACCGAACCCATCATAGATTGCCTGATGCTGGGCACTTTAGGAAACCAAGGATTTTCTTTTACCTCTCAGGGTAAAATTATTAAGGAACAAACGCGGTGATAAACTCTTAGCCTGCGATTTACCGGGCCTCCGACCTTTCTTCCAAGAATTGCTTATTTGACGGCAAGCTGTCATCACTTCCCTCAAGCGCCACCCCTCAAAA
>JARRQO010000014.1:0-39462 GCA_037381685.1 Deltaproteobacteria bacterium | reverse complement strand
TCCTTGTAGTTTTGGCCCTGAAAGTACTGCCGGATGAAGGTCTCCAGGGTTTCGTCGGTGATGCGCCAATGCTGGTCAGTGCTCAACACAACCTGTTTGGAAAGATAATAGCAATAGGTGCATTGGAGATTGCAGCGGGGTCCTATGGGCTTCACCATGACATGCATGCGCCGCACCGGCTTGCCCCGCCAGCGGGGAGGTTTAAGTGCCTGGAGATCTCGTTTCATCGCGTCAGCCTGCTAAAATGGACTTCCTGCATGCCCAAGAACCGTCGGGTGACCATCACTTCATCCGGACGAAGACCACATAAAAGCTCTGATTAATGGCCGGTTGAAAATAGATGCCCCTGAGCTGATCGCTCCTTGGATCATAGGTCAGGTTATACGTGGCCCCTGGATAATTTATGTCCCGCAATTCGATGAATACCTTGATGGTAGTCCCATCCGATGATGCTGCGGCCTGGGAGACGTTGATGGGCCGGGGATTGAAATATGCCGCCACCATCCTGCCACTGGCATCGATTTCCCTGACCGCAACTACATAACCGCCGTCCGGCCGGACCCATCTGCCCTTCAAAATCTCAAAATCCATCATAGCCTTGGGCCGCGCCGATTCCTTGGCTGCGGATACTCCTCCCGATTGCTCCTTGGTTTGTTTTTCGTGAAGGAGAAAATAAGCCAGGCCGGCCAAGACCCCCATGGTCAGGAGGACGAGAATCACCTTTTGGACATACATCCGTCTTCTGGCTGCCTGAGCCAGACCCCTGCCCTGGAGAGCCATTCCCATCTCCTCCTTGCCAACGTTCACCATTAATCGGGGAAAAACCGGAACCGCAGGATTAATTAATCAAACTCCCTGCGGCTCCATGCACCTGTTGCCTAAGCTTGTTGTTTGGCGGCGTTTAGGGCTGCTTGCAGCTTGGCTTCGTCCTCGTGGGACAGGGAAGTCTTGAGGATCTTGCCGCCGGTGCCCTGGAGTTCTTCCAACACTCTTTCCGGCGTAGCTTTGCGAACCAGCACAAAGAGCACCGAAGAATTGGGTTTCAAATTTTCGGCCAGCTCTTTCATGAACTGGTCATTGATACCCACGTCGCTCAGGGCCCCAGCCGCCGCGCCGCTGGCGGCGCCTACGGCCATTCCCAGCAGAGGATTAAGGAAAATGAGGCCGATGAGGGCGCCCCAGAAGCCGCCGCCCACGGCGCCGGCCTTGACGGTGCTAAGAATCTGGTGCAATTTGACCTTGGCGTCCTTGTCTTTGGTGGCTACTACGGCATCTTCCAGGTCAACCAGATATTCTTTCTGCATTTTTAGGAACTTGAGCTTGACCTCTTCCGCTTTGAAGAAATCATCATATTCGATTGCCACTAAGGTGATCATAAAATCCTCCCAAGATGTATTCGGCTGCCGGATTTTTGTTTAATTTAATTTCTGTGTGCCTGCCTCTGGGAAGCTGCCTCGATGGCCCCGAGTAAGGTCTGCTCGTCCACGGGCTTCTGCAGGAAGGCGATGGAGCCGCACTTTAGGGCCTCATTCCGGGCCCGGGGATCTTCAAAACCGGTGATGAAGATGATGGGCAGCTTGCTGCCCCGGGCCGTCAATCTCTTTTGCAGCTCCAAGCCATTGATTCCCGGCATCCGCACATCCAAAATTATCAGCCCATCGTTATCCACCGGGCCGTGATCCAAAAATTCTTGCGCCGAGGCAAAGATTTTCACCTGAAACCCTGCCGACCGGAGCAACCTCCCCAGCCCCAGGCGGGCAGATTCGTCGTCATCTATCACATAGATTCCGAAAGTGGCGCTGGTCATCGGCGGGATTAACCTACCTATGTGGAACATGGTCAAATTAATTGGCAAGCACGGGGCAGCCCGCGACGGTCGGTGCCCCTGATGCTAGGTAGAAGCAAGTTAACGAAGGGGATTGCTTATTTGGAAAGAATTTAAGAAATAATTAAAGGGAAGTAAATTGGACTTTAGTCCTAGGTCGGTTAGACCTTAGTCCAATGTCTTGATGCCTGCCTTTTCAGCCAGCCGCACCAATTCCGCCAGCGAGGCGCATCGCAGCTTTTCCATGATGCGGGCCCGGTGTACTTTTATGGTCTTTTCGGTGGTCCCCAAGGCTGCGGCGGCTTGTTTGTTCAACCGGCCGGAGATGATAAAGGCTAAGACCTCATATTCCCGGGGAGTCAGAGCGGCCAGGCGCTGGTGCAGGGCCTGCATCTCAGCCTGATCGCGCTTGGCGCCGCGGTCCCTCTCCAGGGCCTTATGGACGGCATCGAGCAGCGTCTGATCATCCACCGGCTTTTCCAGAAAGTCCACGGCCCCGGCCTTCATGGCCCGCACGCTGGCAGGCACCGTACCGTATCCCGTTAGAAAGATCACCGGCAGGCTTATTTGACGGGCGTTTAATTGGTATTGCAGGTCCAGTCCGCCCATCCCGGGCATCCGTAAATCGACCATCAGGCAACCGGACCACTCCGGGGTTGCCTGGTCCAAAAACTCCCGCGCCGAGGCGAAGGTTTTTACCGGTAATCCCACCGATTTCAATAATCTTTTCATGGCGCCGCGCACGGAGGGATCGTCATCCACCACATAAACGGCGGGCTTGGCCGGACTCATCGGTGCTCTTCCTTAAAGATGGGCAAGGCAAAAGCCAGGGTGGCGCCTTGGTCAGGGTTGGGCGCAGCCCAGACTCGACCGCCAAGGGAGGCAATGATGGAGCGGCTGATGGCCAGTCCCAACCCCATTCCGGCGGTTTTGGTGGTATAGAAGGGCTCAAAAATCTTCTCCAGGTTTTCGGAGGTCATTCCGGGGCCACGGTCCCGGAAGCTAACCTTGACAGTCTCCCCGTCTTCTTGCTCGGTTCTGACGAGAAGTTCCCGGGGGTTTGAGCCTGCCTGTTCCATGGCCTCTTTGGCATTCATGAGCAGGTTCAAGACGACCTGCTGGATTTGAATGCCGTCCGCCCAGACCGGGGGGAGGTTGTCAGCCAGTGAAAATCGGATCCTGATGTTGCTGGCCTGAAATTCATTCCGGGTAAGCGCCGCGGTTTCCTCAATCACCTGATTGATGTCCACCGCCTGGGCGTGCATTTCCCCCGGACGCAGGAACTGGCGCAGGCGCTGAATAACCTCAGCGGCCCGCTTCCCATCCCGGACAATGTCGCCCAGCGCCTCACCCACCTCCTGCATGTCCGGGTTTTCCCGGTGCAGGAAGCGGAGTGCCGCTTGCGCGTTATTCATCACCGCATTAAGGGGTTGGTTGACCTCATGGGCCAGGGAGGCGGTTAATTCCCCCAGGGTGGCCACCCGCGTCATGTGGGCCAACTGTTCCCGGTGCTGCTGCTCCGAGATTTCGGCCTGCCGGCGCTCAGTGATGTCCCGGTTGCTGGCCCGGACGCCGATGAACTTCCCGGCATCGTCGGTCACAGGTTGGCAGGCGTGTTCTATCCAGCGGATGGAGCCATCGGGCCTTCTTATGCGAAATTGTAATTCCCGGCCGCTGGGATCTTTCTGAGAAACACAGTTGTGGCGATCCCACCGGTCCTGATCCTCCGGCACGATTAGGTCCCGGAGAAGACCGGGGCGTTTCAGGAACTCTGCAGGCCGATGCCCCGAGATGCGCTCACACGCGGGGGAGACATACCGCCAGATGCCGTCCGGATTTTGCCAGTACTCCCAATCATAAGTGAAATCAGCGACAATGCGGTATTTCAATTCTCCCTGCTGCAGTTCATTATCTGCCACACTGCGTATCAGGGCATTGGCAAAGATCTCGCCGATGGGCCGCAGTTCCTGCGCCAAGCCAGGGTCCCAGGCTTTCAGGGAACGGAGGGCGCTCAGGGTGAGGGCTCCGATGAACTTGCCGCCCACTGACAGCGGTATGCAGAGGGCTGAGTTAATGCCGTCGGCAAGCAGGCTTTGCCGGTCTATCTCTGCCTCCCTCGGAAGTTCATCGGGCCGGGAAAAGGTCACCGGTATGCCCTGGAGCATTTGACTCCTAATCCAGGGGAAGCGCTGCGCCGGCGGCAAGGATATGGCTCGGATTCCTGGCGCGGCCCAGGAGTGGGTGGGAATGAATTCCCCCTGGGGTCCGGATAATTGCCACAAACGGCCCCGATCAACACCCAAAAATTCCACCAACCGCTTGATCCCCTGGTCGATTTCCTGGTCCACCTTGCCGGCCTCCACCGCGACAAATTGGCCGGAAAGCTCGGCCACCAAGGTCTCAAACTTTAGGCGCTTGGCCAGGCTGCCTTCCGCCCGGCGGCGCCGCCCCAGGTTGATGAGGAGGCCAACCACCAGCAGGCTCAGCACACTAAAAGCCGCGCCGGTGCCGATAACCTCCCGCTTGTGACTTTCCCACAACGAAGGCTCTTTAAAACGAACCAGGCTGCCGGGTGGTAAGGCGCTCTCCTTGAGGCCCCGGCGCTGGAGCTGCCGCCAGTCGAACGCGTAAACATCGCCACCCTCGTAAATGACGGGGATGTTCTCCGGTTTTGCGCCGTTCAGCACCCGGCGCCCTAATTCTCCGGCCAGGCGGCCCTGTTCCGTGAAGCTCATGAGATGACCACCGACAATCCCGTGGCCCAACAGGGTTTCCCAGAGGCCATAGACGGGGGCATTAGCCGCCTGGGCCACGCGCTCCAGGGCTTCCAGGGGCACGAAGTCATGACCTGTGCTATCCCGAAGCATATTGAGGTAAATGACCACCGTCCGAGGCGGCAGGCTGGACATCCGTTGGAGAACTTCAGCCATCGACAGATCGGTCAGGAAGGTGACCTCAAGTTGGCCTTCATAAGGGCGCAGGGCTTCTCGGGCTATGTGCTCCAAGGCTCTGTCAGTTTTAGCGATCCCCCCGACCACCGCCACTCGTCTGGTCTTTGGCTGCAGTTTGAGAGCTGCTGCCAGGGTGCCCTGAACGTCTACCCAGGCCACCACTCCGCTGCTGTTGGGCGGCGGTTTCAGGGCCTCCAGCTGCTGCTTTACTACCGCGCAAAAAACAATGGGGGAGCCGGGAAAGAGGGCGTTGCCATGGGCCTGCAGAAAAGAAAAGGCCAGGTCTCCCACCGGGATGAGGAGATCGATTTTCTGCCCGCTATACTTGGTCTTTAAGAGATTTAACAGGCTCTGGAGATAGGTCCCCTCTGGGTGGTGGGCCAGGTCCAGGTATTCTGTGTGGAATTCGATTCCTCGCCCCTCCGTGCTCTCCAGGGCCTTGCGAATACCACTATCCCACTCGAGGTTGGCGGGCAGCACCGATTGCCACGAGTAGAGAAAAAGGACTTTCTGGGCTGGCTGTGGAGCTACCGCAGAGGCGAATTGATTAGGCAGGAGCACGGCCAGCAAAGTGAGGAGAGCAACCTTGGCCCTAAGGCGCAACAAGAAAAACCTGCTAGTGAAATTAGAAGCCATACCTCAACTTCCCGGCTCGAATTCGTCAGGTAAGCATCTGTGCAGGCGGGTCATTTCGCCAGATGGTCCTGCATTGCAGGCTGCGCCGAATGGCAAATTGCCCTCTGATCTCTAGCTATCTGTAGCCTGCGCATCTGGCCCGTTCCCTGCGGGGATTCTATCAGGATTTAAGCACGATAGGAAGCCAATCGAACCTCATTGGATATTCATCGGCTTTGCGAAATAACTTGCCCGCCTCTTTCCTTATCACTGACCCACAAGGGGGGCGTTGATGGTGACTTTGAAAAGCCCCTATCAGGATTAACGAGTATCTTGCCAGATTGGATAGTCATCCCAGGGTCTTAAGAAACGCAGATATGATTTGCCTGTCGAAAGGGGCCATTTTCGGTCGACGAAATTGCGGGGGTGGAAAGTAGCCTAGAAAAGAATTTGCTTAGAACTCAGGCCTAAAAGGTGAGCTTTATTGTGGGCTCAGGTGGAAATCCAGACTTTCCGTAAAGCGTAACGGTAGTTCTATGGCAATAGTGGTTCCCTGGCCCACTTGGCTCTCAATATTGATTTTACCCCGGTGCTCGGCAACGATTTGCTTTACGAAGATCATTCCGAGGCCAGTGCCACCGATCTTGGTGGTATAAAAGGGTTCGAAGACTTTGGCCACCATATCCTTGGGCATCCCGCGCCCGGTGTCCTGAATCACTAAAGTCGCTCGGCTGCCCTCTAGCCTGGTAGTGATCCGTATTTCCCCGCTGGGAGGAGTGGCTTCAATGGCGTTGCGCAACAGGTGAGCCAGTGCCAACTTGAGCAAATAGACGTTGAAACGGCCCCAAATGGCCTCCGGGTTGAGTTGGGCGACAAGCCCAATTTCTTTTTTGGTAAATTCTTCATGAATCAACCTCAGAATATCTTGAACGATGACATTGAGGTCCACATCGGTGAAAAAAGATTTCTTTTTATGGGCCAGAGATTCAAAGTGCTCTACCATATGTTCCAGGCGCTTGGCTTCCTGACAAATACAAGCCGCCCAGTTTCTAGCCGGATCCTCAGAGGAAGTTTTTTTGAGGAGTCGTTGGCTGAAGCCGCCGATAATATGCAAAGGATTGCGAATCCCATCGGCAATGCTTAAGGCCATCTCACTCATGGTGCGTTCAATGACCAGGGCTTCCATTTCACGGTTAAGTTCCAGGATTTCCCGGCTGGTGGCCTCTAATTCCACATGGTTAACCGCCATGCGTTGGTAGAGACGCTGAATGTGATGGAAAAACAGACTAACCGCAGCAATGGCGACAAAGGTGACGCTATTGAGCCCGCCGCTAAATGGACGCAAGCTTAGCCATATCTTCTCCTTACCGGAAAAAATCAACACATGCTTAAGAATGTGGCCTATTGAACGGGAAAAGGCAAAGGCCAACAGGGCCAGGGTGAACCAATAAAGGAATAGATACAAAGCATTTTCTGGATCTTCCGCCGTCAGCTTTATTACCGTTACGAAAGCACTGGTGGCCAACAAAATAACCAGCGCAGAGCCCACAATGTCCACTATGCAGATCGGGAAGAGGGGTAAGGTGATCATCGCGCCTCCTTCGGAGTCTTGGATAGCAAGGCTTTCAATCCGCAAGACAGCAGGAAAAAGGCCGGTACCAGGATCAGGTGATCCAATTTGGTAACATAATAAACCCAGGCAGGATATCGGGACATGATTAGGCGCTGAGACAGATCTCCCTCCTGACCCTGAAAAGCCTGACGGACAAGATGCACCTCGGACCAGTGCCCCAGAAAGGCGACAATATTCCATAAAACAAGTAAGCCACAAGCCCACCTGATCTGCCGAAACCCGGGAAGTCTTGCCAGACCTTCAGATTTAATTTGCCAGATGAGAAAAAGCAGGGCCGCGGCAAATAAGAAGTGGGCTAATTGATGGACGTAGAGACCTTCTGGGGGACCATGGGTCTGTAAGGCCAGAGTGGGTCGGGGATCAAAAATAATAAAAGCTGTTACCCCTAACCAGATCTGGTTTACGGACCGATTCATTCCAAAAATCCTTTAGTTATCATTTTGGTTCTTTTTACGCAATTGTCAATCCAGCCTCAAAACTTAAGGCAATTTGCCACAAATTGTTTTCAGGGAGCTAAAGGAAACATGATTCAAGTGACTTTCATAAATAACAATGAGCGCTAACTTGTCACTTCAGAGACTTATCGCTGGTCCGGGATAAAATTCAGATATGATGTGGAAAGTTAGTGTGGCAAAAACAGGTTTGGAGAGGCGATTGCGCACTGAGAGAGGCCATTAGAATTTTATCTGGAAACCGTGCACGATAATTACTTCACCTTGACCCACAGCAGCCGGGCCCCGGTGGGGCCTGGGTTGCGCCACTGGCTGGGATGTCGGAAGTCCGGTAAATGAGGTCGCCGGCCTTCAGGGTGTGGACCCCTTTGCCGACCCGGACCTGCTTTTCCGCCTTATATTCCTGAATAAAGCCGATAATGGCGTTCAGCAGTAACACTGCCCCAATTACGCCGGTTTCCTTGTATTCTTGCAAGAAAAAGGTCACCACTGCGGCAATCAGGAGAATATAGATCAAGGGGTTTTTAAACTGATGGAGCAGAATTTTCAGCCGACTGACCTTCTCGGCCTCCGCCAGTTTGTTGAGCCCAAACTTTTGCAGGCGCTCTTTCGCCTCGGTTGCGGTGAGACCGTATCCCGAGGTCTCAAGTTTATTTAAAAATTTGGAACGGGAAATCTTAAATTTTATATATTTAATCGATCTTGACAATTAATTATTAAATAATTACCTGTTAAATACTTCCATCATGATTGCTAATAACCACCAATAACTGCAGGGCCCGAGACCACAAAGAGCGAAAATCGCAATGATTGCCAAGCTCCCGGCTCTTATCCAGGTTGTTTTTCAAAAAATACAGTTTTCTACCATATTTTTACAAGCTGCAAACTTATTTAACCAGGCCTGGAGGAAAATATTATGGCACAGGTAGGTACTTATCCCGGTGTGTATATTTTGGAAATTCCCAGCGGCGTGCGCACCATTGTTGGGGTAGCAACTTCAACTACGGCATTTGTCGGCCGGGCCGCCCGGGGACCGGTGGAGGACCCCATCACCATTAACAGCTTCGGTGACTACGAACGGATTTTTGGAGGACTGTCCCTCATAAGTCCTATGAGTTACGCCGTGCGGGACTTTTACCTGAACGGCGGCAGCCAGGCCGTTATCGTGCGGCTGCACAAGGGGGCCACCAAAGCCAGGATTTCCCTGCCTACCGGTGCTGCCGACCCTGACGATGAGCTCCTCCTGGATGCCGCCAATGCAGGCGCCTGGGGCAACAATCTGAGCGCCAGCGTGAACTATGATACCAAGGCCCCAACCGACCAGAAGCTTTTCAATCTTATCGTTTCGGAGATTAATCCCGACACCCAGCAAGTCCTGCAATCCGAACGATTTCTGAATGTCTCAGTGGACTCCGCCAATCCCCGGTATCTCCCAAAGGTCTTGGAGCAAAGCTCAAACCTGGTGGCGGTGCCGACAGACCCGACCACTGGCGCCTTTATGGTGCCTAATGTCAGACCCTTTGACTCCACGATAATTTCTACCCCTCTCAGTCCCCCATCCAGCCCGCCAACCAGCCCCCCGGCAGCGCCCACCCCCGGATCGGATGGGGATGTTCTGGGGATCAATGAATTCACCGGGCCTGGCAAGGACACCGGCACCAAGAAGGGACTCTATGCCCTGGAAAAGGCCGATCTCTTTAATCTGTTGTGCCTTCCACCCTATGGTTTCGCTCAGGATGTCGATACCGGTCTCATCGGAGCTGCGGCGGCATACTGTGAAGCGCGGCGCGCCTTCCTGCTGGTGGACCCCCCCAGTGATTGGACCACCAAGGACCAGGCCAGGACGGAATTCACCGACGCGACTACGGATCATGTCGGGACCCGCAGCAACCACGCCACCATCTTCTTCCCACGCCTGAGGCAGCCTAATCCCCTGCGGGATAACCAGGTCGAGGATTTTGTTCCTTGCGGCGCGGTGGCGGGCGTCTTTGCCCGCACCGATGGGGTGCGGGGAGTTTGGAAAGCCCCGGCCGGTTTGGAGGCAACCCTCGTGGGTGTGCCCCAGCTCAGCGTATCTCTGACCGACGACGAAAATGGGGAACTGAATCAATTGGGGGTGAATTGCCTGCGGGCCTTTCCGGTAATCGGCCGCGTCGTCTGGGGGGCGCGGACCCTGGAGGGGGCCGACCGTTTAGCCTCCGAATGGAAATACATCCCGGTGCGGCGGACCGCGCTGTTTATTGAAGAAAGCCTCTATCGCGGCACCCAGTGGGTGGTCTTCGAGCCCAATGACGAGCCGCTCTGGGCCCAGATCCGGCTGAACGTCGGGGCTTTCATGCAAAACCTCTTTCGACAGGGGGCTTTCCAGGGCAAAACCCCCCGGGAGGCGTACTTCGTCAAGTGCGATAAGGAAACCACGACCCAAAACGACATTAACCTGGGCATCGTCAACATTCTGGTGGGCTTTGCTCCGCTGAAGCCCGCCGAATTCGTGGTGATTAAGATCCAACAGCTGGTCGGACAGATAGAGGTATAAGGAGATAGCCATGGCTCAATTTAGCGTCAATGCTCAGCGTTTCGATCCATACAAGAACTTTAAATTCCGGGTCAAGTGGGATGGGAAGTATGTTGCCGGGGTCAGCAAGGTGGGAATCCTGAAGCGCACCACCGAAGTGGTAAAACACCGGGAGGGGGGAGACCCGAGCAGCAGCCGCAAGTCTCCCGGGCGCTCAGAGTTTGACGCCATCACCCTCGAGCGCGGCGTCACCCACGACACGGAATTCGAGAAATGGGCTAACAAGGTCTGGAACTTTGGGTCAGGCCTGGGGGCGGAGGTCTCCCTCCAAGATTTCCGCAAGGACATTATTATCGAGGTCTACAATGAGGCCGGCCAGTTGGCTCTGGCTTACAGGGTTTATCGTTGCTGGGTCTCAGAATTTCAGGCCCTTCCTGAGCTTGACGCCAACGCCAATGCCGTGGCAATCCAGCAGATCAAACTGGAAAACGAGGGCTGGGAACGTGATCTTGAGGTAACTGAACCGGCAGAGCCGGCCTTCACCGAGCCGCCCGGGTAGTGAAGTATGCGCGCCTTGACGGTTCCCGAATTATTGAAGGCCTGGGAAGAGGGCCTCGGCCGAACCCTCGCTGAGCGAGCCCTGGTATTACTGGCCGCCGCCTGCCCCGACACGTCCCGGGAGGCTCTGGCCAGACTTAGTATCGGCCAGCGTAACCTCCGTTTGCTCAAGTTGCGCGAACAGACCTTCGGGCCTCAAATCGTTGGCTTGGCGAGGTGTCCCCATTGCGGGGAGCAGTTGGAACTCATCTTTCGCACAGATGATCTTAAAGGTGCGCCGGAAGCTGAGCCGGAAGAGACCCTTATGCTGCGCATCGAGGGGGATGAAGTGCAGTTTCGTTTACCCAACAGCCTCGATCTGGCGCTTATTGACCCCCATCAGGATCTGGCGCACAACCGTCAACTGATCCTTAAACGCTGTCTTTTAAAAGTGAGCCATGCTGGGGAAGCAAGATCGCTGGATCACTTGTCGGCCGACGCGGTTGAGGCGATTATGGCCCGCATGGCCAAGGCGGACCCGCACGCGGATGTTAGTCTCAACGTCGCTTGTGTCCAGTGCGGCCAGAAATGGCAGGCCCCCTTTGACATAGGGCGGTTTTTTTGGACCGAGATTCATGCCTGGGCCATCCGAGTCTTGGACGAACTGCATCTGCTCGCCTCCGCCTATGGCTGGAGTGAATCGGACCTTCTGGCCATGAGTCAAAGGCGGCGGCAGTTCTATCTGGAGCGCATTGGCGGATGACGGACTTTCTGAGCAGCCTGATTGCCAGGAACCTCGAATCGGTGGAGGTGATTCAGCCGCGGCTGGCGTCGCGCTTTGAACCTGCCAGCCCCATGAGTGGTTCTGTGCCGAACGGTTCCGTCGGGGACGCCCCGGAAGAGGCCGCGCAGCAATCCGGGAAATCAGATCATGTCTTGAAAACATCTCCGTGGCAAGCATCTGAGCCTCCCCCGGAATCACGCCGGCCCGGGGAGGATCTTCAAGAAAAGCCCCCAACCCGGCGCCCGGCCCAGGTCCCAGGCGAAAAGTATCCGGAGGTTGTCCCTCAACCACCGGTTGCCGCCCAGGCTGAAAACTTGGCCGTGCAAACCAGGTCTAGCCTCGAGCAAACCGCGGAGAAAGCCTTCCAGGCCGAAGACTCCCGCCCAGTCGGAGGTGAGAAGCTGTCAGTTTCTCCCCCAGTCCGGCCCGAGGCTACTCCGGCAGCGCCTGGAAAAACCGCGCCACCAGGGCCCCCAGAAAACGGCCCTGCGCCACCGCGCTTCTCCGCTGAACCGCCTATCCAGACCGTCTTGGTTGAACCCGCCTCACCGGCTAGAGGTCGATCAGGGACTGACCCACCAATACTACCAGCCTCACCGGGAGCCAGGCCCGAAGAAATTGTCTCTCCGGCGCCGCTCATTCCTGCTGTCCCAGCGGCTTCCTTGATCAACGCCGAAGCGGCCAGAATGCCGCCAGAGCCTCCTGTCATCCGCATTAACATCGGGCGGGTCGAGGTCCGCGCGGTAATAGCGCCGCCAGCGCCGCCTCCGCCCCGGCCCCCAGCGCGGTCCGGGCCGTCACTCTCCCTGGAAGACTATTTGAAGGGACGCGATGAGGGGAAGCGATGAGCACTGCCTTGGCCATTGCGGCGGTGACCGCTGTATTGAAGGACTTGCTCAATAACGGCTTGATCGACCACAATGTCTCAGCCGGGGTTGGGGAAGTCACGGTGAGCGCCCTGCCCCCTGACCGCATCGATGCTTCGGATGAAGATTTAAAGAAGAGTCGGCTCAACCTGTTCTTATACCAGGTCACTCCCAATCCGGGCTGGCGCAATGTTGGCTTGCCGGCGCGTAATGGGCGCGGCGAACGGATCGACAATCCGCCCCTCGCCCTGGACCTTTATTATTTGTTGACCGCCTATGGGGCCGAGGAATTTCACGCGGAAATCCTCCTGGGCTACGCCATGCAGTTGTTACATGAAACTCCGGTGTTGCCGCGGGACGCCATTCGGACTGCGCTTGCTCCTCCCACTCCCGTGGTCGGGGGTGGTGGTTTGCCGCCGGCCCTGCAAGCCTTGTTCACCTCCGATCTGGCGGAACAGGTAGAGCAGATCAAAATCACCCCGCAGATCATGAACACGGAAGAACTTTCCAAGCTATGGCCGGCATTTCAGGCGAGATACCGGCCAACCGCAATTTACCAGATCTCGGTGGTGCTCATCGACAGCCGCCGTTCGACCAAGCCTGCCCTGCCGGTGCGCGAGCGCCGCGTTCACGTTATCCCGTTTAAACATCCGGTCATCGAACAGATCAAGTCCCAGGCGAGCCCAGGTGGTCCCATCGTGGATAACCAACCGATTCTGACGGGATCCAACCTGGTTATCGCGGGCAGCCAACTGCGCGGGGAAGATACCGTGGTCCAGGTCGGCGGCATCGCGGTCACTCCCGCGGCTGGCGAGGTGACCGACCGGCAAATCATCGTGCCGATCCCCGGGGGACTTCAGGCCGGCGTGCAGGGGGTGCAGGTGATCCAAAGGACTTTATTAGGCTCGCCGCCCACCCCTCATCGCGGCTTTGCATCGAATGTGGCGGCCTTCGTTTTGAGCCCACGCCTGGTGGCCCCCATCGGCATTGCCAATCTGCAGGGTACGGGAAGCGAGCCGCGCTCGGCCAGGGTGGACCTGACCGTCGACCCGGCTATCGGGGATACGCAGCGGGTGGTCCTGTTGCTCAATGAGCTCATGCCGTCGGGAAGCCCTCCCGAGGAGCTTAGGGCCTACAGCTTTAGCGCTCCTTCCAGGCTTCCCTGGAGCCCGCCGTTGAGCCCGCCGGGGCCGAGTCCGACTATCAGCATTCCCATCAGTGGCGTGCAGGCCGGAGATTACTTGGTGCGTCTTCAGGTCGATGGCGCGGAAAGCCCCTTGGGGACCGATGCCGCAGGCAAATACAACTCACCGGTGGTGACGATTCCATGATGATGGCAACAGCAGATAACTGGCAGGAGGCCAATCAACGCTACCTGATGGCCAGAGTCGCGGGGGTCCGGAAGGCTCTAAAGCAGCACATCGCCCGGGTTCAAAACCAACTGCCGGAGGAAGATGATAGCCGGGCTGTGGAATCGGCCCTGGATGACGCGACGCGGCAACTGCCTTATGCCGCAGCCCTGGATTCCCTCTGTGCAGCCTTTTTCCTGTCCTCTTTCGAGCGCGACATTTTGCTGTTGTGCGCCGGCATGGAACTGGATTCCGGACTGGCGCCCTTGTGTGCGGCGGCCCAGGGCAACTCGCACAGCCCCTTCCCCACCTTCAGTCTGGCGCTGGCGGCCTTGCCCGAAGCTCATTGGAGCGCCCTGACTCCCGGCGGTCCGCTGCGTCGTTGGCGTCTTCTAGAAGTTGGGGTGGGCGATACCCTTACCACCAGTCCGCTCCGCATTGATGAACGTGTGCTGCACTATCTGACCGGCGTGTCATCCCTGGAGGCGCGGTTGCAGGGGTTCGTGGAATCACTGCCAGCTCCAGGTGATCTACCCCCTTCGCAGCGCCGCCAGGCTCAATGGGTGACTGACTTCTGGTCCCGAACCCAAGAAGTTTCTGGCTGGCCCATCATCCATCTCGGTGGCGGTGAAAAGAGCGGAAAGCGCGCCATCGCCGCGTTTGCCTGCGCCGCACTGGGGCTCCAAGCCTATGTCCTAAACGGAGAAGACATCCCGCTGGCGGTGCTCGAGCGCGAGGCCTTAGCCCGGCTCTGGGAGCGGGAAGCCGCGCTAACTCGCAGCGCGCTGCTCATTGAATACGATGACCAGGTGAACAGCCACTCCCTGGTCTCGTTCATGGAGAACCTGCAAGGCATGCTCATGGTGGCGAGCCGGGAGCCGCTGCGTCTCCGGAAACGCCTGGTAGTAAACCTGGAGGTGACCAGACCCAACAAAGGAGAACAACAATCCCTGTGGCAGGAAGTCCTGGGCCCCCTGGCCAGCCGCTTGGATGGGGAACTGGAGAGAGTGGTTGCGCAATTCAATCTAAGTGCTCAAAAAATTTGTGCCGCCGGCGCCCACCTGCGGAGCAGCCTTTCCGGGGAGGAAGGGGAAGCTCTCGGGCCACTGCTGTGGGAGGCCTGCCGGAGCCAGGCCCGGGCGCGCCTGGAAGACTTGGCTCAGCGTATCGATCCTGCGGCCACCTGGGACGACCTGATTTTGCCCGAACCTCAAATGCAGACGCTGAGAGATATTGCCACTCACGTCCGGCAACGCGCCAAGGTCTATGAAACCTGGGGGTTCGCCGCCAAAGGAGCGCGCGGCCTGGGGATCAGCGCTTTGTTTGCGGGGGCCAGCGGCACCGGCAAAACCATGGCAGCCGAGGTGTTGGCAGGCGCATTGCGGCTGGATCTTTATCGCATTGATCTCAGTCAGGTAGTCAATAAGTATATCGGCGAAACCGAGAAAAACCTGCGGCGGGTGTTCGATGCCGCCGAAACGGGGGGAGCCATCCTGCTCTTTGACGAAGCCGATGCTCTGTTCGGCAAGCGGAGCGAGGTCAAGGACAGCCACGACCGCTACGCCAATATTGAAGTGAGTTACTTGCTGCAGCGCATGGAAACCTACCGGGGCTTATCGATCCTGACCACCAATATGAAAACGGCTTTGGATACCGCCTTTCTCCGGCGTCTGCGATTCATCGTGCAGTTTCCCTTTCCGGATGCCGCGCACCGGGCCGAGATTTGGCGGCGGATTTTTCCGTCCGGCACCCCGGTGGAAGGTCTGGATCTGCACAAACTGGCGCGGCTCAACTCGACCGGCGGGACCATCCGCAACATTGCCCTGAATGCCGCCTTTCTGGCGGCGGAAGCCAATGAGCCAGTGCGGATGCTGCATATCTTGCGCGCGGCCCGGGGCGAATATGCCAAGCTGGAAAAGGTGCCGACCGAGGCTGAGATTCGAGGTTGGTTATGAACGGACAAAAGCCGCAGGCATCGAGATTGGGCCTGGTTCAGCCCATGAATGGCCAGGGGCAGACTCAGTCTCCTGATCTCGGCCCCGCGTCCGTGGAAATTTTTATTGAGGAGTTAGTGCTGCACGGCTTTTCTCCGATTGATCGCTATCGCCTGGCCGATGCGGTCCAATGCGAATTAGCGAGACTGTTTACCGACCAAGGGGTACCGGCGGCACTGGCCCAGGGACGCGAGATTGCCCATCTGGATGGCGGGAGGTTCGAGGTGGCGGCCGGCTCCCCAGCCGAAGCGATCGGAGCCCAGGTGGCGCAGGCGCTGTTTGGAGGACTGACCCGATGAGCATGGTCAAAGCCGCAGCAGAGACTAAAAAGGGCAACGTGCCGGCGTTCCTGCCAAACTTGCTGGAGCCGTTGCGGACCAGGCCTCAGGCCGAACGGGATTGGTCAGAATCCGCGGGCCAGAAGCTCCATCCTGAGCCTCTAGGATCAAATTCAGGACACAACTTTGGCCAGGTCCTGGTGCATTCCGGGTCCAAAGCAGTGACCGCGCCGCAATCGTGCCCCTTGGTTGCAGCCGGCCCAACGTTCTGCCCCTTTGGCGGCGCTTGTCATACCTGCCCGCTTAAGGTGCAAGCTCTCCCCGATGATCCAACGTCAGGTCGCTGATCAAGCCGTTGAGCCCGCCGCGGTCGAGCCGGGAATGGTAACGCCAGAGGCTCCTGCTGCGGTTGCAGCCGCTTCAGAAGTGGCCTCGCGCGGACTGATTGTCGAAGATGATCAGGAAATGGTCCAATCCGGGCAGATGAAAAAAAGTGCTTTCCTGAGCCAGGTGCGCGCTGGAATCTGCGCTGCTGCCAATGCGATCCTCGCGGCAAGCGGCCGCACCACCAATGATTGTCCGTATCTCAACTTTTGGCTCAATTATTACAGTTCTCAGAGCGGTCAAAGTATTGAGCAGGCCATCCACCGCTATGCGCCGGAAACTGCGGGGGTGAACTCGGCCCGTGATTATATCAGCCTGATTGTAGATCGGGTGAGCCGGGCAGTTACCGTTTGGGCCACAACCGGTGAGATTACCGGCGTGCCCAGAGGCGTTTCGACTGCCGCGCCTCCCGCCGCCGAAGCCGGCGGCGCCGCGGCTCCGGCCAAAACCGCCGGGGTGCAGCGCAAGGCACGTGATAGCGGCGGTGATGGAACCGCCAACGTTCAGGCTATCCAAGCGCAGCTCGCCTCCGGCAAGCCCCTGGACAGCGGCGTCCGCTCGCGTATGGAGTCGGCCTTCGGCTATGACTTCTCCCGGGTGCGGATACATACGGATTCCGGGGCGGCACACATGGCTGGTAGTCTAAATGCCCGGGCCTTCACCTTAGGAAGGGACATCGCCTTCGGGGCGGGGGAATATGCCCCGGGGAGCCTGATGGGGGAGGCGTTGATTGCCCACGAGTTGGCCCACGTGGTGCAGCAGGGGGAAGCAGTCTCCGCCGCCGCGCCGTTATCGAAAAATCAGGCGGAGGGACACGATTTTGAAGAAGACGCTGACATAGCCGCGGTGGGCGCAGTCGCTTCACTCTGGAGCGGGGCGAAAGAAGGGCTCAAAAATGTCGCCCGCAACGCCCTCCCCCGCCTCCGGTCAGGACTGCGGATACAGCGCTGCTGCGACAATAGAAACGTGACGGTGAAGTATCGTCTGTTCGCCGTCAGTGGATTTAATGTGGGCAGTTACTGCGCCTGCAAGGATACCCCGGGGGGCCAGGATAAATGGACGGCGCCCAACCCTGAGACGCCCGCTCCCCCGGGCAGAGAGGTGGTGTGGGATGGTACAGGAAATTGCCAGAGGTCGGAGAGGCCCCTGTCCACCGAACCCTGCACGGCCGATGAGGATCGGGGGTGTCTGTAACAGGTCGGCTGTAGGAAGTTTATATGATGCCATTTTTACGGGTCTGCAATAATTTGCTGGATAAACTGGTCCGCCCGGAAATCCGGGCGCTCCAGAAAACCTGGCAGGTCTATCAAGTCTGCGGCTACACCGGCTTTGGGCTGGCCATTGTTCTGACCATATCCCTGGTGGCGTACCTGAACCTCTCCCCGCTCGTGATGGGCGCGATCACTCTCCTCACGGCACTGGTCTTCTTCGGACTGGTAATGGCTTCCAAGATTGTCACCGGGGAAGAGCAGATTGTTTATTACCACCATGAAATTGCCGTGTTGTTAGCGACAACGCTATTGTTGCGGCTGCTGAAGCAACCGGTCTTGCCTTATCTGGATCTCACGGTTTTGGGTATAGGATTGTTCCTGGCGTGCGGCCGGATCGGCTGTCTGATGGCCGGCTGTTGCCATGGGCGGCCATATCGCTGGGGAGTTTCTTACCGTCCCGAACATGCCGAAGCCGGTTTTACCCCCTGGTATGTCGGGGTGCGGCTCTTTCCCATTCAGGCGGTGGAATCGGGTCTGGTATTGGGCGTGGTTCTGGTGGGCACCATCCTGGTTAGGCGGGGCGCAGCGCCTGGTACCGTTTTGGCCTGGTACACCATCAGCTACGGGATGGTGCGCTTTGTCTTGGAGTTCTGGCGTGGCGACCCGGAACGCCCCTACCTGTGGGGCTTTTCCGAAGCCCAGTGGATTTCGCTGGCGCTCATGGGCCTGATCGCGGCGGCAGAACTGTCGGGTGCGCTTCCCCTGGCTCCCTGGCATATCGGCGCCACCGCCGCGGTGCTCGGGACCATGATGGCTCTAGGGTTAACGCGGCGTTTCCAGGAGAATGCCAGATACCGGTTGCTGCAACCCCGCCATGTTGCGGAGATTGCGGCGGCTGTGGCCTGCGAGGGTTGCGTTCGTAATCAGAATTGCAGCCAGGACCAAGTCCGCCTGAGGTGTACATCTCAGGGGGTCCAAATATCCGGCGGTGCCATTGCAAGTGGGGCGGGCTCGGTGCGGCATTATGCCATTTCATCCCGCGACGGGGATATGACTGAAAAGACCGCCAGGGTGTTGTCCCGCCTCATTCTCCAATTGGGACGGGCTTCCGGCTCCAGTGAGTTTTTCAAAGGCAACCGGCAGCATGTTTTTCATTTGTTGATTTATCCATAAGATGGCAAAAATACGGCCCACTGATACGCAAGCATTTGGCCCTGGTGCAACTGGAGGTTCCGATGGTGCGGGCAGCATTGATGCGACACCTGAAAACCGAAACGGATGCGGAAATTTTGGTATTGCTCCACTCGGCCGGCCTGGGAAAGCCCGGGAAGGCCCCTGAGGACAACGCCAAAGCACGGGAGGAAACTCCATGACCACTTTTCCCGGTTCCCCCCGCCTGCTGAGAGGCGGTATCGTTCTGGTTGATCCGGGCAGCGGCGCGGTGCGGCGGCTCATCGTGCTGCAATATAACCCGGATACGCTTACCCGCACTTTGCAGATCAAGGGCATGCCTACCGAAGGCGACCGTTCCGAAGCCTTGCGCCTCACGGGGCCGCCGGTGGAGACCATCAAGCTGGAGGCTGAAATCGACGCCACGGACCAGCTGGAGTTTCCGGACCAAAATCCCCCTGCCGCGCAGCTCGGCATCCATCCCCAACTGGCCGCGTTGGAGACCATCGTCTATCCGGCCAGCAGCCAGATCCAGGCCAACAACAGCCTGGCCCAGGCTGGCACCCTGGAGATCGTGCCCATGCAGGCGCCCCTGGCCCTGTTTGTCTGGAGCAAGAGCCGCATCCTGCCGGTGCGCCTGACCGATTTCAGCATTACCGAGGAGGCCTTCGACCCGTCTCTCAATCCCATCCGGGCCAAGGTCAGCTTGGGCCTGCGGGTGTTAAGCGTGAACGATCTGCCCTTTGATCATAAGGGCAGTAGCCTGTTTATGGCTTACCAGCAGCAGAAAGAGCGCCTGGCGGCCCTGAATCAAGGGGGCATTTTGAGCACCCTCGGTCTCACCGGAATTCCGTGAGGTTTGCTATGTTTCCGATTACCAGCAGATATTACAGTACGGCCACGGCCACCCTGGAGACTGCAGACGGCAGCAAGATCGCTTATCTGCGCCGGCGGTTCGTGCCACCGCCGGAGCGTTTTGAACTCCTCTTTGAACATACGGTGACGGAAGGCGAGCGCCTGGATACTATCGCGGGCCAGTATTTGGGCGATCCGGAGCAGTTCTGGCGCATCTGTGACGCCAATGGCGCGGTGCGTCCCGGTGAGCTGACCGAAACCGTCGGCCGCCGGCTGCGTCTCACGCTGCCGGAAGGTATCCCGGGACCTGTAAATGCTTAAAGGGGTTTATCTCACCTTGATGGTTGGGCCGGTCGTGCCGGTGCCGGTGCCGAAGGTGGCGCTGGAGGCGCTGACCAATGTCCAGGTGACGAGCAGCGCCGGCAACCCCAGTGGCTTTCAACTTAGCTTCACCCTGAGCAACAAATCGCCGCTGCACACCATCTTCCTCATTGCCGGAGGGCAGACGCCGCTCTTGCGCGTCATCATCATCGTCACCGTTAACGGCGCCCCCCAGGTCCTGATGGATGGCGTCATGACCAACCAGCAGGTGAGTCCCGGCAGTAAACCGGGGGAGTCGACCCTGACGATCACCGGGGATGATCTGACCAGGGTCATGGATTTGGTGGATTTCAGCGGCTTGCCATATCCGGCCATGCCGCCGGAGGCTCGGGTCGCTTTGATTATTGCCAAATATGCCATGTTCGGCATGATTCCCCTGGTGATCCCGAGTCTGTTTACGGATGTCCCGATTCCCATCGAGCGGATTCCTGTCCATAAAGGAACGGACCTGGACTACATCAAGTCGCTGGCCAAGGATGTGGGTTACGTATTTTACCTCGATCCCGGCCCGGCGCCGGGAACTAACACTGCATATTGGGGGCCTGAAATAAAAGTCGGGGTGCCCCAACCGGCTCTTAATCTTGACATGGACCCTTATACGAACGTTGAGTCGCTCAATTTCACTTTTGACAGTGGCAAAGGAATGCTGCCGATTGTGTTTATCCAAAATCAACTCACGAAGATATCGATCCCGATTCCCATTCCCAAGCTGAATCCGCTGCAGCCGCCGCTGGGAGTGATTCCGGCTCCCATAACCAATATCAAAATGCTGAAGGACACCGCCAAACTCTCACCCATGCAGGCCATCGGCAAGGGGTTGGCCGAGGCCTCCAAGTCCGCCGACGCGGTGAGCGGTCAAGGCACCCTGAATATTACCCGTTATGGCAGGCTGTTGAAGGCGCGCCAACTCGTGGGAGTACGCGGGGCCGGGCCGGCCTTTGACGGCCTGTATTATGTGGACCGCGTGACGACGAATATCAAACAGGGCGAATTTAAGCAGAGTTTCAACCTGACCAGAAATGCTCTGGTCTCCATCACCCCGAGGGTCCCGGTATGAACGAGGGAGAACGTTACTACGGCAAATATCGGGGGACGGTCCTGAACAATGTGGACCCGATGCAAATCGGGCGGCTCCTGGTGCAGGTCCCCGACGTCACCGGACTTACCCCCTCAAGTTGGGCGATGCCCTGTTTTCCCATCACCGGCAAGCAGATGGGGGTCTACATGATTCCCCAGATCGGCACCGGCGTGTGGGTGGAGTTCGAACAGGGCGACCCTGACCATCCCATCTGGAGCGGCTGCTGGTTCGGGTCGGCGGCGGAGGTCCCGGCGCTGGCCCTGGCGGGCAACCCGGCCAGCCCCAATGTGGTCATGCAAACCTCACTGCAAAACAGTATCGTGATCAGCGACTTACCCGGACCCACCGGCGGCATCATGCTCAAAAGCACGACCGGGGCCACCATTATCGTGAATGATACCGGCATTTACATCCAAAACGGCAAAGGCGCGTCCCTCGTGATGGTCGGACCCACGGTGACGATTAACAACGGGGCGCTAACGGTCATTTAAGCAGAACCCGGCATAAGGGGCGGGTCCCAGTACGGTCTGAAAAACCGTGCCACTAGGGAGAAAAGCAATGCCAGGCTTTTTGCTGCACGTCGGCGCCACGGTATTGTGCTCACATGCAGGGCAGGCGCAACCCACAGTGCCCAATCCCCGGGTGCTGGTCAGCGGCCAACCCACCGTAACGCTGGCCTCGCCTTATGTCGTGGCGGGCTGCGCGCTGCCGCCGCCACCCGCGGCCAATGGACCCTGCGTGACCGCCCAGTTTGTGACGGCCGCCACACGCCTGACTTCCAACGGGCAGCCGCTGTTGTTGCTGGACAGCCAGGCGATTTGCGCGCCGACGGGCACTCCTCTGCTGATTGTGGTGACCCAGACCCGAGTCACCGGAATGTGAGGGGATGATGAATATCGCTTACCCATTTCACTTTGACGGCGCCGGCCGCACCGCCACTGCCGATGACGACGACCACATCCGGGATCTGATCGAGCAGTTGCTCTTCACCAATCCGGGTGAGCGGGTCAATCGGCCTGACTTCGGCAGCGGCCTGATGCAGCTGGTTTTCGCCCCCAACAGTGATGAGCTGGCCGCGGCTACCCAGTTTTTGGTCCAGGGAGCGCTGCAGCAGTGGCTCGGTGATGTGATTCAGGTGGACGGCGTGCAGGTGGAAGCCGAGGATGCCACCGTGAACGTGACCATCCAATATACCGTGCGGCGCACGCAGCAACAGCAGGTGGCCCAATTCAGCCGCGGGGGTGCCGCATGACGGCCTATTTTTGCTGTGATGAGCGCCGCCGCAACGAGGTGCTGGCGCATCCCACCTTAAACGGCATCGACTTCCTTGAGGTTGTGGACCACATGGATGAGCCGCTGGAGAAGCGGCAGCGCACCCTGTTGGTACATTTCCTTAAAGACCTGACTCCGGGGGTGTTAAAGGAAGAAAACCTGCGCATCGAAGGAGGCGAGCGCATCCGCAATATCCAAGTCACCAAAGTGACCTATGGCGCTCCGGGTTCGCCCCCTTCGCCCCCCGAAATTCCAGCCAATGTTTTGGTGGTGGAAGTGTCGGCTGCCGGGGATTTTTCCACCTACACCCTGCGCCTGGTGCCGGACGCAGCACCAGCGTCTCCCCCCTCTCCGCCCGGGGTATTTGATTTTGACCCGGTGCTGTCGGCCGTTGATTTCTCCTTCAAGGCCGCCTGCCCCAGTGACTTCGATTGCCAATCGGACCTTACCTGCCCCGGCATTCAGGCGACACCGCCGGAAATAAACTATCTGGCCAAGGATTACGCCAGCTTTCGCCAGCTCATGCTGGACCGCCTGGCGGTCCTGATGCCGCCATGGCAAGAGCGCCATCCCTCAGACCTGGGAATTGCCCTGGTGGAGCTTTTGGCCTACGTCGGCGATTATCTGAGCTATCAGCAAGACGCCGTAGCCACCGAAGCCTACCTGGGCACGGCCCGGCGGCGCACCTCTGTCAGGCGTCATGCCCGGTTGGTGGATTACCCCATGCACGACGGCAGGAATGCCCGGGTCTGGGTTCAGGTGCAGGTCCGGCCCGATATCGTGAGCCTGGAATTGAGAGCGGGACAGGGCCGGGAGACCACCAAACTGCTCTCGCGCCTGCCGGGACAATCCCCGGTCATACCGCAGAAGTCACCAGCTTGCGCCCAGGCTCTCGCCGGACGGCCGCAAGTCTTCGAACTCCTGCACGATATCATGCTGCGCCCCGGCCACAATGAGATGACTTTCTATAATTGGAGCGCTCGGGAGTGCTGTCTCCCCCAAGGAGCTACCCGCGCCACGCTGCGCGGCGACTATCCGAACCTGCAACCGGGGGACGTGCTGATCCTGGCAGAAGTGCGGGGCCCGCAGACCGGCGAGGCGGAAGATGCCGACCCGGCCCACCGCCATCCGGTCCGGCTTCTTACCGTCAACCCCGGCAGTGATCCTCTGACCGGGGTTGCGGTGACCGAAATCGCCTGGGGCCAGGCGGATGCCTTGCCCTTTCCGCTGTGCATCTCGTCCCGTTGCGGTACCGCCTTTTTTGACCAGGTTAGCGTGGCGCTGGGCAATATCGTCCTGGCGGACCATGGCATGACCTTCACGGATATGCCGGAAGGCAGACCCTTCGACCCAGAACGGGATGCCACTTCCCTTGATCTCGACACGGTCCCCAGTCCTAACCCGGTACTTACCAAGGTCGCCCCCGCGGTCCGCGACCATTGCCAGGATAGTCCGGCTCCCCTCCCGGCCCCGCGTTACCGGCCGAAGCTGACCCGGGCGCCGCTGACCCAGGCTGTGCCTTACGACCCAAAGAATCCGCCGGCTTCGGCTGCTGCGGCCATGTCCTTCTCCATGGCAGACCCCTCGCAGGTTCCGGTGCCGGTCATTCGGCTTGCCGATCCCACCCCCGAGGCGCCGGACTGGGACCCCCGGCACGACCTGTTGAGCAGCAAGCCGGAGAGCCATGAGTTCGTGGTGGAAGTAGAAACGGACGGCACGGCTTACCTGCGTTTCGGCGACGATCACTTGGGGCAGCGCCCATCTCCGGGCACCAAATTTCCGGCCACCTATCGCATCGGCAACGGCGCCATCGGCAATATCGGCGCCGATAATCTGGCCCATATCGACAAGCGCTGCCGCGCTGGTCACAGACCCCTCGGTGGTTGTGGCGGTGAGAAACCCGTTGCCGGCCCAAGGCGGCTTGGACCCTGAAACCATTGAGCAGGTGCGGCAGTATGCTCCGCATGCCTTCCGCACCCAGGAACGCGCCGTTACGCCGAAGGATTATGCGGACCTAGCTGCGCGTTGCGCCCCCGAGGTGCAGCGCGCCGCCGCCACTTTCCGCTGGACCGGGAGCTGGTATACCAGCTACCTGACGGTTGATCGCCTGGCAGGCAAAGACGTGGACGAGGATTTTGAACAAGGGCTGCGCCATGATCTGGAGCGCTACCGGATGGCTGGTCAAGACGTGGAAGTTGAAGGGCCCCAGTACGTCTCCCTGGAGATTGAAATGGTCGTCTGCGTCAAGGCGAATTACCTCGCCAGCGATGTCAAAGCGGCACTGCTTCAGACCTTCAGTAATCGCATTTTGCCGGACGGACGCCGGGGCCTGTTTCACCCCGATAACTTCACCTTCGGGCAGACGGTTTATCTCAGTTCCCTTTTTGCGGCCGCCCAGGCAGTAGCGGGGGTTGATTCGCTTGACATTACCAAGTTTCACCGTCAGAGGATTCCAGGCAAGGAGGCCCTGGCATCGGGCAAGCTCGAATTAGGGCGGCTCGAGATTGCTCGCCTGGACAATGACCCGGACTTTCCGGAGCATGGGGTCTTCACCCTGATCATGAAGGGGGGACGATGAGCTTATCCCTTGATCCTTCCTTGCGCACCCTGAACGAGTGTGGCTGCTGCCAAGGAATTTCAGCCCAAACGCCGCTACTGATCTCCAATCGGCCGGGGCTGAAGGCGATCATGTATCGCGCCGGCACCCACGCCCAGTTCAAGGCGACCATGTTGGCCCGGCTTTCCGGCTCCCGGCTGCCAGCGTTGAGCCGCTTGACCACCCGGGAAAACGATGACTTCTCCATGGCCCTGATCGATGCCTGGGCCGTGGTGGCCGATGTGCTGACCTTTTACCAGGAGCGCCTGGCTCAGGAAGCCTATTTGCGCACCGCCACGGAGAGAATCTCGGTTCTGGAGTTGGCCCGGCTGATCGGCTATGAGCTGCGGTCCGGCGTGGCCGCCGGCACATACCTGGCTTTCACCCTGGAAGATGCGCCGGGAGCCCTGGGTCAGGCACTCGCTCCCGTGGCTGCCGGCCCCCTGGAGCCCCTGCCTCCCATCAGTATCGATGTCGGCACCAAAGTGCAGAGTATTCCCGGACCCGGCGAGCAGGCCGTGACCTTTGAGACCGTCGAGAAGATCGAGACCCGGGCCGACTGGAATGCCATTAAGCCACGTCTGACCAGGCCCCAGCCGGTTTCCACCACCGCGGCCTTCGTTATCTTACAGGGCACTGCGACCAACTTAAAGCAGGGTGACACGCTGTTAATCGTCAAGAGCGGCAACCCTGGACCGCTGTTGAACGTGGTGGCGGTGACGATAGACGAGGAGGCGAAAACCACGCGGGTGGATTTTGTCAGCCCCCCTGCGCCACTGCCCCCGTATGAAGGCCCCCAGGGCCTTCCGGAGGGCAGCCTCAATGATTTCCCCACCAAAGTCGAGCTTGACGACAACGTGGTGCGGGAAATTGCCGGCAAAACCTGGAGTGAGGCAGACCTGTCGGCCCTCACCCAGATACAGGGTTGGTCAGCCGCCTCGCTGGCCGCCAACCTGGCCGGACAGACGGCCCCCAAGCCCTTGGAGGCAGGCTCCGGTATTTATGCTTTGCGGCAGCACGCGGCCATTTTCGGGTACAACGCCCCTAAGCAACCTACCTATAAGCAGATCAACCGCACCTTTGTGGTGGACGCCCCCTCGCAGTGGACCGAATGGCCCAGGGATGCCGCAGAAGCCAATAATAAGATTTTTCTTGATAATGCCTATGATGGGATTCTCCCAAAGACTTATGTCGCGCTGACCAAGCCCGGCCAGGCAACCGCAATTTTCGCGCTTGACCAGGTGTCCCAGCGCCCCCGCACGGCTTACGGGATGAGTGCCAAAACCACCCTCCTCACCCTGGATCCGGGGCAATCCTGGTGGACCCTGTTTCCTGAAAATAATCCCGCTGATCTCGGTGCTTTTCGAGATGTGACGGTTTATGCCCCCAGCGAGCCGCTGACCTTGGCCGACCTGCCCATTGACGACCCGGTGGCAGGAAACCGCCTCACGCTGGACCGGGCGTATTTCGGCTTAAAGGAAGGACAGCGAGTCATCCTTACGGGTGAGCGCCGCGACCTCGCCGGCATCAGGGCCAGTGAGACTTTAATTCTGAAAAAAGTGGCCATTGAAGCGGGGTTCACGGTGTTGACTCTGGAGCAGTCCCTTACTTATAGTTATGTGCGCCAAACGGTCACGATCAACGCCAATGTGGCGGAAGCCACCCATGGCGAAACAGTCCAGGAAGCCCTGGGTGGCGGCGATGCCAGCCAGCCTTTTCAGCGCTTCAGCCTGCGTCAGCCGCCGCTCACGTACGTCAGCGGCGCCACGCCGGCCGGCTCCCAAACCACTTGCGAAGTACGGGTCAACGACATCCTGTGGCACGAGGTTCCGAGCTTGCTCAGTCATGGCGCCGCGGAGCGCATCTATGTGACCCGGACCGATGATGCGGGCCGGAGCACGGTGATCTTTGGCGACGGGAAAACCGGGGCGCGCCTCTCCACCGGCCTGGAGAATGTGACCGCGAAGTATCGCAAGGGCATCGGCTTGCCGGGATTGGTGAAAGCCAATCAGCTTACCCAATTAATGACGCGGCCTTTGGGGGTTAAAGCCGTGACGAATCCCGTGGCGGCCAGCGGGGCCGCCGACCCGGAACAGTTGGCTGACGCCCGCACCAACGCGCCTCTCACCGTGTTGACCCTGGACCGAGTGGTGTCACTCCAGGATTACGAGGACTTTGCCCGGAGTTTCAGCGGCATTGGTAAAGCCCTGGCCACCTGGACCTGGAGCGGCGAAAAAAGGGAAGTGTTTGTGACCATAGCCGGAGTGGGAGGGGCTGAAGTTAAATCGGACAGTAAACTTTATGAGAATCTGCTGAGCGCCATGCACAAGGCTGGCAACCCGAATATTTCTCTGGTGCTGCACTCCTTCCAACCTCGTTTCTTTAGACTCGCGGCGGCGTTAAAAGTGCACGCCGATTATCTGCCGGAAAAGGTGGTGCCCGCGGTGGAACAACAGTTGCGTGACAGTTTCTCCTTTGAGGCCCGGACCTTCGGTCAGCCAGTCAACCTGAGCGAAGTTATCGCGGCCATACAAAGTGTTCCGGGAGTAGTGGCGGTGGACATCAAGCAATTCTACCGTTCCGATCAGCCGGCGCCCTTGCTTCCTCCCCCCCGCCTGGAAGCCGCGCTGCCGCGGCCGGGCGAACGCCAGGTTTTTCCCGCCGAAATATTGATGCTCGATCCCCGACCCCTTGGTTTAGAGGTGCTGCCATGAGCTTTGACCTGGAAAAACTGTATGCGCTCCTGCCGGCGATCTACCGCACCCGAGACCGCGAACTGGCCGCCGCGTTGGGGTTGCTACTCGATGACCAGGAAGAAACCGAACTGCAAAATTTACTGGCCCTCGCCTCCAAGGTGAGCGCCGCGCAGGCGGCGCGCCGTCAGGAATTGTTGGAAAAGCGGCGGCGCGCCCGCGGGCCCCTGAAAGCTTGGCTGTCGGTCATCGCCGAACAGATTGCGGTGCTCGAGGAGGATTTGGACCAGCTCTATGACGATCTGTTTATTGAGACGTGTGCCGAGTGGGTGGTGCCCTACATCGGGGATCTGGTGGGTACCCGGAACCTGGCGGTCTTTCCCCAGGCCCCCTTCAGCCAGCGCAGCCTGGTGGCCAACACCCTGCGGAATCGGCGGCGCAAAGGAACCGCGGCGGTCATTGAGCAACTGGCCCAGGAGGTGACTGCGCCGTGGGGCGCCAATGTCGTGGAATATTTCCAACTCCTGGCCACGACGCAATATCTGAAACACTTGCGCCCGGATAACCTGTCCCTGGCCGGGGTGCGGCACTGGGAAAACCTGGAGTATTTCAACACCCCCTTTGACCAGGTGGCCCGGACCGTCGAGGTGCGCCGGATTGCAAGCCGGCGCGGCAAGTATAACATTCCTAATGTCGGCATTTTTCTCTGGCGGCTTGGCAGTTACCCCCTGAACTTTGTACCGGCCTTTGATGGGGGTGACGGGCGGCGCTACCGGTTTGATGCCTTGGGAAAAGATACGGCCCTTTACACCAGTCCGGAAACCGAAGATCTAATCACTCACCTGGCCGGGCCCCGCAATGTGCCGATCCCCATCAATCGCCGCATAATGGCTAGAGACAAGGATATTTATTACGGCCGTGGCAAAAGCCTGGCACTGAACGTCAATGGGGTGGAGATCCCGGCCGCTGAGATCGTGGTGTGCAACCTGTCGGATGCCGGAAGCGCCTGGGCTCATATGCCAACCGACAAATACGCCATCGATCCGGTGCTGGGCCGCATCGCGCTGCCGGCAGGACTCGGCCCCAGTCCCGAGGTACATATCAGCTATCATTACGGTTTCAGCACCGATATGGGCGGGGGCCAGTATGGCCGGGAGACCACGTTTGTGGGCGGCAGCGACGCGGACCTGGTCAGGGTGCCTGATGACAGGACAACCATACAGGAAGCGCTCGATCAACTGGCCGATACCGGCGGCGTGGTGGAAATCACCAATAATGCATACTACGTGGAAACCCCTCACGTCCAGGTGGCTGGAGACGTATCAGAGGGACACCTGATCGAACTGCGGGCCGCCGAAGAGCGCCGGCCGGTCTTGGTGCCGGGGGCCGATATGCTGGTCTGTGGCGGCGAGAACTCCGAGGTGACGCTGAACGGCTTCCTGATCAGCGGCGGGCGCCTCCGGGTGCCGGTACTGGATAATCAACATAACCCGAACCGGCTGCGCGTGCTGCGGTTGCGTCATTGCACCCTGCTCCCCGGCGAAAGCCCCGCTATCCGCGACGTGGGGGCTCAGCCTGCCGCTCCCCGGCTGGTCATTGAAGCACCCAACACGATGGTCGAGATTGAAGCCTCCATCATTGGCGGCATTCGTGCCGCCCAAGGTGCCCAGGTCCGGATCGTCGGCAGCATCGTGGATGCCACCGACGAAACTGCCGTAGCCTACGGCGGACTTGCGGGCGTGGAGGCGGGCGCACCGCTTCAGATCGAAAACAGCACGGTGATCGGGCAGGTGCACACCCTGCGCCTGGATTTAGCCTCCAACACCATCTTTGTGGCGCAAGTTGTGGCTGAGCAATTGCAACAGGGCTGTGTGCGCTTTTGCTACCTGCCGCCAAAATCGCTGGTGCCGCGCGGTTACAATTGCCAGCCTTACCTGGCCCTGGCGCAACGGGCCCGAGAGTTAGGGCTGGCGGCAGTGAGCGATTTGCCGGACGTTGAACGGCAAGTGATCCTGTCCGCCTTGACCCCCGGGTTTACCTCAACGCGTTACGGTGATCCTGGTTACTGCCAACTCAGCCCGTCGTGCGCCGTGGAGATCCAGGAAGGCGCCGAGGACCAGGCGGAAATGGGCGCGTTTCATGATTTGTATCAGCCACAGAGGAAAGCCAACCTGCGAGCCCGTCTGGATGAATACCTGCGCTTCGGTTTAGAAGCCGGAATCTTTTACGCGAGTTAGCACGCATTCACGGGAGGACGCCATGCCTGGTGATTATAGCCGCAAGACCTTTGACCCGGAGAAGCATTACAGCGGTGTGCTCATGCAACAGGGGCGGGTGCAGTTGGACGCCGACGCCAATGAGCAACTGGCGATCCAGCTACACCGCACCAGGACGGAAGCTGAAGATGAGATAGGCTTGTGCGGCGTTCCCAAGCAGGTGGGCGGCTTCAAGATCGAGGCGACGCCGGATGGGCTAGACCTGACGATCTCCCCCGGCCGGATTTATGTGGGCGGACAGCTCTGCGAATTAGAGGCGACCGCGCTCCCCATCACGCTGGTGGAGGGACAACCGCACCAAGCCCGCGTTCCCACGTTGATGGTGGACCGGCGTGAGCTGCAGGCCGGCCAATGGGTTCGGATTACCGCGGCCCAAACGGCAGATAAGGTGCTGCAGATCACTTCCGTGGATACTGGCGGAAACCTTCTGGCGTTCAGCACCAGTCTTGCAGACTTGCAGGACGCCGGCGATGCTGCGCTGCACCGCCTGACAACCTATGCTACGCAGCCTGATTATCCCCATCCCGACTTTACCAGTGCTTTGACGAGTCCGCCGTCAAGCCCGCCCACCAGCCCACCGGCGGGCCCGAATCAGTTGCTTTTAAGCGACGGCGCCTATCTGGCCTTCCTGGACGTGTGGCCGCGGGAGATAACTGCCTTAGATGATCGCCGCATCCGTGAGGTGGCCTTGGGCGGCCCGGATACCACCACGCGGCTGAAAACCGTCTGGCAGGTCAAATTGCTGCCGGTGAGTGCCGAAATGTCCAGCCCGCCGGCGAGTCCCCCGGCGAGTCCGCCGACAAGTCCGCCGGCCGGCCAGGTGACCTGCGAAACTACGTTCCCGGAATTCGACCAGTATACCGCCCCGAGCACCGGCACCCTGAACGCCCGCACCGAACCGCCCCAGGCTCAAAAAGACCCCTGCCTGCTGCCCCCGGGGGCCGGTTATCGAGGGATGGAAAACCAGCTTTACCGGGTGGAGCTGCACAATGGCGGGCCGGCGTCCCTGGCCACCTTCAAGTGGTCGCGGGAAAACGCCTCGGTTGAAACCACCATTGTGCAATTCGACGGCAATACACTTACCGTGACCGACACCGGCAAAGATGAGGTGCTGGGTTTTGCCAGCGGCCAGTGGGTCGAGATCGTCGACGAAGAGTCGACCCTCAAAGGCGCCCCGCGGCAACTGGTGCAGATCGACCGGGTAATAACCCAGGCGCCGCGCCAGATCGTCTTGACCACGCCGGTCACCCCCGTAGATCAGGCCTGCAACCCCAAGCTGCGGCGCTGGGACCAGAACGGCAGTGGGGCTGACGCCAACGGCATCAAGCTGGACGCGGGGAATTGGCTCAGCCTTGACCCGGCAAGCGGCATCCAGGTCCAGTTCTCGGAAGGCACGTACCGGTCAGGGGATTATTGGCTGATTCCGGCCCGCACCGCCACCGGCGATATCGAATGGCCGCCCTATCAGGTCCCCAACACCGATCCCATCGCCCAGCCCCCCAAGGGCATTCACCATGCCTATTGCCGCCTGGCCCTGATAGAAGTCAGCGGCGGCCACGCGCAGGTAACGGACGACTGCCGGACCTTGTTTCCCAGCCTGACGGACATCTGCGCCGACGAGGTCTGCTTTGACAACCAGCAATGCCAGCTGCCCGGGGCCCAGACCGTGCAGGAGGCGCTGGATTTTCTCTGTGCCTTCCAGGACTTGCGTTTCCACAATAAATATCTGCATGGGCATGGGGTGGTTTGCGGCCTCAAAATGAAGTGCGGCCCAAACCGGGAAGAAGTGGTGGTAGGGCCGGGCTATGCCCTGGACTGCGAAGGCTATGGCATTCAGGTCCAACAGGAGTTGGTCCGGAACCTCGTTCACGAGGCTCAGGTTAAAGGGCTTTTGGATGAGCACGGCGCCGGCAAGGTCTGCGTCAGCATCAGTGCGGGTGGGGGGCAAGTTGCCAATCTGGCGGTCGATAAGGAGGTTCCTAAGGATTTCTGGGAGACTGTCCTGGAAGGAACCCTCCTCCAGGATTTTTATAAAGACTGTCTAGAGGACCTCTTCATCCTGTGGGGACAGAATTTTCCCCTGAACCTCACCAATATGCCCGACAAGCCTCCCGTTCCCCTGGAACAGAGGCGTTTAACCGCGTTCTTCAACCTCCTGGCCCAGCTCATCAATTCGGCCAGCGGCCCTTATATTTTTCTCTCCGGGTCCAAGAAACGCACGGACCTGTGCGGCTCCGCCAGTGATGAACCACATTCTGAAGATAAGCTCCTCTGGTGCTTTTTTCAAAGATTGTGGAAGCCCTGGCCAGCCAGACTTTCTGCGCCATGTTCGACCATGACCGGCCTTTCCCCGATTATGAGATCGATCCGGGCCTGGCCACCATCTTCGGTCCGGCTCTCAAGTTCCATCATCGGCTGCGCCTGCATCCTACCCTCCCCCTGGCTTACACCTGCGGGGCTCAGAACAAGATTTACGTGTACGATCTCAACAAGCAGGAACTGGCGCAAACCCTGGTGTTCCCGGCCAGCGCCAATGTCCAGGTGCAGGACGTCGCCATATCGCCGGACGGCCAGGCTCTCAGCGCGGTGGCTCTTCAGGACGACAAGGACTCCATCTTTGCCGCGGCCAGCATTGCCGCAAACGGCACCCACACCTGGGGGCCGACTTCCATGCAATGCGCCGCCAAATTTGTCCGGTTGGCTTATGGGCCGGCCCCGGGCAACCTGCTCTATGGCCTGTCGAAAAACCAGGGACTTTTCCAGATATCCTCTGTAGGCTTGCCGGGATTTGCCGCCACCTCGGTCAAGGCCGGCAACGCCACCGGTTTACTGAAAATTTCCCCGGAAAAGCATCTCGCCTTCATCGCGGTGAACGACACCACGCCCAGCGAATCTGCAACCTTTACCAGGATTCTCCAGATCGATCTCAATGCCCCGGCGGCAGCACTTCCCAGTTTCACCCTGCAGGGTGAGGATGGGGAAAATGACTTGGTGCTCTTGGGAGATTTGCTCTATGTCACCGGCAACCCGGCTCCCGGAAAGAAGGCGCTATTACGATTCAACAGCACCACTGGCGCCCAGGATCAGGCCATTGATCTGCCGCGGGATACCCCGACCCGGTTGGCGTTCGTGACCCTGAAAAAAACTCCCCTGGTAGCCGGTCCTTTTGTCGGTATGCTGGTCACCATGGCCGACGACTACAAAGTGGTGGTGGTGGACTTGAAAAAAGCCAGGTTGGTGCCCAGATACCGCATCCCGGTCCAACTCTACCCGATGGATATCGTGGTTGACGGCAAAGGCCAAACCGCCTACGTCCTCAACTGGATAGTCAATACCATAACGGCAATCAACCTGGAGGCGGCCTTCGGGGTTAAGGGGTTCCCCAATTTTACCCAGGAACCCCCGGCGGTAATCAAAAAATACCACCAGGATGTGATCAATGCCTGCACCGACCTGATGAGTCATTTCCTGCAACACCTGAAAGATTGCTTCTGCGACAAGTTCCTGGTGGACTGTCCCACTTGCGGGGAAGAAGACAAGGTCTACCTGGGTTGTGTGGAAATCAGGGAAAACCGCGTGTACTACATCTGCAACTTCACGAAACGGCGTTACGTCAAGTCGTTTCAAACCTGGGGTTACTGGCTCTCGGTAATTCCCATTCTGCCAGCCATCAAAACGATTTTCGGCCAGTTTTGCTGCAGCATCCTGGACACTAAACCCTAAGGGGAAAAGAGGCACGCCATGTCAGCGAGACTTTTTCGGATCTCCGGTCAGGTAATCGAAGTCAAGACCAAGAAAGGGATCTCAGGGTTGCGCGTCGAAACCTGGGACCAAGATGGGAAAATACATGATCCTCTCGGAGGGGCCGACACGGATACCCAGGGGAATTTCACGATACCCTTTGACGAAGCCAAATTCCGGGAGCTTTTTCCCGAAACCCCTCCTGATGTCTTTTTCAGAGTTTTTCAGGGCGAAACCCTCCTCATGAGTACGGAGAATGAGCTGCTGGTGAACGTCGGCACCGACGCCAGGGTCACCCTCGAAGTGGACCTTCCGGCGGAGGCCGTGGTGGGGCAGGACCGGATCACGGCCCGGCAGGCCCTGCGAACGGCAGACTTCGTTTTCAGATCCGACTTCCGAGGGGTCTGGAAGGAGACTACGGATAAAATCGGGCTCGCCACCGGATTTTTCAGGGATATGGTCAAGAACACCCTGACTCAAATGGATATTCCACCTCTGAGAACCAGCCCCCAAAAGACCGACGAATTGGTCAACCGGGATGTCGCCACCGCCCAGGAGAATCTAAAGGCCCAGCAAATCGCAGTAAATCAGGTGGTGCCCTATAAACCGGGGTTGAATGCCGCCTCCGTGGCCGATCTCCGCACCTTTCCGGCCCGCCTGGCCCCCGGACAGAAGGTCAACCTCTACGAAGAAAAAGGCGTGGTCCGCTATTACAGCATTGTCACCGAACCCGCCGGTACCGCCTCGGCCGCTGCAGTATCGCGCCTGAGCCGAGAAGTGAACCGCGTGAACACCAGGGTAGCCGAAGTGGAGCAGGTTAAATCCCAGGTGGAGGAAGTAAAAACGGCTGCCGCGACTGATCGGGAGACGTATACCAAAGAAATAGCAGATCTTAAGAACCAGGTGTCCGCGATTGAGGGACTGAAAAAAGAGATTGCCGCTTTAAAATCGGAATCCTCTAAAAAGGACCTGACCATCAAGAAACTGCAAAAAGATATCGCGGCCTCGCGCCGCACGGGCTAGGCCAGGTTCCGCCTGTGGAACCAGGGTTTTCAGACCCGAAGCCGCCGAAGGAGTCAGAATGAGCGCCGCCAGCAGGGCAAGGCCGCTGGTATCCTGCATCATGCCCACGTACAACCGCCGTCCTTTTATTGCCCAGGCCCTCGCTTACTTCCAACGCCAGGATTATGACCCCCAGGAACTGATAATCGTTGACGACGGCACCGACAGCATCAGGGACCTCATTCCGTCTGATAGCCGCATTAGGTATATCCGTTTGGAGAACAAGCTCACGATCGGGGCCAAACGCAACCTCGCCTGTGAGCAGGCCCAGGGTGACATAATTGCCCACTGGGATGACGACGACTGGTATGCCCCCTACCGTTTAAGCTACCAGACCGAGGCGCTCCGGCAGGCAGGCGCCGAAGTCTGCGGTACCAACCGCTTGCGGTTTTACGACTTGGATACCCGTAGGGCCTGGGAATACGTCTATCCCGCGCACTTGCGCTTTTGGCTGTCGGGCAACACTCTGTGTTACCGGCGTGCCTTTTGGGTTAACCATCCTTTCGAAGATATCAATGTCGGCGAGGACGGCCGTTTTGTCTGGAGCGGCGACCCTAAGCGCATGGTGGCCTTGCCGGATACCACATTTCATGTGGGCCTCATTCATGGGAACAACGCGAGCCCCAAGCAGACCCAGGGGGCCTACTGGCGATCCTTTCCGGTAGAGGTAATCCAGGGAATACTGGGGAAGGATTGGTCCTTCTATGGCGGAGTTCTGGGAGAGAAAACCGCCAGCCAGGTCGTACCTGCTCAACTGCCCGTGGTGGAGAGGACCATTCCCACGATGACGCCGGCAAAAACCGGCCATCTCTCCCTTCCTGAATACGCGGCTTTCAATCATGGTCTCAATCTGCCGCGGATGCGGCGCTGGGAACTGCCTTTTGCCCTGTTCCAAGCGCGCCTGCCGAACACCGGGTCCGTCCTGGATTGCACCATTAACCCCGCGGGTTTCCAGGAACGATTGCATGGTTTATATCCCCACATCCTTTATCGTCATTGGAATCCGATACCAAAAGGGAAATTTGTGCTGCCTTTCGGAGTCCCTGACGAGGTTTTCGACCGGGTATTTTGTATTAACACCCTGGAACATCTGCTCAAGCCGCAGCGAGAAGCCCTGATCGCCGCCTTGTCGCGAAAACTAAAGCCCGGCGGCTGGCTGATTTTAACCTCCGATTATTACTTCGACTCCTTTTGGCAGCAGCCGGCGTTTTTGAACCTCGGCGTGATGCGTCCTGATCGCCGGGAGGTTTTCAATGGTTGGAATAAGGTCACACCCCGGGAATGGGTTGACCTCTGCAGCAGGCACGATATCCATCCACTCTCTGAAGTGATCGATGACCCTGGTGAAGATGATCTTACCCTCTATCGCCAGGACCAGCCTTATCCCCACGCCTGCCTGGGCGGGGTTTTCTATAAGTCGCATCCGGGGGCATTGCCGGCAGGGAAAAAAATCGTTCTGGCTCTGCTCACGTGGAATACTTGTGACGTTAGCCTTGATTCGGTGAGGTGCTATGTCCGTGAAGCCCACATGCTGAGACGGTTGGGCCAGGAGCCCCATATTTGTGTTTGTGACAATGGCTCCGTGGACGGTACTGCGGAGGCCCTGAGGCAATTGCGGGCCGCAATCGACGTGCCTTTTCAACTGATTTGCAACCCGGAGAATCTGGGGAGTTCGCGGGCGCGGAACCAAATCATTGACTATATGCTTGAAATTGACGCCGATTATCTCCTGTTCATGGATGGGGATATCGAGATCGTGCCTTTCTCCAGCTTCGCCATGCTGCGCTACCTGGAAAATAACGGGCGCCGCCTGGGCTGTATCGGTGCGGATTCAGCCGGGCAGACGCCCTTTCGGGAACGTGCCAGCTCATCCTTTTATAGCATCAACCGGGTTGAGACCACCAACCTGGTGGCCTGGACGCAGTACGGCATGTTTCGCCGCGCGGTCTTCGCTGACGGGATTCGCTTTGATGAAAGCGCGCCTTTCAATGGCGCAGGCTGGGGCTTTGAAGATAACGACCTGGCTTTTCAGATGGACACCAAGGGGTATGTGAATCAGCGCTTTTTTGACCTGACCTACCTGCACCGGGAGGCCCGATCTTCCATCCGGGTTATGCGCCGACTCGGGATGGATGTGAATGCCCTCTATGAGCAACGCAAACACTACATTATCCACAAGTGGTCCGCGATTCCCACCATCAATAACGGCCCCCTCCTTGACATCCGGCGTATTAGTATAAATTTTTAGCGATACAGATGAAGTTCATTACATCAGTCATAATATCCCTACCCTTCACCAATAAAGCGAGCTAGTTTGCACCTCCCGCCTTGGCTGGCTTGCAAAAATTTGGGGCGCCCCTGGCAGCATCGGCGGATTCCACGATGGCCTCGGCGCCGGGACTGCTTACCGGCCTCCAGTAGATCCCCACAAAGCTGGGATGATCCTCCGGGAAAAAGCCCTTGGCGTTGGGCATCATAGCCATTGCGTCACCCGAGACGTCGATAAACTGCCGGAAGGCCTTTAGGGCCAGTGCGGCCCGCATCTTCATAAGGTTGTCGGAGGGAAATCTAAAAACTTGAATTTTCGCAACAGTTTTATTATCATAGATCAAAGTTTATAATTTTGTGGTACTTACTTTATTTATTATTAACAACAATAAGTTAACCTGCAAGGAGGCTTGGTATGCCTATCTGCGCTTGCGGCTGCAACCAGCCCACCAAGAGTGCCGCCTTTCTTCCCGGCCACGACCGGCGGCTGGGAAAGCAATTGGAAGAAAAAGTTGGCGGTTTGCTGCTCCTGTCCTCCCTGGTCAAGGTAACCCAAACCTACGCCCAAGGCCACATGAGCCTGGACGACCTGGGCCGCCTGATCAAGCTGATCTACAGCCAGGATTAGCGGCATCCCCCTCATCGCGTCGGCAGTTATTGCGGCTGGCCGCAGTTAGCTCCGCCATCCTGTGGAGTGTGGCAAAATGAGGTCGACCTAAAACTCGATTTTATTAATGCGGCCAACTAGTTTGCGCCTTGGGCGCTTTGGTGTCCTGGCGAGAGGAAAAATATCTCCCGCGGAGGCGCCCCGAGCCTATTTCTGAAACCTGCCACTATGGCCCAGCCCTCCCCTGCTCCTATGGCTGAACATCTTATCGGCGTCATCTCCGACACCCACGGCCTGCTGCGGCCCGAAGCCCTTAAAGCCCTGACTGGCGTCGAACTTATCATCCACGCCGGGGACATCGGCAATCCCGAGATATTAGAAACTCTGGGGCAAATCGCGCCGGTACATGCGGTCCGGGGCAACACCGACCGGGGCGCCTGGGCTGCGGAGCTCCCCCACACCCGGATAATCGAGGTGGGCGGGGTCCTGATTTATGTCCTCCATGAACTTTACGCCCTGGACCTGGACCCTGCGGCCGCAGGGCTGGCCGCGGTCATCTTCGGCCACTCCCACGAACCCCATCTGGAGCGCAAAAACGGCGTGCTTTACCTCAACCCCGGCAGCGCCGGGCCTCGCCGATTTGTGCTGCCGGTCAGTTTGGCGCGGTTAGCCATACAAGGTACCGCTCTTTCCCCTAAACTGATTCTGTTCAAATAATCCACTACGGGAGACAGAGAGATGCAGGGGTGCACCCTCAAGTACAGGTCTGCTGAGATGCGGCCGTTTGGCAACCACAGTGGCCTCTTTTCGGGTCTGTACGGTTTCCGGCCGCGCCTGAACGACGTGCCTGGGAGCCCAGCCGCGGACTACCGGTCAAAATGCGTCCAAGGCGCGCCAGCCGAAGCTTTCCAGATATGCCTGGAGTTTTTGCCGCTTATCCCGGTAGTCGGCTTCCCAGAGGGGCGGGCACTCTTTCAGGCTGATCTCTCCTTCCCGCAGGCCCGCGGCATAAGCCATGCACGCCGTGTAGCCGCAGGCCTGGCAGTTGGTCAGAGGCAGGAGCTTGAGGATTTCCATGACCTTGAGACCGGCCTGGCCGCTATAACGGGGCTGCAGTTGATCCCGGCGCGCGTAGACCTCGTTGATCTGCCCCTTGATCCACTCCAGCAGGGCTTGAGATTCCTCGATATCCCGGGCTCCCCGGATGGCGATCTCGTGCCGCTGTAAGGTGATCCACTTGCCGTCGGAGAGTTTCAGTAGCAAGACCTGGTTATTTTGATTATAGTCCCAGCCGCCCAGTTCGGCGTTGAGATACGGAAAAACGGGGGAGATGTCGGCGTCGAAGGTGGCGATGCCGTGCAGCACTTCTTTGCTGGCGTCGCATTTGGGCCGGAAGATTTCATAATGGTTAATCTTTTCCAATAACATGCAAGCTCTCCCAGGCCTCCTCCCGGAACTTCTAAAGTGGGCGCGGTAGCGCGGTTAACCGCGCCTCGGCTTGAGCCTCTCTTCAAGCAATGGCACCAATTGCCGCCGGAGATCATCCCGCACCTGGCGAAAAACCGCCAGAATTTCCGCCTCCGAGCCCTGGGCCGCGGCCGGGTCGGGAAAACCCACGTGCAGCACCTCGGTGTCGCCGGGGTAAAAGGGGCATTCCTGCCGGGCCCGGTCGCACACCGTGACGACCAGGTCAAAGTGCTCTGCCGCCAACTCAGCCACCGACTTGGCGCGGTGACCCGAGAGATCGATACCCAACTCGGCCATGACCTGCACGGCCCGGGGGTGCACCCGGCTGGGGCGGACGCCGGCGGACCGGGCCTGCACCCGCCCGGCCAGATCATGGTTCACCAGGCCTTCGGACATCTGGCTGCGACAGGAATTTTCGGTGCAGAGGAACAGGACTTTTAACATAAAGGCGCCGCCTTTGTCTTCATTCAGCCGATAATTTTTTTGATTTCTTCGACGCTGGGCACCTGGCCCACCACTTTTACTTCGCCGTCCACCACCAGGGCGGGGGTCGTGAAGATGCCGAAGGCCATGATCTGGCTCAGATCGGAGACCTTCTCCAA
>JARRQO010000013.1:0-17017 GCA_037381685.1 Deltaproteobacteria bacterium | reverse complement strand
TTCGGGTTAGGGCGACCCGGCAGGTCGCCCCTACGGTGGGCTGAAGGGTGCGGGTACCTGAAGGGGGGACAGCCGGAGGCGGTTGTCCTACACCGGCCAGAGGCCGGTGCCACTCATATCGGGTTTTAGGGACAGGCCGCCTGTGACAAGTCATTGGGGCGGGGACCTTACAACAGGCTGGCAAGACCAGGATTTTTCAGAAGTCGCCCAAGCAGAGCTTGGGCTAAAATTGACGTTCCCAAGCTGGAGCTTGGGAAAGAGGAAAAAAATAAAGGCGGGAGGCGCGGCGCTTTCCCGGCCTACGGCCTCTGAATCGTAAAGGCAGCACCTGCGTGTGCGTCATCGGTCAAGGGCGGACACATGGGTCCGCCCCTACAAAAAATTGCCGTTTGACTGCGAATCGGTATCAAATCCCCGCCAGAAAACAAGGCCACCGTGATCACGGTGGCCCGGTTAGGTTTGTTGGTCCGATCCGGCTGGGGAACTCGCTCAGACCCCTCGCCCTCAATTTGCCGCCGCGGCGTACCCTGCCGCCGCCTTTTTGGCAGCCATTTCAGCCCGCCGGGCCCGGAACATGGCGCCCAGGATAATCAAAGCTCCGGCCCCCAGGGCGAAACACATGCTCAAGAAGCTGGCGGTCATCATAATTTTGATGGCGGATTGTGGCACCGAAGCCAACCCCAGGTCGGTCAGGTATTTGGGAATGGCCAGACCCCGGCTCACCGCCACGATGAGCATGATGCTGCCCATGACCACCTTGATCATGTGCTCTTTCACATAGGTGGTGCCGATGGCCCCCAACTGCACCCCCAGAAGCGACCCGGACAGGATGATCAGGGTCAGGCGGATGTCCACCATGCCGATGGAGGCCCACTTCACCGTTCCGGCCAACCCCATGATGAAAGCGACGACCAGCTCCGTGGCCGAGGACACCAGGCCCCCTGCACCTACCACGTAGATCATGCCGGGAACCCCGATGAAGCCGCCCACCGCAATGGTGGCCGCCAGCATGCCGGTGGCAAAGCCGATGGGCACGGTGAACCACAAGGAGATCCGCAGATTAGCGGTCTTGAAATGAACCATGGGCGGCAGATTGATGGACTGCAGCCACAGGGCCAGGCGGGACGTCTTATCCTCGCCCCCGCTCCTGGTGGTCTTCCAGGCGTCATAGAACACATAGCCGCCCACCACCACCAGAATGACCACAAAGGCCAGGCTGACGTAAAGATTGGAGCCCGCCTGCCCCCAGCGCTCCAAAATATACTCCTGGACCTTGATGCCCACCTGCACTCCAACCCCGGCCGAAACCGCCACGATCAGACCCAGTTTGATGTCCACCTGGCCGTATTTCCACCGCTTATACGCCCCCACCATGGCCTTGGGAAATTTGTGACACATGTTGCTGGCCACGGCCACCGTGCCGGGAACCCCCAGGCTCATCATGCCCGGGGTCAGGACAAAGGCGCCGCCGGAGCCGATGAAGCCGCTCACCAAGCCCCCGATGAAGCCTACTACAAACAGAAAAATGACAGACCAGACGTTCAAGTCAATGAATTGAATTCCGGCGGCGATATCATGCATGGTAATTTCCTCCCGTCAAAAAATCCCGGAATAGGTAATCCGATGATTGCAAAATTTTTAGCTTTTGGCCCCCTCAGCTCTCCCGGCAAAAGAGAGTTTGAAATGGGGGCCGAAGTAACTGGTTTATCGCTCTTTGATGCCTTAGCCGTTCAACTGTAACCGCGGCCGGGGGCGCTTTCTCGGAGCCGGCCGCTTCGCCGCCACCCGGGGCTGGGCCTTCTTGGTAGCCTCGATGCCCAGTGACGACCACAGGTTTGAGGTAAAAGCGCCGTGCACAAAGGAAAAAATAAACACCGTGACAATGGGCAACGCCGCATAGAAGCCGCCCTTGGTGAAGTACTTCATGACGGTCCCCGTATTGGTGAACACTGCGGCATACAGGGCAGCCGAAGCCACACCCAAAACCGCCGTTTTCCCGAGCAACTTGCCTTTGCCAGCTTTTGCATGCTGTTCTTTAGCCATGATCTGTTCTCCTTGATATCCTGAGATACTGAAGACTGGGAGAGGAATCTCCCCAGTAATTTCCTCGTCCTTGATACCGGCATCTGTGATGACAAAATCGATGCGTTTCACTGCATGGTTCTGATCCTTGATGGCCTCGGTCAAGCCCTCAAATTTCACCACATGCTCGGCATGGATGCCCTGACTGGCCAATTCCGCCTCCACGGGTGCCCAGGAGGCTCGGGCCCGCTCGTTAAATTTCCCCCTAAGATGGTGATTGTAGGGCGAAAAAAACTTGCCGCTCTCACCCAGGACAGGATTGACGTTCATGCCGATAATGTCATAGCCCAGACGTTGGGCGAGGTTCGCGGCATAATCGATCACCCCGTTGGTGAAGGCATGGGCTTTACCCACTACCAGTATCTTGCGCTTGACCTCATGCCGGGTGCTGGAGCCACTGGATCCTGGAGTTGGGGGGGTAATATTCCCCTCTCCCCCCTTTCCGCCTTTGCCTTTTTTATTCTTGAATTTGAGCATGGTCTTAACCTTCGTTTTGATTTCTTTATACCCACCTGGAATGGGGGAGTGGTCTTTGACTCAAAAGACATACAAAAACCTTGCCAAAATCACCCAATTGAATAAGCTATTGATATTACAAACTATTTATCTACAGGATTTATAGATATCCCGGTTCACAATTATTGCACTATGCAACAAATAATTAGCGATTTATTATTATTCTTATAATTTCAATAGGTTATTTATTATTGCAACGCACGCTCTTATGAGTTGCAAAAAGCAACACATTTTCAATCAACTCCGGCTTGGGGAAAAATTAACCGGGAAAATATTGAATCTGGTTAAGCCTCTTGCCGCACAATACATTGCTGTTCCCGGGATTATCCCTTATACTAAAATAGTTAGGACCCACTCCAGAAAGGCGCCTGCAATGGTTTTTTTCCGGAAAGCTGCTGAAGAAGAACATCCTAAGCCCGCCCAGGAATTAGTGGATTTGCGCACGTCCGTGCAAAAGGCCCAGTTGCCGGAAGCTGTGGCCGCGGTGGCGACAAAAGAGCTGGAACGCCTGGAAAAAACCGATCCTTCCTTGGCCGAATACTCCATCGGGATTAATTACCTGGATTATCTGATTTCCTTACCCTGGAATCGCCTTACAGAGGATAACCTGGACCTGAAAAGGGCGGAGCGTGTACTGGAATCAGAGCACTATGGGCTAAAGCACGTCAAAGAGCGCATCCTGGAGTATCTGGCGGTGCGCACTTTGTGTAGCATACAGACTTCCCAGGTTTTGGTGGTGGACGACGAAGAAATCGCCCGAACCAATTTGGAATACATCTTGCGCAAAGAGGGCCACCAGGTGGCCACCGCGGCCAACGGCATGGAAGCCCTGGAAAAGGTCAAGGCCCAGGAGTTCGACGTCATCCTCACCGACCTGAAGATGGAAAAGATGAACGGCATTCAACTCCTGGAATCCGTCAAGCAGATTGCCCCCCATACTGATATCATTATGGTCACCGGCTATGCCACGGTGAGTTCCGCAGTGGACGCCTTGAAAAAAGGTGCGGCCCACTATTTGTCCAAGCCCATTAAACTGGACGAGCTCCGGGGCACTGTGCGGGAAATCATCGGTAAGAAGCGCCACATGCAGATGAACCGGGGGCCGGTCCTGTGTTTTGCGGGTCCGCCGGGCACCGGTAAAACCTCCATCGGCCAAGCCATTGCCGAAGCCCTGGAACGCAAGTTCGTGCGCCTGTCCGTGGCTGGCCTCCGGGACGAAGCCGAGCTGCGGGGACATCGCCGGACCTACGTGGGAGCTATGCCAGGGCGTGTCATCAACGAACTTAAACGCCTGGAGGTCAAAAACCCCGTGTTCATGCTGGATGAAATCGATAAGATCGGCCAAGACTTCCGGGGCGACCCGGCCTCAGTGCTCCTGGAAATCCTGGACCCCCAGCAAAACTCTCATTTTGTGGACCACTACGTGGACGTGCCCTTTGACCTGTCCGGCGTCATGTTCATCACCACCGCTAATGTGGTAGACAACTTGCCGGCCCCTCTCCTGGACCGCCTGGAGGTCATCTATTTTCCCGGTTACACCGAACACGAAAAGATCCAGATCGCCAAAAACTTTCTGATCCCGCGCCAGCTCCGGGAACACGCCCTGGGTCATTTGGGCATAGAATTTTCCGAAGGGGCCATTGCCAAAATCATCCGGGGATATACCCGGGAAGCGGGTTTGCGAAACCTGAACCGGGAATTGGCGATGGTTTGCCGCAAGCTGGCCCATATCTGCGTCCAGGGCAAGGGTACCTGCGCCCTCACGGTAGACGAAGACCTGGTGGACAAGTTCCTGGGGCCCCGGAAATTCAGTCACGAAGTGGCGGAAGCCGACAACCAGGTGGGAGTGACCACGGGGCTGGTCTGGACCGAGTTCGGCGGGGAAATCATCTTTGTAGAAGCCACCCGCATGCGGGGGCACAAGCAGTTGCTCCTCACGGGCTCTCTGGGCAGCGTCCTGCAGGAGTCAGCTCAAACCGCCTTAAGTTACATTCGCAGTCACGCCGGGCACTTCGGCCTTGACCCGGATTTTTTCACCGAGAGCGACATCCACATACATCTGCCGTCGGGGGCCATTCCCAAAGAAGGCCCCTCCTCCGGCCTCACCATAGCCTTGGCCCTGCTTTCGCTGCTCACCGGCCGGCCCGCCAGGCGAGACGTGGCCTTAAGCGGTGAACTGACTCTAAGCGGTCGCATCCTGCCGGTGAGCGGCATCCGGGAAAAGATTCTGGCAGCCCAGCGGGCCGGGGTTCAGGTGGTGGTTTTCCCCAAGCAGAATGAAGTGGATGTGGTTAATTTGGAAGAGGAAGTGAAGGCCGGGGTGGAAATCGTTTTGGCTGAAGAGGTTGAGCCCCTAATAGATTTGGTGCTGCTGCCTAAAAACTAACCTAACGACCGACAATTATTAATTACTTCCCTAAAAGTTCCCGCACTGTTGTACTTAATTCCACCGGCCGGAAGGGTTTTTGAAGAAAAGTCGTGCCAGAAACAAACTTGCTCCCCACAGAAAGCAAACTTGATTCGTATCCAGACATATAAATTATTTTAATGTCTGCTTGTTTCAACCGCAAATGGTCCACCAACTCCTTGCCACTCATTCCTGGCATTACCACGTCAGTCAAGACCAAATCTATCCGCCCCTGGGATCTTTCCCAAACGTCAATGGCCTCCTTCGCATCCTTAGCGGCTAATATCTGGTACCCCTCCCTTTGCAAGATTTCGCAGATCAGGGGTCTTAACATATCCCCATTTTCCACCACTAAAACGGTTGCAGGATTCAGCCTCATTTTATAAAAATAATCCTCTAAATGGATAGGTCAACCGACCCAAATACCTCACACCTGCTAATACTTTGTTTTTCTTGTATTGAAAAAACTACGGAAGGTTGGATGTCTAAGAGATTAGAACTTTTTTACTTGAACTACAATATATTTTTTAAATTTTTTTGCAAAATAGCTTTGTGAAAACCGAGCACCTGTTCACAAGTAAACAAGCTGCAACGCTTTTTTTCAGAGATTACTTCCGATAGCTAAAAGATCGGCGGAAAATTCAGCCGGAATTGTTAGTTAAGTCATAGCGTTTGAGCTTGCGCCAGAGGGAGACCCGGTCGATCCCTAAAATTTCCGCGGCTTTGGTTTTGTTGCCGTGCATCTGTTTGAGCACCCAGGAGATATACTCCTTTTCGTTTTCCTCCAACGTAGCTAGCTCCCGCCTCTGATGCCGCTGTACCTGGAAATGGGGCTGTTGAAAATCCAGGGGCAGGTGTTGCATCTCGATGACCGGAATGCTGCACAGGGTCACAGCCCGCTCCATGATGTTTTCCAACTCCCTGATATTTCCAGGAAATTCGTAACGGCACAATATCTCCATGACCTCGTCGGAAATCTTCTCGATCTGCTTTCCTTGCATCTCCGAAAACTTCTCCAGAAAGTGCTGACAAAGCAGCGGGATGTCATCCTTGCGCTCCACCAGGGTGGGCACTTGCAGAGTGACCACGTGGATACGGTAGAACAGGTCTTGCCGGAAATTGCCCGCCTCCACTTCGGCTTTCAAGTCTTTATTGGTCGCAGCCAAGACCCGGATATCCACAGGAATTTCCGTGGTACCCCCTACCCGCATCAGGGTCTTATCCTGAAGGACCCTCAGCAGCTTAACCTGCATAGAGGTGGGCATGTCGCCGATTTCATCCAGCAGGATCGTGCCTCCTGAGGCTGCTTCCAACAGGCCTTTCTTAATTCCTCGAGCCCCGGTGAAAGCTTCTTTTTCATGGCCGAAAAGTTCGTTGGCCAGCAACTCCTCACTAAAGGCGCCGCAGTTGATGGCCAAAAAGCGGTTGTCGGCCCGGGGGCTGAGATGGTGGATGGCCTTGGCCACCAGTTCCTTGCCGGTGCCGGTCTCTCCCAAGATAAGCACGGTGGCCTCACTGGGAGCAATCTGCTCGATGGTCTTTTTTAAAAGCTCGATCTTGGGACTTTTTCCGATCAGGAAAGGCACCGTTTTCTGGCTCTGAACCTGGCGCTTCAGTTCGGTGACTTCCTGGCGCAGGGAGCGCTTTTCCAGGGCCTTGCCCACCAGAATACGCACCTCGTCAATTTTGTAAGGCTTGGGCAGGTAGTGATAGGCACCTTTCTGCATGGCCTCTACTGCAGTGGACACGGTGGCAAAGCCGGTAATCATGATGACTTCCGTGTCGGCATAAAGCTCCTTGGTGCGCTCCAACACCTGCAAACCGTCCACCTGCTGCATGCGCAAGTCCGTGATGACCAGGTCGAATTCCTGTTTTTCCAGCTCCTTAAAGGCCAGGGCGCCGCTTTCCACCGCGACAGTGTCATACCCTTCTTTCTTGAGCACATGGTCCAGATTTTCCCGGGCGATCATCTCATCTTCAACGATGAGGATCTTACTGCGTTTCATCATGAGGCCCCCTCCGGCTTGAGTTGGGGATCATACGGCATCTGGATGATAAACCTGGTGCCCTCCCCCTCTTTGCTCTCCACCGCGATGTGGCCGTGATGTCTCTCAATAATTCCATAAACAATGGATAGTCCCAATCCCGTTCCGAGTCCCACTTCTTTAGTGGTATAGAAGGGATCAAAGACCCGGTCCAATTCCCCCTTGGGAATGCCCACCCCCGTATCTTCAATGGTGATGATGGCCGCATGGTGCCCCGAGTCGGATGTGGCTGCAATGCGAATTTCTCCGGGGGTTTCCTTGATAGCCTGGATGGCATTCATCAAGAGATTCAAGAACACTTCTTGCATGCGCTGGGCGTCCAGATCCAGAATAAGGTCCTCAGGAACCTCCTCCACCAGATCTATCCCCGGAGGGACCTGGCTGGAAATGAGCCTGATGGAACGCTTGACTACCTCTTCCAAGGCAGAAGGCTTGAGGGAGAAATCCCGCACTCGGGAAAACTCCAGCAGCCCCTTGACGATATCCCGGGCCCGGTAAACTTCCTGCTCCACGTTGGTCAACATTTTCCCCACGAATTCCAGGTTGGACGGGTCCAATTCCTCCAGGATTATCTGGCAGGATGTAGAAATGTTGTTGAGGGGATTGTTCAGCTGGTGGGCAATCCCGGCAGTCAAGACCCCCAAAGACGACATCTTTTTGCTTTGCACCAGTTGATCCTGGCGCTGCTCCAACTCGGCCACCATGCGGTTGAAGGCCTCCACCACCCGTTGGGTCTCATCCCGAGTATCCAGCACCGGCAGCGGTTTAAAGTCTCCCCGGGCGATACGTCCAGTGGTATTTTCAATCACCCGCAGAGGCAGAATGATCTTGCGGTTGACGATGTAAATAAGAAACCCCATGAAGGCCAGAAAGACAATCAAAGAGATAAGGAGCTGGGTCTTCAGAGTATTGATGATTTGCAGGATCCGGAGGCGCTCAAAGGCCACCAACTTTACCGAAAGATCCACCAGGGCCTTTCCCCGGGTGCGCAATCGCTCTTCCAGACTCCGATGGTCCTGGTGGCCCCGCTTACCGGACTCGGCTAGTTGCTCCATCAACCTGCGGTAGGCTCTCAAGTCCTTATTAAAGGTCTCCATCTGGGAAGCTACCTGCAAGTTCTTGACATCAGGCACGATGGTGGTCAAGAGCTCCAAAGCCTTTCGGGTATAGCGCTGGTTTTCGCGGAAATCTTCCTGCAGGCCATAGAGCAGATAGTTCTTCTCGTAACGCCGGCTTTCCAAGACGATCTCCCGCAAGTCATCCGCAATCTGGACCACGTGCTGCTTCAGTTCGATGGCCCGCAGGTAATGATAGGAAAACCCGCCGATGAAGCCGATGGCCAGGACGCAGGCGGTAAATCCCAAGATAACTTTCTGCCGAATATTCAGGTACAAGAGTTTTATCCCTCCGCGTCAGGCGAGAGCATCCGGGCGGGCTGGGTCCAAATGCTCAGATACTGATAAACCCAGGGGCTCGTGAGCCTCTGTTCTTTTTTGCAACACCATATTTTTAGCTGCAAAAACTATAAGATTTTACAATTTCAGAAAATGATTTTTCAATCCCGAATTGTCATTATGGATAAGGCCCATTTATGTTTATTATTTTGGCATGACTAGATGCATTTTGCAACAGAGATATTCATCAAGAAAAGAACTTGACACTTTGTGAGATTTTTAACATACTACCGACATTCTGAATATCTTGGGAGGGAACAGGCAGGATGGATATTTATCTTCCCATTGCCGGTATGAGTATTAATTTTTTCCTGATTTTAGGGATCGGAGGTCTGGTCGGTTTCCTTTCCGGGCTGTTCGGAGTCGGCGGGGGCTTTCTCCTCACCCCGCTGATGATGATGATCGGTATTCCCCCGGCCGTGGCCGCGGCCTCTGACTCCAACCAGATTGTAGCCGCAGCCTCCTCGGGAGCTTTTGCACATTGGCGCTTGGGTAACGTAGACATCAAAATGGGCCTGGTAATCCTGGCCGGCGGTATCTTCGGCGGCACTATCGGGGTCCAGTTTGTTAAGGTACTGCGGTCTGTGGGCAACTTTGAGTTCGTCATGAAAGTGGTATATGTGCTCATGTTGGGTCTGGTGGGCGGCGCCATGTTCTTGGAGAGCCTGCGTACCATTCGCCGTAGCAAAAAGACCTCAGCCGAAGTGGTGGCTGCGGCCCCGACGGGCGCAGGAATGTCCCGGCTATTCGGTAAGCTGCCTTTGAAGATGAACTTCCATCGTTCCGGATTGCACACTTCCGCCATTTTCCCCTTTTCCATCGGCACCGCGGTAGGCATCATGGCGGCCCTTTTGGGGGTTGGCGGCGGTTTCATCATGGTGCCGGCCATGATTTACATCATCGGTATGCCCACCATTGCCGCCATCGGCACCGACCTCTTTCAAATCGTGCTCACCTCGGCCAACGTCACCCTCCAGCAGGCCATCGTCAACCACACCGTTGACCTCCTGTTGGCCTTGATCCTTTTGGGCGGCTCCACCATCGGAGCCCAATTTGGCGCGGTGGCAGGCAAGCGCCTCAAGGGCGAACAGATCCGCATCCTGCTGGCGGTTATCGTCTTGGCCATGACCGTAAAGCTCTTCCTGGATCTGGTCGTCACCCCCACCGATTTGGTGAGTCTGGCGGCAGGAAAAGGCGGAGGGCACTGAGATGAAAAAACTCTTAATTTTGCTCCTGGCGGTCTCTCTGGGATTTCTCTGGGGAGCCCAGGTCTGGGCCGTAACCCCTGAGGCCCATAAAAAGGTGGTCACTGCGGCTTCTAAAAACGTCGTGGAAATTGGCCTATCCTACCACGGAGATCAAATTTATTTCTTCGGGGTTAACCCCGTACCCGGTTCCGATGTGGTGATCAAACTCACTGCGGAAAAACAGGAAGCCATCAAACTTTCCGTAAAAGGCCGGGTCGGACCATTCTGGATGACCGTGAAGCAGTACGAGGTCACCGGCGCCCCCTTTATTTATAAGATCCATACCAGCAAACCCTTGACTCAAATCGTCTCCAAAGAAACGGCGCAAGAATTCGAATTAGGCTACAAAGCGGTGCGTCACAAGATGAAGATGCACCTTATCCGGGGGGAAGCGGCCCCGGAGGATGCCGAGGTGGTCTGGGAGGGTCTGCTCAAAATCAAGGAGAGGGGCAATCTCTATAACATTGTGGAAGACCCTAAACGCCTGGAAATCGCCGCAGGCAAACTCTTTAAACATTATTTCCGCTTTCCGGCGGCGGCCACCGAAGGGCGCTACCTGGTGGAATCTTATTGCTTCAAAGATGGACAATTAGTGGGGTACGGTAAGGACGAGATCCAGATTAAGAAAGTGGGGCTGGAAAACTGGCTGACCCAAACCTCCAAAAGCTCAGCGGTCTTTTATGGGGTCTTGGCCGTCGTCGTCGCCTTAGGCGCCGGCTTGCTGGTGGGAGTTATCTTCGGGAAAGGAGGCCACCACTAATGGCCATGGAAAAAGCTAAGTCAATTGCCGTGGCAGTGGACGGGTCTGTGGCTAGTTGGGAAGCCATGCAGAGGGCCTTGAATATGGCTCGGTTACTGGAGTTGCCCCTGGATGTCCTGCACGTAGTCCAGATACGGAAAGCCGGGTACTTCGCCTTTATTGACCGGCATCTGAAGGAGGACCAGGAGGCCTATGCCGCAAATGTGCTCCAGGAAGCAGTGAAGATGGGCGAACAGAAAGGAGTAGAAATCCACCCCCATCTCATTGAAGGAGAACGGGACCCCTCCATGGCTATCATCGATTTTCTGGATCAAGCCCGGGGGGTGAAATTCATGGTGCTGGGCACCCACGGCCATGGTTTTATGGGCCGGCATCTTTTGGGTTCCACCACCGAACGGGTAATCCGGGAAGTGGCCCGCCGCGCCTTGCCGGTCCCCGTATTGATAGTGCCGTTCACCAAGTCGGAAGACGGCGAAACCGGCGTAGCCCCGCAAGTACCTTCATATTAAGCTTGCATTTCAGGAGCCGGGTCCTCCGGCTCCTTTCTTGCCAAACAGCTGCGACCGATCTTGGCCCCCCCGAAAATGAAAATCATTGGCAGGGGCGGGCCGCCGTGTTCGCGCGTGAGCCCGCTAGGCTTGGCGCTAAAAGTACAACATTTTATAATTACGGTAACGCATTTTGCGCCCTTTGCACCTTGGCGTCTTGGCGAGATAAAAAAAGTCTCTCGCAAAGGCGCAAAGCCGCAAGGAGAAAAATACGTAAATGAATTGATGAATCGATGCACTAGATCGCAGTCGAAATCACATGGAATTGTAGAAGCATAGCTGCATGTGCGCCCTCGGCCCAGGGCGGACACGCAGGTCCGCCCCTACAAGAAAATTGCCGTTTGGCCGCAACTTGTATAAGACCCTCGATGCAGATTAGAAAGACGACTCCAGGGGCTGAACCTGGCCTGAATGGAAAAAATACTTGGCCACTACTAACTCCAGGCGACCCGCCTCTAGCGCTTCCCGGATGACGGAGCTCTTAAGTAAGGTGTCTTTCAAATACTTGAGGTGGAAATTGGTGCTGGCTTCCACCAGGTCTTTGCCGGTGTTACCATCCTGACGCGCCTGGGCCACTGCCGGGGAAATCTGCTCGAGAATCGCCCCGATCTGGCCCTCCTTGGCGTCAGGGTGCTCCACCGCCGCGGTCACTGCGCCGCAGCTTTCGTGACCCTTGATCACCAACAGGGGCACATGCAGATGCGCCACCGCGTATTCCAGACTGCCGATAGCGATGGGGTCCAACACCAGGCCAGCAGTGCGCACCACAAAGAGATCTCCCAGGCTCTGATCAAAGATAATCTCCGCCGGCACCCGGGAATCGGAGCAGCAGAGCACCGCGGCTTCCGGCGCCTGGCCTTGGGCCAGGGTGCGCCGCAAGTCCAATAAATTCCGCCCCTGGAACAGCCCCTGGACGAAGCGCATGTTGCCTTCCATTAATCGCTGCCATACTTCTTTGCCAGTTATCTCTCGTTTTGCCTGTTTCTTCATGTCAATTCTTCTTACCTTACTCACTCACCAATCACCTGCCTGCGGTCTGACCGGTAAGGGGCGCGAAACCACCTGCACGGTTAACTGCGGCTGGCCCAGCCGCACAGATTATCTGCCTCAACAACCGCCGCCGCGCAAGAAAATGAACAGTAGCACAACGACCGCTAAGATTACCCATTCCATTAAAATTGTCCTTTCCTCATACCGGCTTTTACCTAAGAGCGGACCCGCCTGTTCCTCGGTTGGATAGCGCCAGCCAAGGGCGCCGCCAAAATACCGGTCGTGATATCTCAGAAACCGTGGTTAAGCGCCTTCCAGCCGTTGTTTCATTTCTTTATTCTGCCGCACCATTTCCCGCCAGCGCATGGCCTTGTCAATGGCCAGCAAAATCTGCTCCTTGCGAAAAGGCTTGGTGATAAAATCAAAAGCTCCCTTAGCCATGGCCTCTTCCGCCGACTCCAGCGACCCGTAGGCGGTGATCACCATGACCAGGGCGTCTTCGTCCCGCTTTTTGGCCTTACCCAGCATCTCCATGCCATCCATCCCCGGCATCTTCAGGTCCGTGAGAATCAGGTCAAAAGTTTCTGATTCCAGAAGTTCGGACGCCTCCAAAGGATTGTTGGTGACCGTGACCTGATGGTCGGAATAGCCCTCGATGATCATTTTGAGCAGGGCCAACATATCCAATTCGTCATCGACGGCCAAAATCCTTCCCATGTGACAACCTCCTCAGTTTGCCGCGCGGCGCTCATCTGTTGTCGGCGAAGCCGCGTATTCGGGTGGCAACGTGACAAAAAACGTAGTGCCCGTGGAACCCTCGCCGCCATCTTCGGCCGCCCGGCTTTCAAAGCGGATGTTACCGCCGTACTTGGTGATGATGGCATAGCTGACGGCCAGCCCCAGACCGGTGCCTTCCCCTACCTTCTTGGTGGTAAAAAAGGGCACGAAAATCCGGTCGACATATTTCTGGGGGATGCCGGTGCCGGTGTCGGCAAAAACGGCCTCCACCACATGGTTATACGGGTTGATTTTGGTAATCACGGTGAGTTTGCCGCCGCCGGGCATGGCCGCCACGGCGTTGTTGATCAGATTAAGGAAAACCTGCTGAAGTTCTCCAGCATCCCCCCGGACCCGGGGCAGGTCCTTGGCCAGCCGCAGGTCTATATCCACCTTTTTGGTCAGCAGGTTGTTTTTGACCAACTCCACCACATTAGTAATATCCTCATTGATATCGGTAAAATCCTCATGCTTGGCCGGCTGCCGGGCAAAAGTCATCAGGTTTTCCACGATGCGCTTGACATTGAGCCCCTGGCGTTCAATGGTTTTGAGCATCTCGTGCTCCTGGCCGTCCTTGGGCCGGATGTCCAGCAACAGCTCGGTAAAGCCCAACATGATGCCCACGGGGTTGTTGATTTCGTGAGCCACCCCCGCGGCCAGCGTGCCCATGGAGGCCAGCTTCTCCGTTTGGGCCATCTGATTTTCCATCTGTTGGCGGTCGGTGATGTCCCGGGCCATGACCAGCACCTGCTCCACGGAACTGCTGTCCTCTCCGAAGATGGGGACAAAATGGGTGGAAAACCAGTAGATCCGGTCCTTGAGACGCAGCGTGGCCTTGACCTCCGAGCCCTTCCGGTTATGCACCGCATCCTGGATCCAACTGAGCATGGCCTGGGCATCTTCCGGGGATAAGAGATCGCCGATCTTTTTATTGATGATACTTGCGGCCGGCAGCCCCAAGAGCCGGGCCAAGGCGTGGTTGGCGCTGAGGAACGTTCCCTCCTCATTGACCAGAAAAATCAAGTCCCGGGCATTTTCCACCACTGACTTGTATTGTTCCTGACTGCGGCGCAAATCCACGGTAGTGCGATCCACTTCCGACTGTAGTTCCACCGACCAGCGGGATTCGTAATAAATCACGGCGGCTGCGGCCAACAACAGGGCAAAAATAAGAATACCCTGGATGAGAAATTGCCGCACGTACAGGGAGTGAATGGTGCCGTATACTTCATCAATGGGCGCCACCACCGCCACCGGCCAGATGCGTTGGGCGTCGGGTCCGACTTTGGCGTGAGTGAAGGCCAGAAATTTTTCCATCTGGCGGATGACGCCGCGATGCCAGCCGGAAATATACCGGGAGGTCCCCTCTTCTCCCGCCAACATCTTGGTTTTCTGGATCTCATTGATCTTGGCGAAACTGATGGCCGGGTTGCGGCGGCCCCGGGCGGTAAAGGCGTCCTGGCCGCCAAATTCTTTTTCCGGGTGATAGAGGAAAATCCCTCTATTGTCCATCACCCAGCAATAGCCCGTGCGCCCGGAGCGGATGTCAGCGCAATATTTGGCGGCAAAGGCGCTGACATTGATTTTAAAGATGAGCACCCCGTCCAGCTTGCCCCTGGCCTTGGGATGGGACTCATCCACACTCTCTTCATACACCGGCGTGGCCAGGTTCATAAATGGCACCTTGAAGCCGTTCTGGCTCTGGACTTTAATGGGTCCCTGATAGATGCGGCCTCGATGGGCCGGTATCCGGGCCCACCTTACCTCGGCCGCGTCATTGAAGTCCCGATGAATGACCCGGGGGCCGCGGGCGTCCAGAATAAAGGCCTTGTCCGCCACGGCTCCGGCAAAATCGATGCGTTCAATGGCCGTCACCCCCAGCTTGGAGAGCTCCGCGTAGCTGACCCGCATGCGGTTGGCCCAGGCCACGTCCTCCAGGTATTGGATAGAGGGGGAATAGGCCAAAATCCGCAACTCCCGCCGGAGAAAGGCCAGGCCATCCTCAAGGTGCCGGGCGGTGGTCCTGGCTAGAATGAGCTGTTGCTGCTGGAAGTCGTCGGAGACAATCTCCTGGGTGCGCTTCAAAGAGAGGATGCCCAGGATGAAGGCCAGGGCCAACAGGCCTATCACCAGGATCCCCAGGATCGTCAGCAGCCTTCGAAATCCGATCTTCTCTTTGGGCACGTCGGCCTCAGTATCGCGTCTTAATCCGCCGGAATATGGCGGGCGGAAAAATCCCGGTAATGCTGCTCCACCGCCTCTTCGGAGAGCATCACCATATCCAATTGCTTGGCAACCATCATCAAGCGGCCCAAAACTTCCAGCTTGCCTTCCAGGACGTCGGCGTCATAGCCATCGATACGGGCCACGATGGAGTCTTCCTTGGGCTCCACCCGAAAGTCCAGGTCTTCCAGAACCCGGGTCAAAAACCGAATCCGCCGCACCCGCCGCGGCAACTCGGCCCCGCCGCCATAAAAAGTCAAGCTCACATAGCTCTCCCCCGGGGCTCCCAGAAAGGACTCGATGGTGGCAAAGTGAAAACCCAGGCGGTTGGACAGATTCATATAATCATTGGTAATGATGGCAAAATTCTTTTCGTGCAGCCGTTCCTGGACGTTGGTGTCGGTGGCGGTGCTCATGACCACGGACATGAACCCGGCCAGATCCACGGGTTTGGGGCCGGTCCAGCCCACGGCCGCCACCCCCCGCCAGTAGGCCAGCATGGGCCGGGAGCGTAAGTGCTCGGGCCCCACCTGGACCCGGTTTGCGGCCTCGGGGGCCAGCCCGCCGCCCAAGTCGATGATCTGCAGATCCAGGGGAATGTTACTCACCAGGCGCCGGGCTCCGCCTTCCTCCAGCCGGCTGGCTGACACCTGGAAGAGCTCTTCCATGGCTTTTTCATGGCCGAACCGGGTGATATCATGATAAGTGCGGCAATTCTCCGACCGGAAGTTCTCCGCCCGGGGGTCCAAAAGATTGAGGGGGATGATGTGCTTTAAGACCCGCTCCAACACCTTGTAAGCCCGGCTCTGACGCACCGCGTCATCGCCACCCCGGGGCACCTTGAGCAGTTCCTCCACGCGGCCGGCGTAAATGTTGCCATAGTAAGCGTCCACAGTGACCACCTCGCCGGCAGTGAGCCGGGCTCCAGCCTCCTTGGCTCCGAAGAGCGCCGGGATGCGGGCTTCTCTGAGCACCGTGGCCAGGTGGCTGGTAGCGCTCCCCGCCTCGCTGACCAGGGCAGCCACCTTTCCCACCGCCACCCCATATTCCGGCAAAGCCCTGGTGGTAATTAGCACCGCGCCTCGGGGTACCTCATCCAGGGTATCGCCCTGAAGCAGGTATACCGGACCTGCGGCCGCGCCCCGGGAGGCAATGATGCCATTGGCCAAAAGCACCTCGGCCCCCTTGATCCGGGGCGGCAGGTATTCAGACTTGAGCTGCCGGCTCACCCGCAGAGGCCGGGTCTGCAGCAGGTAAAACCTGCCCTGGTTATCCTGGGCCCACTCAATATCCTGGGGCTGGCCGAAGTGGTCCTTGACCTTCTGACCCAGCGCGGTCAGTTCCAGGGCCTGATCTTCCTTCAGGCAAGCCCCCGTTTGCTCCTCCGGAATGGCTACATCCAGAATCCCGCCCTCCGGCGCCGCAACATGCATGTGGGTCTTATCGCCCACATGTTGGGCGGCGATTCGGCCCGATTCGATCCGGTAGATGTCCGGCTCCACCACGCCGCCCACCGCTAACGAGCCCAACCCGCAAACCGCGTTGATAATGGCGCCCTCGCCGCCCCGGGGATCGTCGGTATAGAGCACCCCGGCAATCCTGGCCGGCACCATTTCCATGACCAGAACCCCCATGGCCAGTTGCTGATAGGAAAAGCCGCTGGTATGGCAATAATACAGCGCCCGGGGGGTGAATAGGGAGGCGATCACCTCCTTGTATCGCTGTGCCACCTGGTCCAGGGGGACATTGAGCACGCTTTCGAATTGGCCGGCAAAGCTAAAGATGCTGTCTTCCTGGAGACCAGAACTGCGCACCGCCACTAAAGCAGCCCTGAGGTCGCCAAGGTGTGCGGCGATGGCCTGGGAAAGCTCCGGCGGCAGCGGCTGGTCAATGATTTTGGCGCGGATGGCCTCTCCTGCCTCCCGCAGGCTCTCCAGGTCGCGGATGTGGGAATGGGCAATGGCCTCC
>JARRQO010000012.1:0-17049 GCA_037381685.1 Deltaproteobacteria bacterium | reverse complement strand
CTGGGCCAGAAAAGTTGAAGCCCCCAGGACCCGGCAGATTTCGATAAGAAGCTGGGTTGCCCTGGCTTTAACCTCCAATTCGGAGAGCAGGACCAATCGGGTTTGGAGCCGGAGGCAATCCATAAAATAGCCGATAATCGCCAGGTTCAGATCCACCAGTTTTTGCCAGCGTCTGGAAAAGACCTCTTCAAGAAAACCCAGGTGGTCTTTGAGATAGGGGGCATGGGCGTAGGCGCTTTTAAGGCTTTCCAGGTGTTTGTGCGGCCAGCGCCCCTCGTAGCAGATTCTCACCTGGCTAATTTGCTGTTTTCCTAAACCCTTTTTCCATACCGGGATGGTCAGCCCCAGGGAACCCTGGTTATTTTTAAAGCGATTCCTACTGATCCAGGTCGTTCCTCGGGGAAACTGAACATTGTCCAGGATGACCAGGACGTCCGAGCGCGACGCCTTGAAGAAGAAGCCGGGATAAGGCCAAAAATACGGTTGATTGGCTGAAATAATCATGGTGCGGACCTGATATTTCGATAACCTTTGCTGTCAATTGGCAAAACTTTCCAATACAGCTTTATTATAGCCTTTTAAATCATAAAAATTCCCTTTAGTTCCTGTATCCTTTAAAATATCAAGCAATGCATGTCCTTTAAGCGTTGGTCGGTTTTTTAACCGGCCAGGAAAATACTCGGGGGTGCTTCATGTACCGCATACGCTTTCATGGCCGCGGCGGCCAGGGCATGAAGACCGCCAGCCGCATTTTGGGACGGGCCTTCTTCCTGGAGGATTTTGACGTCCAGGACGCCCCCCGCTACGGCGCGGAACGCCGGGGTGCACCGATTTTCGCCTATGTTCGCGCCTCTCGCCGGCCCATCATGGCGCGCGGCGTCATCCGCCGGCCTGACCTGGTTATCGTGGCGGATGAGACCCTGGTCACGATTCCGGCGGCCGGGGTGCTCGCAGGGCTCACTGACCACACGGTGCTCCTGATTAGCAGCGCCGTAAAACCCGAAATCTGGCAGGCAAGGCTGAACCTTGCCGGCCCGGTGCTGATCTTGCCGATAGCGCTCGAAGCGGCAGACCTGGCCGAACTCAAGTTCGTCGGCGCCAGCAGCGCCGGGGCCGCCGCCCGGCTGGTGGGGGTTATCTCCCGAGAGTCCCTGGCTCAGGCGGTCCGGGAGGAGCTTGCTCCTTTAGGCGACGCCCTGATTGCCAGAAATCTCGAGCACGCCTTGCCGGCCTATGATCTTATGGCGGAGCACGCCGGCTGCGTCACTGCGGCCCCAGAAAGCCCGGCTGAGGCCTATGTGAAGCCGCAATGGGTCGATCTGCCCTTCGAAAATGCCGGCACTGCGGCGCCCGCCATCTTCGCTGCGGCCACCAGCGCCCAGGTTCCCACCGGTCTCTGGCGCACCATGCGCCCGGTGATTGATTATTCCCATTGCCGCCGCTGCGCCTGGATCTGCAGCACCCTATGCCCTGACAGCACCATCGGCGTCAACGCCGAAGGCTACCCCCAGATCGATTATGAACACTGTAAAGGCTGCCTCATTTGCGTGGCCAACTGCCCCGCGCACGCTATCCGGGCCATCCCGGAGCACGAGGCGGCGTGAGGAAAGATGCAGGGATCAGGGGCCAGGGGCCAGGAAAAATCATTTACCGATCCCTAACCCCTGATTAAAGGAGGCCTTATATGCCCCGATCACTGCTTACGGGCAACGGCGCCGCAGCCTGGGCGGTGCGGCTGGCCGCGGTGGATTATGTCCCGGCCTTCCCCATCACCCCCCAGACGGAGATCATCGAAACCCTGTCCGCCTGGATTGATAAAGGCGAAATGGACTGCCGGCTGGTGACGCTGGAGTCCGAGCATTCCATGCTCACTGCCGCGGGGGCTGCGGCCGCGACCGGCATAAGGGTCTTCACTGCCACCTCCAGCCAGGGGCTGCTCTACGCCATGGAAATGCTTTACACCGTGGCCGGTTGGCGGGCGCCCTTCGTCATGGTCAACGTCTCCCGGGGGCTTTCGGCTCCCATCACCCTGGAGCCCGACCACAATGACATCCTGGCCGCTAGGGACTCAGGCTTCCTGCAAATCCACTGCGCTACCTGCCAGGAGGTTCTGGACAGCGTACTGCTGGCTTATCGACTGGCGGAAGATCAACGGGTGCACCTGCCGGTCATCGTCAACCTGGACGGCTTCTATCTCTCCTTTACCCGGGAGCCGGTGATAATCCCGGAGGCCGAGGAAGTCCGGCGCTTTATCAAACCCTATGACCCGGGGCCCATAAAGTTCCGGGCCAGCGCCCCTGTAAGCCAGGCCGTGGCGGTGCTGGGCGGCTCCCCTTATTCCTATTTCCGTTACGAGATGCATCTGGCCGCCTTAAACGGCCAGGCGGTCTACGATGAGGTGGCTGCGGAGTTCGCCCGGGAATTCGGGCGGGACCATCCCGCGGTGGAGGCCTACCGCAGCGACGACGCGGAGGTGGTTTTTTTCATGATGGGCTCTTTTGCCACCAAGGCCAAGGCCGCGGTGGACCGGCTGCGCGAAGGCGGAGTCAAAATCGGCCTGGTGCGCCCCCGCCTGATCCGACCCTTTCCTGAGGCGCGCCTCAGGAAAATCCTGTCCGGCAAACGGGCCGTGGCCGTCATCGACCAGAATCTCTCCATGGGCAAAGGCGGAATCCTTTTCAGCGAACTGGCCTCGGCACTCTATGGCCAGAAAGACGCTCCCATCCTCACCAGCTTCATCGGCGGCTTGGGCGGCCGGGACATCAGCCCCGAAGAATTCTACGAGATCGCCGCAGTCACCCGCCAAGCCGCGGCATCCGGCCAGGCCCCCCTGCCGCGGCTCCTTTACACCGAAGGGGAGTTACGGGAGGTCAGAAAACTCCAGGCTATTGCTCACTCGGAGAGGGAGAGGGTAACTAGGAAGGATGTATTGAAATAATATAGAACAGGTTTGATTTACAGATCGCCCGCTGGCCCCCGCTGGCAACATTTCATACCACCACCCACAACAACTTTGCTGGTTGGACTTTACAGGATGGCAAATGTTAGGGGGGGTTCATCTGGGGAAAAATGGAAAACGAAATTGGTTCCCCGCCTAAATTCAATTTCCAGCCTAGCTTGAACCGGTGAGCCATGGCCAACATACTGAAAAACTTTAACAATACCAATGGTGCCAAGCTACCCCGACGAAAATCAGCCGGTAAAATGCCATTAGAGACGAGGGCTTCCGCTCAAGCCCGTTACCCCGCGTTTTAGAATTCTTGCGAATATTCCCGAAGCTTATATCTGAGGCGATACATAGCCTGGGTATGCAATTGAGAGATCCGGGATTCGGTATAACCCATGATCTGACCGATTTCCTTCATGGTAAGTTCTTCATAATAGTATAATGATATTAGTAGCTTTTCTTTATCAGGTAAAGATTCAATGGCCTGAACCATGATTTCCTGAAGTTCGCCGAAATGGACCGTAAATAATGAGTCCTGGGCCTCGTCGTCTTGAATGGTCTCCAGTAGATCATGCTCAAGATAATTAATCTGTCCATTAACGTTTTTCCTGCCCTCCTCCAGGGCCACCAAGGATACGGTCTTGGTTTCATCTAGAAGCTCATAAAATTCTGCTAACTCCAGGCTCAAGAGTTCAGCCACCTCTTCAGCTTCAGCCGGCCTGCCCAGATCTTTTTGCAATTGGGCATAGGCATTTTCAAGGAGATGAGATTTTTTCCGAATGGACCGCGGAATCCAATCCAAACTCCGCAGTTCATCGAGCATCGCACCCTTGATGCGGAATTCCGCGTAGGTTTTGAAGTTTATGTTCTTGGAGGGATCGAACTTCTGGACCGCATCAATCAATCCGATAATCCCGGAACTGACCAGATCTTCCAGGGAAATGTGAGACGGAAGGCGCAGGGCCAGTCGAGAAGCAATGTATTTGATTAATGGCGCATATTGCAGGACCATCTTTTCCTGCCAGTCAGAATCCGATGGCTCGGCCCCATAATCAAGGACAGGTTCCATATTCACCTGGACAAAGGATGGTTCTTCCATGACTTCCCCACTTTCGCTCCAATGAAAGCTATCAGAGAAAGCGACGCCAAAATAATTTGATATGGCCATCAATCCTTGACGGCCGGGGTGATTCCCACAAACTTTGAGCCAAAGCCAAGAAAGATTTGCTGGCCAGAGCTTTAGGGTAGAGAGCCAGGACCGGCTGCTGCTGCATAACCGCTTGGGGAATTGCTTCGTCGTGAGGGATAAAACCCAAATAATCTAAAGAGATCTCCTGTCCCAGGAAACGTTCCGTCACTTTGAGCAAGGTGCGATAAACCGACTCCGCTTCCCGCCCGTGGGCCAAATCGTTTCCCAGAATTTTGAATCTGTTTTCGCGAAATTGGGTTGCAAGAACCTTAACCAGTGCATAAGCATCAGTGATGGAAGGCGGCTGGTTGTTCACCACCAGGATGCGTTCATGGGCGGCAATATTAAAAAATAGGACATTTTGAGAGATACCAGCCCCGGTGTCGATCAAGACAACATCGACATCTTCGCTGTAATGGTCCATTTCATCGAGTAAAAAGAGTTTTTGAAATTCATCCAACCTCGCCAACTCGGGAATACCCGAAGAAGCCGGCAAGATTTTAAGGCCCCCAGGCCCTTCGACAATGACTTCGGCAAGCTCGCGTCGCCGGGAAAGAACATCCTGGATGGTGAATTTCGGGGTCAGACCCAGGAGTATATCGAGATTACCCAGACCCAGGTCGGCATCAATCAAAAGCACGTTGAGCCCTTGTTGCGCCAGGGCCAATCCGACGTTTACCACGATATTGGATTTTCCTACCCCCCCTTTGCCGGAACTAACCGAAATAACTCTGAAAGGCCCGGACCTTTTCCCATCTTTAGGGGAGGTGGTTTTCCGGGGCATTTGGTCCGGTTCGGCTAGAAAAGATGCGGCGCTGATATTGGATTCCATGCTTTTGGTTCCTCAGGATCAGGGGTCCGGTATTGCCAAGGTCACCCCTAAGCTTTGCGGTTGCCCTTCTTATTGAGCAACGATTATGCCAACTGTAAAAAGCCTCAATTTATGACGTTAAATCCTGGGCAAAATCTTGTTGCAGGACTTGGTTTCGGCAATTGGTCTTTCGAGACAATGCGATTAACTCATTAAAATGACAAGCCTTTTAAAATTGTCCGGCCTTTTTCGGGCAAAGCCTCTAAGCATCTGAAATCGCGCAAGCTTCTGGGACTCATCCTGAAACTCAGCCCAGCCTCACCTTTTACCTGTCAGTTTTTTGACATAGGAGGAATTTCATTGCTAAATTTGGGAACTTATGCTAAAAGAAACTTAATAATTCTATTAAAATAGGTATCTTAGCCAAATGCCCCGCCCTGGGCAGCCCGACGTTTACCGGAGCCGGGCCCGGGCCGAAGGATATGTCGCCCGGGCCATTTACAAGCTCAAGGAGGTGGATGACAAATACCATCTCTTTAAGGCGGGACAGCGAGTTCTGGATTTGGGGTGCAGCCCGGGGTCATGGCTCCAATATATTGCCGCCCGCACCGGTCCCCGAGGCTTGGTGGTAGGGGTGGATGCGAATCCTCCGGAAATCGAGCTGGCGCCGCCCCTAGACTTTGTGCACGGAGACCTCACAAGTCTAGACTTAAAGACGATTACGTCTTTGAGTCCGGCTTTTGACGTGGTAGTCAGCGATCTGGCTCCCAAGACTACCGGCGTGCGGCAGGTGGACCAGCAGCGTTCTTTGGAGCTGGCTTTTCTGGCCTGGGAGTGGGCTGAGAAGCTGCTGCGCCCCGGAGGCCATTTTCTGGCCAAGGTTTTCGAAGGGCCGGATACCGGCACCCTGATGGCGGTTCTGAAAGCAAATTTCCGGAACTGCCGACGGCTGAAACCGGCCGGCTCCCGCCCTGCCAGCCGGGAAATCTACCTGCTTGGTCTTAAAAAGACAGGGCACTCCGGCTAGCGGCGCCTTACCATCCCAATCCCGACTGCCGGAATCAGGTCCATGCAGTAAGTTAAGGAGGAGCTCACCCAGATGTCTGGTCATTCTAAATGGAGCACCATTAAACGAAAAAAAGGCGCTTTGGATGCCAAGCGGGGGAAACTCTTCGGCAAATTGGCCAAGGAGATCACCGTTTCGGCCCGCTTGGGGGGAGGCGATCCTACGGGCAATTCCCGCCTCAGAGCCGCTATTGCCGCAGCCCGGGCAGAAAACATGCCCAATGACAATATTGCCCGGGCCATAAAGCGGGGGACCGGGGAAGGGGGCGGGGCCGCTTTGGAAGAAATCACCCTGGAGGGCTATGGTCCCGCCGGGGTGGCCCTGATGGTGGAGTCCCTCACGGATAACAAGAACCGCACCGTGTCCGACGTCCGTTATCTCATTACCAAATATGGCGGCAATCTGGGGGAGCCCGGCTGCGTCGCCTGGATGTTTGATAAAAAGGGCGTCATTGTCTTCGACCGGAAAGGCCTGGACGAAGACCGACTCATGGAGGCCGCCCTGGAATGCGGCGCCGAAGATCTGCAGGAGGACGAAAGCCAGTTTGAAGTGCTCACCGATCCGGCCAACTTCCTGGAGGTCAAGGAGGCCATGGAAGCCCACGGGCTGAAGCCCGACTTGGCGGAGGTGCAGTTGCGCCCCAAAACCACTATACGCATCGATGAAGAAAAATCCGCCCAGCAGGTGCTCAAGCTGGTGGAATCCTTGGAGGAACACGACGACGTCAATGACGTCTTTGCTAATTTCGACATTCCGGACCAGTTGCTCGAGGCCTTGATGTGAGCCCGGTAATCCTGGGAGTGGACCCTGGTTCCCGGCATACCGGTTTTGGGGTCCTCGAGGGGGAGGGGAACCAGATTCTCCACCTGGCCTCCGGCAGCATCAATGCCGGTTCCCGGCCCCCGTTGGAAGTTCGCCTCTGTCGGATTTTTGACGGTCTGTCAGAATTAATTCAGCAGCATCGCCCCCACGCCATCGCCCTGGAGGAGATTTTCCTGGCCACCAATGTTCACAGCGCTTTTACCCTGGGACAGGTAAGGGGCGTAATCCTGCTTCTGGCGGCCCGGGCTCAGGTGCCCATTTTTCATTATTCCCCTCTGGTGGTGAAAAAGGCGGTGGTGGGCTACGGCCAGGCCTCCAAAGACCAGGTGCAGCTTATGGTGCGGCAGTTGTTGGGAATCCAGGTGGTGAACCAACATGCGGCCGACGCCCTGGCGGTGGGCATGTGCCACCTCTTCCACAGCCGCTGGCCGCAGGTGGCATCATGATCGGCTATCTGGAAGGCGAACTTATGGAAAAATCCCCGGGCCTGATTCTGGTGAAGGTGCGGGGGGTGGGCTACCAGATCCAGATTCCCCTGTCCACCTTTTACGCCCTGCCTGAACCGCCGGCTGCGGTCTCCCTGCAGATTCACACCCGCCTACAGGAAGACGCCCTGCAGCTCTATGGCTTCGGGACCCAGGACGAGAAGGACGTTTTCCTCCAGCTTTTGAGCATCCCCCGCATCGGGGCCCGCACCGCGTTGAACATTTTAAGCGGCATCAATCCCGAAGAGTTCGCCCAGGCCCTCATGCAGGGGGATGACAAGCGTTTGGCCGGCATTCCCGGAATCGGCAAGAAATCTGCGGCCCGGATCGTGCTGGAGTTGAAAGATAAGCTGCCCCGGGTGCGGCGGCCCCGGCCCGCCTCTCCCAAGGAGACCCTGATCGCCGACGCCCTTTCCGCCCTGCTCAATCTGGGTTATCCCAAAAATCAGGCGGAAAAGGCCCTGGAGGCCGCCCGGGCGAACGGCGCGGGCACCCTGGAAGACCTGCTGCGCCAGAGCCTGAAGATGCTGGCGAAGTAGGTTGAGATGGAGTAAAGCGTTTTTGGGGGGCTAAGCGTAGCTGCCCTCACCCCTTTTCCCCCCAGCCCTACCGCCAATCCCTTTAAGGAATAGTGGCACCGGGGTGCCGCCTGTGATATAAAACGGGCAACCTTTCCAAAGAGGGCAGCTTGATCTTTGAGTAAGCTGGCAAAAATAATTATCGGCGACAGCCGGAGCATGGCCGAAGTGGACGACGCCAGCATCGACCTGGTGGTGACCTCGCCGCCTTACTGGCATATCAAGGATTACGGCGTCCCCGGCCAGATCGGCTACGGCCAGAGCCTGCACGAATATCTCCAGGACCTTTACCATACCTGGCGGGAATGCTTCCGGGTGCTCCGGGAGGGAGCTCGTCTCTGCATCAACATTGGCGACCAATTCGCCCGGTCCAGTGTGTACGGCCGGTATAAAGTCATTCCGCTTCATGCTGAGTTCATCGCTCAAGGTGAACATCTAGGCTTCGATTTTATGGGCTCCATAATCTGGCAGAAAAAAACTACCATGAATACTACCGGTGGGGCCACGATTATGGGCTCTTACCCCTACCCCCCCAACGGCATCGTGGAAATCGATTACGAGTTTATCCATATTTTCAGAAAGCCGGGAACGGGTAAAACCGTCTCCAAGGAAATCAAGACGGCTTCTTGCCTGACCAAGGAAGAGTGGAAGGAATACTTTGCGGGGCACTGGTATTTCGGGGGGGTCAGGCAGGTTGGGCATGAAGCTATGTTCCCCGAGGAGCTGCCCCGGCGGTTGATCCGCATGTTCACCTTTCAGGGCGACACGGTGCTGGACCCTTTTTTAGGCAGCGGCACCACTGCCAAGGCGGCCCTGGATTTGGGTCGGAATGCCATGGGGTATGAGATCAATCCGGATTTTTTGGAAATAATTCATGATAAAATCAGCGGCAATGAGCCCTTATGGTTTCATAACGAAATTGAAATAATCAAGGCTGATAAAGGCATTGAGGATCTGCCGCAAATCGAATATACTCCGGCAATCCGCGATGCGACAGTCCCACAGGAGGCCACCCGGCCGCAAAAAAAGCCGGTTAATCTCCATAAGGTGACCGAGATTATTGATGGGCAGACCATCAGGCTGGATAACGGCCATAGGGTCAGATTCCTCGGAGTGCGGATCGACCGCCCCGGGGAGGCCCGGGATTATCTGCGGAAGCGGATTTTGGGTAAGCAGGTCCTTTTGAAGACAGATGGCCATGGTGATCACCACGAGGCTTCAGCCTATATATATTTGAAAAACAAAATATTCATCAATGCCTACTTGATTAAAAGCGTCCTGGCTTCTCCGGATTTATCCACTGACCATAGATTCAGAGATAAGTTTATCAAGTTAAAAGAGCAAACCGGCGAGGCCGAGCTGGACCCGGGGCCGCAAACCGGTTAGAAACCCGGGACCTATGGGTAGATAATGCCGCTCAGACGCCGAAAAAGCCAGGGGGCCGTAATGGAAAAAAGTCTGGAAACTCACGGCATTCGCAATGTCAAAGCAGTTAATTGGGATTCACCCACGTCCGCCCTTTATGAGCATATCGTTTCCCGGGGTGAAGGTCTCATCGCCCATCTGGGACCTATCGTGGTGCGCACCGGCGTTTATACCGGCCGGTCGCCCCGGGATAAATTTATTGTCAAAGAGCCTTCCAGCGCCCATCATATTTCCTGGGATCTTGATAATCAGCCCTTGACGGAAGAGAAATTCGATCTCCTTCACTACCGCTTGCTGGCCTTCCTGCAAGGAAAAGAACTTTTTGTGCAGGATTGCTATGCCGGGGCCGACCCGGCCTACCGCATGCCCATCCGCCTCATCACCACTCAGGCCTGGCAAAGCCTTTTTGCCCGCAACCTGTTTGTCCAGATCAAGGATAAAGCCGAGTTGGAGAGTCACTCCCCGGAGTTCACCATAATCAGCTGCCCCAATTTTCACGCGGTGCCGGAATTGGACGGCACCAATTCCGAAGCGTTTGTGATCGTTAACTTTGCCCGGAGACTCATCATTATCGGGGGCACCTCCTATGCCGGGGAGATTAAAAAATCGGTATTCACCATCCTCAATTACTACCTGCCCCAAAAAGAAGTGTTGTCCATGCACTGTTCCGCCAATAAGGACAAGGGCGGTGATACCGCTCTGTTCTTCGGCCTCTCCGGGACCGGCAAGACCAGCCTCTCCGCGGACCCGGCGCGCAAGCTCATCGGCGATGACGAGCACGGCTGGGGTTTGGGGGGCATCTTTAATTTCGAAGGGGGCTGTTACGCCAAGGTGATCCGCTTGAACCCCGCGGCTGAACCGGAAATTTATGAATGCACCCGCCGCTTTGGCACCATCCTGGAAAATGTGGGTATCGATTTGGCCTCCCGCCGCCTGGACCTGAATGACGACAGCCTCACCGAAAACACCCGGGCCGCTTATCCCATTACCCATCTGAAGAATATCGTGCGCTCCGGCATGGGCGATCATCCCCGGAACATCTTCATGCTGGCCTGCGACGCCTTCGGGGTCCTGCCTCCCATTGCCCGGCTGACCCCGGAGCAGGCCGCATATCATTTCTTGAGCGGCTATACCGCCAAGGTAGCGGGCACCGAGCGGGGCATAAGCGAACCCCAGGCCACCTTCAGTACGTGCTTCGGCGCGCCGTTTCTGGCTCTGTCCCCGGAAGTTTACGCCAAGCTCTTTCGGGAAAAAATCAAGCAATACAAGCCTACCTGCTGGCTGGTAAACACCGGCTGGACCAGCGGGCCCTTCGGAGTGGGGCATCGGATGGAAATCGCCTACAGCCGGGCCCTGCTGCACGCGGCCATGTCCGGCGACCTGGATGCCGTTTCCACCTATGATGAGCCCTTTTTTGGACTGACCGTGCCCACCACCTGTCCGGGAGTGCCGGACGCCATCCTTTATCCCCAAAAGACCTGGGCCGACCCCGAGGCCTATGTCACCACCGCTCAGAACTTGGCCCAGCTCTTTCGGGACAATTTCGCCAAATACGCGGCCAATGTGGAGCCGGAGGTACTGGCCGCAGAACCGCGGCGGTAATGCCGATTTTCAGTTTCCAATTTCACCTGGCCGGAAATCCTGATAAACTCAGGTTTATTTAGGTTTACTAAAGTTGGGAGGATAACCATGCGGACCGGCAATCCAGCCCTCAGCGACAATACTTTTACTGCGGTCGGGCGGGTCCGGGCCGAAGAGGCCATGACAGCCCAGGGAACCGCCACCAAAGCGCTTTTGCTCCTGTTATGCGTCTTGGTGACCGCATCCTGGATTTGGAGTAAATATTTCCAGACCATGAACCCCCAGGTGGTGACTCCCTGGTTGATGGGAGGAGCCATCGCCGGGCTTATCGTGGCCGTGGTTACTGTGTTTAAACCTACCTGGGCCTCCATCACCGCCCCCCTCTACGCCCTCCTGGAGGGCCTGGTCGTCGGTGGCGTCTCCGCCATGCTCGAGGCTCAATTCCAAGGCATTGTCATCCAGGCCGTGGCCTTGACCTTCGGCACCTGCCTGGTGATGTTGATGGCCTATAAAACCGGACTCATCCGGGCGACGGAAAATTTTAAGATGGGAGTGGTGGCGGCTACCGGCGGCATCTTTGTTTTCTACCTCATCACCATGGTCCTGGGGTTTTTCGGTATCCGGATGCCGCTCATGTACGGCAATAGTTGGGCCAGCATCGGCTTCAGTATCTTTGTGGTCATCATTGCGGCCTTGAACCTGGTGCTGGATTTCGATTTTATCGAACAGGGCGCCGCCCAGGGAGCCCCCAAATACATGGAATGGTACGGGGCCTTTGGCCTGATGGTCACTCTCATCTGGCTCTATCTTGAGATTCTTCGGCTGTTGGCCCAGCTCAGGGGCCGGGAATAATGCTCCCCAGTCATGAGAGGTAGGTGGTGCAGGCCTTCCAGCCTGTGCTTCTAAATACTTTGCGGAAATAACCGTCTATGAAGCCCCGGGAGATTGGCCCCCAAAGCGAAACGGCCCTGATTAGCGCCTTGGCCCGGGAGTTCGGCCCCGCCCCGCCGCAAGTCATCCTCGGGATCGGTGATGACTGCGCCGCCCTGGCGCTGAACGGCGCCGATTATCTCTTGTGGACCGTGGACACCCTGGTGGAAGGGGTCCACTTCGATCTGGCCTACACCACCTTCTCCCAATTAGGCTGGAAGTCATTGGCGGTGAACCTGAGCGACATCGCAGCCATGGGCGGAGAACCGCGCCATGCCCTGCTCTCCCTGGCCTGGCCGCCGGACCGCGATCGCCGCCTGGCCCTGGGATTTGCCGCGGGTCTGGCCCGGGCCGCCCGGGAATATGGCGCCCCCATTATCGGAGGCGATACGGTGGCCTCGCCCGGCGGCATTACGGTGACCGTAACCCTGACCGGACAGGTTCACGCCTCCCAAATGCTGCGGCGTGCCACCGCCCGGCTGGGGGATGCCATCTTCATCACCGGCCCCCTGGGGGAAGCCGCGGCCGGTCTGGAAATCTTGCGGCAAGGCCTTGAACTGCCTCCCGACTTAAAAGCACCCCTCACGCAAGCCCACCTTCTGCCCCGGCCCCAACTGGCCGCCGGCCGCCTTCTGGCCCAAGAGGGGCTGGCCACGGCCCTTATCGATACCTCCGACGGGGTCGCCACCGATTTGTACCATATCTGTCAGGCCAGCGGCGTGGGGGCCCGCCTTCCGGCTTCATCCCTTCCCATTTCTTCCCGGGTACGTACCGCGGCTCCCGCCCTCGGTCTTGATCCCCTCAACCTGGCCCTCACCGGCGGGGAAGATTATCTTCTGCTCTTCACCTGTCCCCCGGAAACCGTGGCGTTCCTGCCCCAGGCCTTCACAAAAGCCGGGCTGCCCCCACCCCTGCCCCTGGGCCGCATGGTGCCCGGGGACCGGGTCATCCTGGAAACCGCCGGCGGCGACGTGGATATCTCCGGCAGAGGCTACGATCATTTCGGCCTTGACCTGGACCGCGAAGCCCATTAACATGGCAGACGCAGCGGTAACACCCAATTGCCACCCCAAAGAGGTCTCTGAACCCCATGTCTGCGAATCCGAATCCTCGTCCCCTCAAGGTCTGTTCCACCTGCCGCCACTGGTCCAACAAGTACAAGGGGTTTTGCTCCCGCCTGAACCAGGGAGTGGGAAAATTCTGGATCTGCGGCGAGTGGCAGGCCGCGGCTGACCGTCCCGGGCCCCAAGTTCCGCAGGCCCAGGCCATAAACCCGGCGGCTTCTTAAGCCATGGGAGGTTGATGATGCAAGAGGTCGCGTTTGCCGCTTTGGTCCAGGGGGTTTACGTGGTTACCACCCGGGTGGGCGATAAAGTCAACGGCATGACCGCGGCCTGGGTTTCTCAGGTGTCCCTCAATCCCCTCCTGGTCATGGTCTCCATTGCCCCCTCCCGCTATTCCCACACCCTGATTAAGGAAAGCGGCATCTTTACCCTCAACGTGCTGACCACAGACCAAACCGAACTGGCAAAACGCTTCGGCTTCAAGAGCGGACGCAAAATTGATAAATTCGCCGGACTGGAATGGTTCCCCGCTCCCAGCGGCGCCCCGGTCCTGCCCCAGGCCTATGCCTACCTGGATCTGATGCTGGCCCACACCTACACCGCGGGAGACCATACCCTGTTTGTGGGCGAGGTCACGGCAGCCCAAATCCTCCATCCCCAAAACCACCCCCATTTATATAAGAAAAAGGATTATATTATAAAGTTAACACGAACGGAAGCCAGGCTTTTCTGACATCCTCTCCTTGCCCTTTTTTTAATGCTTAAACGTAGTCCCGCCAGCCAGCCAAATTTTTTAAATTATTTATTTGATTTTGATTAGAATTTGTTTTATGTAAGACGAAGAGGTGTCCGATTCTAGAAGTTAACAAGAACTGCTTCAAGAAACGGAACCAGGGGGGGAGAAAGGGTATGGTCAATTTGGGGGAGGCGGGACGAATTTGTCTCAACCAGGAAATGGGGGATGTTTGCAAGAGCTGTCTTTGGTGGGAGTGGGACCCCAAGCTGCAAGGGTGCGCCAATTCGCAATATCACGTTTGCCCCTTGTATCGCGAGCAGCTCTTCAACAAGATTGCGTCCACCAGGTTAGGTCAGAGGGTTTTAAGGGCCTAACAACTTCTTAGGCGCCGGCTCAGGAGATCTGCCTGCCTCACCGGCAGGGGAAGCCGGTAGCTGGTGACGCATCCCAGCGTGATTTCCAGGCACTCCGCCAGGGTAATGCGGTGCCCGGGCGAGAGATAAAGGGGTTTTACGCCCGTTTTGGTCCGCAGGATCAATCCCACCAGTTTTTCCTTCCAGATCAACGGCTTATAAGATCCAGCCCCTCGTTCGGGTTCCTGTCTTTCCCCCACCAGGCGGCTTTTGGCCACCCCGATGGTGGGAATATCCGCCACCAACCCCAAGTGCGTCGCCAGACCCAGGCCCCGGGGGTGCGCAATCCCCTGGCCGTCTACCAGCACCACGTCGGGCCGCGCCTTGAGCCGGGCCAGCGCCGCGGCCAAAATGGGAACCTCCCGAAAACTCAACAGCCCCGTGCGGTAGGGAAAGGGACATTCCCCCGCCACCCCCGCTTCTTCCACCAGTTCCAGCTCAGGATATTTATAAACCGCCACAGCCCCGAAAATGCGCTGGTCGGCCCGGTCGCAGATGGCATCGACCCCGGCCACCAGTTCGGGCGGCTGCGGCAGGGGCGTCAACTGCACGCGTTGACGCAACTCCTCCTGCAGGGCAACCGCGTCTTGATAAGTTTTAGGCCAGGAATTTATCGGGAATGTCATGCTGAGGGAGTGAAGTAACCGACTTGTAGGGTTACACCTGTGAGGCGCCTTTAATAAGGGGAGCACCCGGGCCCCCCATAATTTTACGCCTTTCGAGGCAACTCGGTATCAGGTGTACGAATGTTGCGGCAAATTTTCCAGATGCGCCAGGGCCTGATCCTCATAATTTTGCAGGATTTCCAGGGCCCGGTTTTCCTGGCCCAGCAAAGCCTGGCAACGTTCCCGGTGCGCGTTGCTCAGTTCCGTCCCCAACAGGTCCTGCACGACTCCCATCTGACGCCGGTGCCGGGCGGCCAGAAGCCGCAGGCGCAGCACAATAATCTGCGCCAGCAGGGGTTCATGGACCCACTTGAGATAATGTAAGGCCCGGGGAAAATCCTCTTCCTCCATGGCCGCCAGGATCAAGTGGCGGTAGTACCCGACCGGGAGAATCCCCGCGTCGGCCACCGGTCCGGCCAGCACCTGGCGGCCCAGGCGCACCAGCAAACCCAGACCCAGCATTTAGGCCTTCTGGGCCGAAATACCCGCATCCACCATGTTGCCTAAAATCTCGCGCAACTCCGGCAGGTCCTCGGTCATCTCCTCGATGCGCCGCTTTACTTCCTGATAGTCGTGGTCTTGACCGCTTTTAGCCCGTTCCAGGGTGTCCGTGAGCGACTGGGAAAGGCGCTGGTCCAAACGGCACATACCTGCAACCGCGCCCACCAACTCCAACAGACCCGTAGTGACATGGTGCCCGGTGACTTCCATAATGGCCACCTCGGCCACCCAGCCGGCCATGCCGCCCACCAGGGCACCGGTAACGGAAAGGTCTTTTTTGGCCACTTTGCCCTCCTGCTTGCCGGGGTAGATTACCGCGGGCTGTAACCCATACTTTATCCTACCCCGCATTCAATGAAATTTTATCTGAGGGGGTTTATCCGCCTGGGTTACGCCCTTCTGTTGTCCCAGCCGTTCCGCCAGGCGCTGGGTTTCCGTCAGCATCCGCCCGATGTGCCGGTCTTTCTCCACCAGGCGGCGTGAAAGAACCCGATTTTGCGCCCGCAAGCGGCCCACCTCGGATTTCCCCAGCCAATTGCGGATCCGGATAGTTAAGAGCGTGCCTCCGAGTCCCAGAGCCGCCCCCAGGATCAAGCCGATTATCAGGTCCAGGGTCTTAATCTCCATCTAAAAGCGGTTTTCCGCCTTCTGGATAAATGATGCTTATTTACTGCTTAAATTTATACAAATTTAGTTGGTTATAGTAGCATTTCTCCCGCTTTCTGTCAAATTAACCCGCCAGGCTAAAGCCGCTTGTCAAGGCAGGGTAACTCATGCCACAATAAGGCTACACGGCGAATTTTTGCTGAATACCGCAAACCATCCTTCAGAGGAGACCCATATGAGTGATATCAAGGCCATGTACCGCACGGTGATGGCAGATCATTTCCCCCCGGAAATGAGCATCAGCTTCGGCGACCAGAAACTGGTCTACCGCAAACGCACCTGGAAATTGCCCGACGCCAAGGGGGAGGTCATCGAGATGGGGCTGCGTTATGGGGAGAACCCCGGCCAGGAAGCCGCGCTCTACGAACTGGTGGGGGGCCACCTGACCCTCGGGGACTGTCACTTCCTGGACCCCAACAACGGCTTGACCTCCGCCATCGATGAAGCGGCCATGGTCCAGGCCGGCAAGCACCCGGGCAAAACCAACCTCACGGACCTGGATAACGGCTTGAATATTATCAAGTGGCTGCAAGAACGGCCCGCCGCGGTAATCCTCAAACACAACAATCCCTGCGGCGCCGCCTGGGCCGACTCCCTGGCCGAGGCCTACGACAAGGCCAATACGGCCGACCGCATCGCCGCCTTCGGAGGCGCCGCGGTCTTCAACCGGCCTTTGGACCAGGCCACCGCCGAACTGGTATCCCAAAACTACCTGGAGGTCCTGGCCGCCCCGGACTTCGAATCCGGCACCCTGGACCTCCTCAAAAAAGCCAAAGACCTGCGCATCATCAAGGTGGCCAACTTCGGCCGCCTCCAGCACCTGATCCACAATCGTTACGTGGATTTCAAGTGCCTCTGTGACGGCGGCATCATCGTGCAGCAATCGCCCTTAAACCTTATTCAGAAAAAAGAGGACTTCAAACCCGCCACCGCCACCCATCAGGGCAAAGAGTACCGTTGCATGCGCCAGCCCACCCCGGCCGAATATGAGGACCTCCTCTTCGGCTGGTGGGTCGAACAGGGCATCACCTCCAACTCGGTGATTTTCGTTAAGGACGGCGTCACCGTGGGCATCGGCACCGGCGAACAGGACCGGGTGGGGGTGGCCGAGATCGCGGTCTTCAAGGCCTATACCAAATACGCCGACGCTCTCTGCTTCAAGCAGTTCGG